>NZ_JAJJOB010000007.1:0-306933 GCF_020907345.1 Arthrobacter sp. zg-Y179 | reverse complement strand
ACCCCCCGGCGGGGTTTGTTAAAACCCACCGGGGGGGGGGGGCCCTTTGGCCCCCCGCCCCGCTTTTTTGTCTCTGCACGCCGGTTGTCCGTTGACCGGACACCGCGCTGCATGGATCTAGGCGCTGGTGCGCTCTCCGCGGCGTTCGCGCAGGATGTTCAGGCGGTCCTGGAGGATCGTCTCAAGTTCCTCGATGCTGCGTCGTTCCAACAGCATGTCCCAGTGCGTCCGCACCGGCTTGTCGTTGCTGGTGTCCGGCTTCTCGCCGTCCACCAGAAGCGCTTCCTTGCCGGTCTTGGAGATCCAGACCGGAGGAACGTCCGCTTCGGCAGCGAAAGTTACGAAAACACGCTCGCCGTCCTCACAGCGGTATTCCACCCGCTGGCGGGGAGCCGGCTCCACACCGGATTCAGTCTCCATGCTCTGCGCGCCCAGGCGCATACCCCGCAGGCTACGATCGCTCATCTTTTCTCCCTCTTCAATCCGCTGGATCCGCTGGCGGATCCCTTGTTATGCCGGTGCCGTGCCCGCCTGCCGCCCGGAGGCGGACCGGCAGGTAAACCTAAGGCTGGCCGTCACAGCCAATACAACGCCGACGACGCCGCAGCTGTTCCCGTCGGCGGTCCCGTTCGGTGCCGCAGCTATTGCCCGGCAAACAACCGATTATACCGGCACCGAACGGGAATCGGCTAACAGGGGAGCGGAACGGGCTAGGCTCCGGCTGCGGGGCCTGCCGCGGCTGCGGGTCCGGAAGCCTGGGCCGGGGTGCTCCCGTTGGACGAGTGCATGGCCGCGTCCGGCACAAAGTCGCCCAATGCGCTGCCGACACCCTTGAGGGCTTCGCCCAGCTCACTGGGGATGATCCACAGCTTGTTGGACGTGCCTTCGGCCAGCTTCGGCAGGGTCTGCAGGTACTGGTAGGCGAGCAGCTTCTGGTCCGGGTTGCCCTTGTGGATGGCATCGAAGACCTTGGCGATGGCCTGCGCCTCACCGTCGGCGCGCAGGATGGCGGCTTTCGCGTCACCCTCGGCAGCGAGGATGGCGGCCTGCCGGCGTCCTTCGGCGGTGAGGATCTGCGACTGCTTGGTACCTTCGGCCGTCAGAATGGTTGCGCGGCGTTCCCGCTCGGCCCGCATCTGCTTCTCCATGGAATCCTGGATCGACAGGGGCGGTTCAATGGCCTTGAGCTCCACCCGGGAGACCCGGATACCCCAGCGGCCGGTGGCGTCATCCAGGACGCCGCGCAGCTGGCCGTTGATCTGGTCACGGGAGGTCAGCGCCTCTTCCAGGTTCAGGCCGCCCACCACGTTGCGGAGCGTGGTGGTGGTCAGCTGCTCCACGGCCTGGATGTAGTTCGCGATCTCATAGGTTGCTGCCCGGGCATCCGTGACCTGGAAATAGACCACGGTATCGATGGAGACCACGAGGGAGTCCTCTGTGATGACCTGCTGCGGGGGGAAGGACACCACCTGTTCACGCAGGTCCAGCAGCGGCAGCATCCGGTCCACAAACGGAACCAGGATGGTCAGGCCGGGATTCAGCGTGCGCTGGTACTTGCCAAGCCGTTCCACCACGCCTGCCCGTGCCTGCGGGACGATCTTGACCGCCTTGACCAGGATGACCAGTACAAAGATCACCAGGACGGCGAGAATTAATAGGACTGCTGTTCCACTCATGTTCCCCCTTGCGTTCCACGCGATCCGGGACGGATTCCGCGGTTTGGTTCAGCGGAATTCCTTCCGGAATTCCCGCATTTGGTTCGGCGGCCATGCCGCCTGATTTGTCAGTGTGCTGCTGTTGATCCGGTTCCGGCCGCCTGGACCAGGGCGGTAGCACCCTCGATCCGTGCGACGCTGACCTCGACGCCCGCGGGCAGCGGGGATCCGTCAACGCTGCGGGCAGTCCACGTGTCGCCGCCGATTTTCACCGTTCCGGAGGAACCCGTCACGGATTCCAGCGTCAGCGCAGGCGCGCCGATGATCCGGTCGATGTTGGACAACTGATCCTTGTCGCCCTTCTGCAGGTGTTTCAGGGCGATCGGCCGTACTACGCCGATCATGAGGACGGAGACCACCGCGAACACCACCACCTGCAGGAAGAGCGGGGCGGCGAAGAACGAGGCCAGCATAGCCGCCAGCGCGCCCACGGCGAGCATTCCGAAGAACAGGTCCAGGGTAAGGGCCTCCACGGCGGCGAATCCGAGGAAAAGAACCAACCAGAGGGCCCAGCCATAGCTGAGCATCCATTCGAAGACTTCCTGCATCCGCTTTCCCCTTATCTTCCGGACAGTTCCGCGTGTCCTGCTTGTCCTGAGTGTCCTGCGTGTCCTGCTTGTCCTGATCGTTCCCGTTGCCTACGGCACCGGCAGCGCGCGCGGCGGCGGTTACCGGGCGTTTAGTACATTCTGCCCGAGACCGTGCCGCAGACCTAGGGCCGCGGGCGGCGGATGGATAACGTTTTGTGCGTCAGGCCTCAGTCGGCGCGGAAGATCTGCAGGGTGAAGGACGCAGTCACCTCGACGGGGTCGGGCAGGGCGGCCAGGGTCCGTTCGAGGGCGGCCGGCTCCAGGTGCCGGGCGGAAGGACCCATCAACACGGCGTTTCGGACGTCCGCAGTGCGCAGCTGCATGGAGTACGTGCACTGCGTGCTGTGCAGGGCGGAGAATCCGGTGGACAGGGACGCACTGACCCGCTCTTCCTTTTCCGCAGCGATACCCAGCATGGCCGCCCCTGCCCGGATTTCCTGCAGGTGCTCCGGGCGCGGAGTCACCACTGCCAGGATGCCGCCGGGAGCCAGGACGCGGTGGAATTCCGGCGGGTTCCTCGGTGCGAAGACGTTCAGCACCACGTCCACGGAGGCATCCCGCAGCGGAAGCCGCCGCCAGACGTCCCACACCAGTGCGTAGGTTCCCGGCAGTGCGCGGGCTGCCCGGCGCAGCGCGTATTTGGAAATGTCCAGTGCCACCGCCTCGGCCCCCGGAAGCGGACGCAGTACCTCGCCGAGGTAGTAGCCGGTTCCCGCGCCGGCGTCGAGGACGGCACCCGCCTGGGGTGCTGAAGCCGACACGAGGCGTGCCAGCTCGGCCGCCATTGGCTGGTAGTGACCGGCCGCCAGAAAGTCCGTGCGGGCCTGGACCATGGCGGCGGTGTCCGCCTGGAATTTAGTGCCGCCGCCGGTAAGGAGATTGAAATAGCCCTGCTTGGCCGCATCATATCGATGGCCTGCCGGGCAGCTGAGGGACCGGAAATCGGGATCGGGTTCGAGGCTGCCGCCACAGACGGGACAGACCAGCAGCGGCAGGGAAGGCATGAATCCATCCTAAGGCGGCGGTTGGCCCCGGCGGCCGCGGACATTAGGCTTCGGAGCGTGAAACCATGTGACCTGCCTCTCCTGAATTCCCTGTCCGCCCCGGCCGTGCATCCCGATGCCCTGCACTGCGTGGTCTCAGTGACCCGCCCGGACTTCACCGCCGATGCCTATACCGGGCAGCTGTGGCGTATTCCGTTGACCCAGGGAGGCCGGCCGCGGCGGCTCACCCGCGGTTTCCGGGACACCTTGCCGAAGTACAGTCCCGATGGTTCCAGCCTCGGATTCCTGCGTGCGGCGCCGGGGGAGCCGGCTCAGCTGTACATCCTGGGCGCCGGCAGCGGGGAGCCCGTTCAGCTGACTGACGCATTGCTGGGTGTGTCCTGGTTCAATTTCTCCCCGGATGGCCGCAGTGTGGTGTTTTCCGCCCGCGTGCCGGAGGAAGGCCGGTACGGAACCACGGACGGCGTGGGTTCCGCCGCTGAGGATCCCCGGCTCATCACCACCTTCAAATACCGGATGAACGGCGTGGGCTACACCAATGACAAGCCCGTGCAGATCTTCCATTTGATGTTGCCTGACCTCGACGCCGAGCCGCACATCGAGCCGCGGGGCAGGGCCAGGGACGGCGGCGAACCCGAAAAGGGCCTGCCCGAGGCCGTGCAGCTGACTTCCGATCCAGCGGACCATCTGCAGCCGGTGTTCACGGCGGACGGCGGCCGGATCCTGTTCACGTCCTCCCCGGATCTGGACGCCTCCCTGGTGTCCGATGTCTTCAGCATCCACCCGGACGGCACCGGACTGACCCGGCTTACCAACCACGACGCCGGCAACCCGCTGACGGTCTCGGACCCGGTGGAAAGCACCAACGGGCACTGGCTGTTCTATCTGGGCCAGGAGGTTTCCGTTACCGGCACCGATTTCGTTGCCCGGAACACCGCCCTGTATGCGGCCCCGGCAGCGGACCCGACGGCGGTGCGCCGGCTGACGGACCCGGAGAGCGTAGATCTGGCGGAGGGCACCGTCGTGCCGCACAACGGTGCCGAGGTGCTGGTCTTCAACCGCACGCGCGGGGCGGGTGAGCTCCTGGCCGTGGATCCGCGCGGACGGGTGGAAGTTCTGGTGGCCGGCCCCCGGGTCGTGGAAGCCGCCGGCTCCGCAGACGGCACAGTGGTGGTCAGCTACACCGACCCGCGGACGGCCGGCGACCTCGCCGTCGTCGAGGACGGCAGCCTCCGCGCCGTCACTGATTTCTCCGAAGCGCTGCGCCGGGAAACCGCGGTTGCGCTGCCTGCCGAGGAAACGCACCCCTCCGGGGACGGCTATCCCGTGCACGGCTGGCTGGCCCTGCCCGAGGGACCCGGCCCGCACCCGGTGCTGCTGAACATCCACGGCGGTCCGTTCGCCCAATACGGGTGGGGTTATTTCGACGAGACACAGATCTACACCAACGCCGGCTACGCAGTGCTGATGTGCAACCCCCGCGGGTCAGCAGGCTACGGGCAGGCGCACGGGCGAAGCATCAAGGAAGCCATGGGCACCCTGGATCTGGCCGACGTGCTGGCGTTCGTGGACGGGGCGCTGGCCGTGCATCCGGAACTCGACGGAAGCCGGCTGGGCATCATGGGCGGATCCTACGGCGGCTACCTCACGGCGTGGACCATCGCGCACGACCACCGGTTCACCGCCGCCGTGGTGGAACGCGGCTTCCTTGATCCGCTGTCCTTTATCGGCTCAGCGGACATCGGCTGGTTCTTCAGCGCCGGCTACACGGGTACGGATCCGGCCGCAGTCCTGGCGCAGAGCCCGATGGCGTGCGTGGACTCCGTCCGCACCCCCACCTTCGTGGTCCATTCCGAAGAGGACCTGCGCTGCCCGGTGGAGCAGGCCCAGCGGTATTACACCGCACTGAAGCTGCGGTCGGTGCCAACGGAGCTGCTGCTCTTCCCGGGCGAGAACCACGAGCTCTCCCGCAGCGGCACGCCGTGGCACCGGCGCAGGCGCTTCGAGCATCTGCTCGCATGGTGGGCCCGCTGGCTGCCGACGCCGCAGAACCCGGCCCCGGAGCAGGCGCGCACGCCGGAGCCGGCCCGGGCCTAGAACCGGCCCGCGCCTAGAAACCCAGTATCCGCTGGGCCTCGCTGATACCCGGCGCGGCCCAGCGGCGGGCGTATTCGGCATTGCTGCACAGGGACCGGGGAAGCATCCTGTCCACGTACACGGTGCCGAAGAGATGGTCCGTTTCATGCTGGACTATCCGCGCCTGCCAGCCGCTGAAGCGTTCCATGCGCGGCCGGGACTTCAGGTCGGTGTAGTCCAGCACCACCGACCGGGGCCGGCGGACCACGCCTTGGTAACCCTCGAAGGACAGGCAGCCTTCGAAGAACTCGGCGGTCTCGTCCCCGTCGGCTTCGTACCGGGGATTGATGATCGTGAAGAAGGGCAGGGGAGACCGCTCCCGGACGGCCGAGGCCTCGGCTCCGGCGTCGAAGGTGTCCTCCAGCACCGCGATCTGCAGCGGAATACCCAGCTGGGGTGCAGCCAGCCCCACGCCGGGGGCGGCGTGCATGACCCGGCGCATAAGTGCTACGAGGGCATCCAGTTCGGCGGCGTCCAGTTCGCCGTCGAAGGGCAGCGCCTCGCGGCGGAGGGCGGGGTGCCCCAGTTGGACTATCGGCACGAGCTCCTGTTCGAGCATCGGCAGGACCAGGTCACGCAGCAGGGCGGTGGAATCTGTGGGCACCGCTTCATCCTAGTAGCCGCTGCGGTGTTCACGCGCAGCCGGGGCGGCGTAACGTGTGACCACCATGACCGAGCAGCAGCCGTATAACCTCCTGGGACGGTATCCAGATTTCGAGTTGCGCCATTACCCCGCGCACCTCGTGGCCCAGGTCACCGTGAACGCAGGCTTCCAAGGAGCCGGCAATGCCGGCTTCCGGCACCTCTACGCGTATATCAGCGGGCGGAACTCCGCTCCGTTGGAACCGTCGCCCGGAACCGAAGGCATGCCCCTGGCGATGACGGCTCCGGTCCTGCTGGAACCAAGTCCGCTTCCGGGTGCCTTCTGCGTGGCCTTCGTCCTGCCCGCGGAGCTGTCCGCTGCGTCCGCCCCGGTGCCGGAGGACCCGGCCGTCAGCATTGTTCCGGTGCGGGGGCGGACAGCTGCGGCGGCGGGGTTTTCCGGCCGCTGGAGCGAAGCCAACTATCAGAGCCATCTCCAGGTCCTCCTGGCAGCTGTGTCTGCCGAAGGGTTCACCCCTCTGGGCCGTCCGCGGTTCGCACGGTTCGACCCGCCGTTCCGGCCCTGGTTCCTGCGCCGCAACGAAGTGGTTCAGGACGTGGAGGGGCCGGGGGATTGAAGCGGCAGCACACTGATGTCCGGAACCGGATCGGATGCCAGCCGCGCGTGGGTTTCCACGTCGAAGCGGGCCCCGCCGTAGCGCAGCTTGGACCGTTCGATGCCTTCCGTCCGGAACCCGGCGTTCAGCGCCACCAGGCAGGATGCGGGGTTGTTGGTCCGGTGTCCCAGTTCGAGGCGGAAAAGCCCGCCGTCGCCTAGGGCCCACTCTGCTGCCGCCGCGACGCCGCGGGAGGCCAGCGAACGTCCCCGCGCGGATGGCGCCAGCCAATACGAGACCCAGGCGGTCTGGTGCCGGCTGTCGATCGCGCTGATTCCGATGTTTCCCACCGCCGTGCCGTCCACGTCAACCGCGAAGCTTCGCCGCTGCGGAGAATCGACCAGGACGGTGTCGAGATACCCGGCGGCCTGTCCGACGTCGTCGAGCCGGCAGCCCAGCTGGTGCTCTAGCGAAGGATCGGCGGCGAAGGCCGCATAGAGGGACGGTGCATCGGCCTGCGCCCAGGGACGCAGCAGGGGAGAGGCGGGCATTTACGCCGCGGGCGGGACGAATCCCAGCGGCAGCAGGTCGCCCGCGGGAATGCTGACCGGGCCGTCCGGCGTCGGCAGGATCACGCGGATACCGGGGTAGTAGTCGGCAAGGACCTGACGGTCCCGTCCGCACGGGCTTTGGACGCCTCGTCCGTGGTTGCCGACGGCAACGATGCAGGTGGGCTCGGCCGCTCCGGCCGCCCGTGCCACGCCCAGGGCAACAAGTTCGGCGCAGGGACCGCCCGTGAAGTGGTAGAGGTTCACGCCCGCGTGCATACCGCCGTCGGCCGTCCTGACCGCCGCGCCCATGGTGTGGATTCCGTCTTCGTCGGGGCCGGCGTCGGTGGCGGCGTCAATGGTGCGCCGGGCCAGGTCCACGAGCGCCTTGTCCGCCGGGGTGAGCGCAAGGGCGGATGGGGGAAGGGAGGTAGACATGCGGAGAGTCTACGGTGCGGACCCGGCGTTAAAGACAAACAGCCGAGTCCGCCGTCTGGCGGAACCCGGCTGTGCGGCGCGGGGAGAGACTAGCCCTCGCAGTCCAGGCAGTAGGCCTCGCCGTTCTTTTCGCGGGCGATCTGCGAACGGTGGCGTACGAGGAAGCAGGACATGCAGGTGAACTCGTCTGCCTGCGGGGGAACCACCTTGATGAGGAGTTCCTCGCCGGAAAGATCCGCACCCGGAAGGTCAAAACCGTCGATGGCGTCTGACTCTTCGACATCGATGACTGCTGTCATCGCTCCGCCACGCTGCTGAGCTTTCAGACCCTCGAGGGAGTCTGTGTGCTGGTCTTCTTCCTTGACGCGCGGGGCATCGTAATCGGTAGCCATTTTCTTGTGCTTATCTCCTGATTGTGGGGGGGGTGAAGCGTAGATCATATAGGGCAACGAAAGTCGCTGCACCAAACCGTACAGGCGTGGCGGACCACGTATGACGAAATACGGCAGGAAAGTGATCAACGTCCCGTCGGAAGTTTGTATTCCCGCTTTCGCGCCGGGAGCGGGGCAGGATCGGGGCGGGCCGAGTCCGGCGGCGCGGCAGGCTGCGGGGGCGGTTACGGGGCAGGCTGCGGGGCGGTTATGTCAACCCGGTGGTCCCGGTCAGCCCAGCCGGCGGAGGCATTATGTCAACCCGTCGAGGTGCTGTGAGCGCGGGTGGCGGAGACGGGAAACTGTCCGACCAGGTCGGCCGGTTTCCCGGGCGGGGCAGGAGCCAGCAGGCGGTTATGTAAAGCCGCGCAGACTGCCCCGGCAGGTTGCCGGGGGACGTTATGTCAACTGACTGGAGAGAGACGGTTCCGGTGCCGGGAGGCCGGAAACCGTGCGACCAGGTCGGCCGTTTTGGGAGCTTCAGCCAGAAGCGGCCTTTCGCCGCAGAACGGCGTCCCGGGCCTGGAGTCTGCACGGAAGAGTCCGAAGTTCGGCAAAAACCGGACAAAGCGCCAAAAACGGGGGATTAGCGGGTAATCGGGGCCGGATGGACGGTTCGGGAATATCTGTGGTTTCCGCCACTTCCGGCACCCCGGTTATAACGCCGATAATCCACATTATGTCAACTAGCGTTGAGGAGGGGGTCCCCCGGGACGTCTGCTGCGCCCCGTAGGGCCACGGGCTCGTTCGGTTGAGCCACGAACGGGTTCCGTTGAGTCGCGCCGGCGGCTGGCTGCATGGGATGCGCAGCGTGCGGTTCGCACAGGGTCCCAGGCTCTGTGACGTATGGGCGCCAATGTGACCCCATCAGTCACATCTGCACCATTTGGTGGGAGGCTGTGCACGGCGATTGGCCCGGTCCGGCACCGGGTCCCAGGCTCTGTGACATTCGGGGGCGGCGTGAACCCACCAGTCACATCAGCACCATTCGGTGGGAGGCTGTGCACGGCAATGCACGGCAACAGTCCCTACGGCGTCACGTCCCGGGATCGCGGCAGTGCTGGAGGAGGCTACAGGCCCACTCCCCTAGGCGCGGTGCGCGGTAACCAGCAGATACTCCCAGTCCATGGCCGTGCCGTCGGTGCCGGCACTGAATCGGCGAACCAGAGCCATCAGTTCCTCGTCCAGTGCTGCCGCCCGGTCGGGACTGCCCGCAATCGACTTGTACACCGCAATGGTGGGCCCGTAGTTCGCCTTGAAGAAAGCGAGAAACTCCTCCGGCGTCGCAAACCGGTCAACGCGCACCGTCCGGCGCTCAGCCCGGAACTCCTGCACCCGGCCGGCCAGCAGCGACTGCACATGGTCCACACTCCCCCAGAGCGGCGGCGGCTGCGCCCCGGGAGGCGGCGGCGGGGCGTACGGCTTCATAGTGGCGAACATCCGTCCGATGAATCCTTCGGGCGTCCAGTTAATCAGGCCGATGCGACCGCCGGGCCGGCAGACCCGCACCAGTTCGGCTGCCGCCTGCCGGTGATGCGGGGCAAACATCACACCCACGCAGGAGATCACCGCGTCAAAGGACCCGTCCGCGAATGGCAGAGCCTCGGCGTCGGCCACGACCCAGCTGAGGTGCGCCCCGCGTGCTTCGGCCAGACGCTTGCCGGACTCCAGGAGTTCCGGGGTCAGATCCGAGGCGGTCACGTCTGCCCCGGTCTCAGCGGCGGGAATGGCCGCGTTTCCCGTACCGGCCGCGACATCCAGCACTTCGTCACGATCAGTAATGTTGCAGGCCTGCACCAGCACGGGACCCAGACCGGAAATGATTTCGGTGGCCACAGCGGTATAGTTCCCGAGCGCCCATACCGCCCGGAGTTTTGCTTTGAGTTCCCGATCGTCTTCGGCACCGATTTGCGTTTCCGTCATGGTCCTCACGTCCTTGCAATGGCGGGACGGAAGACCGCCCCCTGGACTGGCTCTTGGTGGGGCAGCCGCACGCTGTTCCCGGCCATGCTCCACACTGTAGGACTGTGCCCGCCCGGACGAAAGACCCGCCCGCTTCAGGTAGCGGGCAACGACAAAGTTGCCGCCCTCCGCTCTGGGCAGAACTGCCGCTGGTCCGGACCCATGGCCCGGGGCCGCACTGCGTTTTACCATCAAGGATGAGCGAGATTCTTCCTTTCAACGGCCCGTCCGAAACCGCCTCCGACCCTTTGTGGCGCCAGGTGCTCGGAGAACTCCTGCGCCGACTGCGGCACGAACGCGGCTGGACCCTCGGCGGGCTTTCTGCGCGGGCGGGAATTTCGCCGCAGTACCTCTCGGAGATCGAGCGCGGACTGAAAGAGCCTTCCAGTGAGATGGTTGCCGCCGTCGCCGGAGCCCTGGGCATTACCCTGCTGGACCTCACGCTCGGGGTAGCCGAATCGCTGATCTCCACGGACGGCCAGGCAAGCGTTCCGGCGACGCAGGGCACGTTCAGGCTGGCTGCCTAAGGACCGCCCCCTTGGCGGCGATCACGTGGTCCAGCAGGCCGTACTCGCGTGCCGCTTCGGCTGTGAACAAGCGGTCCCGGTCGGTATCCGTCCGGAGCGTCTGCAGGCTCTGGCCGGTGTGGCGGGCGAGGACTTCCTCCATGTCGGAGCGCACCCGCACCAGCTCGTCCGCCTGCAGGATCAGGTCGGGAATGGTGCCGCGACCAGACGCTGCGGGCTGGTGCAGGATGACCCGCGCGTGCGGCAGCGCAGCGCGTTTGCCTTCGGCGCCGGCGGCCAGGAGGACGGCCCCCACAGCCACGGCCTGGCCGACGCACGTGGTGGCAACGGACGGGCGGATGAAGCGGATGGTGTCGTAGATGGCGAGCATGGCGCTGGGATCTCCGCCCTCGCAGTTGATGTACAGCTCGATGTCGGCTTCCGGGTTGTCCGACTGCAGGAAAAGCAGCTGGGCTATCAGCGCATTGGCGACGCCGGCATCGATGGCCGTGCCGACGTAGACAATCCGCTCCGTGAGCAGGTGCGAGTAAATGTCCATGATCCGTTCGCCGCGGGGATGCTGGGCGATGACGTTGGGGACGGTGTATGTGCTCACTGGGCTCCCTCCCGGACCAGGCTCCGGAATCCGGCCGTCACCCGGCCGGCCGGACGGAACTCCGCCAGGGACCCGGCAATGGCGTCAATAAAGCCGTAGTCGAGGGCTTCCTCTGCGGTATACCAGTGGTCACGCAGGGAATCGGCAAAGATCCGCTCGACGGGCTGGCCGGTATCCTCCGCAATCAGGCGCAGCACGGTGTCCCGCGTATAGCGCAGATCGTCCGCCTGGAGTTCGACGTCGGCCGCAGTACCGGCGAGTCCCGCAGACCCCTGATGCATCAGCACGCGGGAGTGTCGCAGAGCCCGGCGCTTGCCGCGTGTGCCGGCAGACAACAGGAACTGCCCGGCACTGCAGGCTATTCCGAAAGCGAGGGTGGATACGTCGTTGGGGATTGCACGCATGACATCGCGGATCGCCAGCATTGCGGGGACGGATCCACCCGGGGAATGGATCCAGAGTGCTATGTCGGATTTCGGGTCCTCAGCCGCCAGGGCAATCAGCTGCGTGGCCAGCAGGGTTCCATTGTCGTCATCCAGCGGCCCGTCCAAAACGAGGACACGGCGTTCGAAAAACTCTTGGCGGATTCTTTCGGTAAACAGCGGGGCTTTTTCGGTTTCATTCATGCCTCCACGCTGCGCCTGCCGGGACGGCAGGAGAAGGGGTATCTGCCCTCGGCGGATCTGCTGTCAGCAGTTCCCGCTGCGGTCCCGGAGCCGGAAAAGATTTTCCGGGCTGTCGATATCCATCCCGCCCGTTCGACGTCATAGTAGGAGGCGCATCAGCACCTTCTACGGAACAAGCAGCAGGGAGAGTGCCATGAAGTACATGTTCATCATGCGGGCCACGGACGAGGCCGTGCAGGCATCCAAGGGCATCCCGTTTGAGCAGATCATCAACCAGATGGGCGCCTACAACGAGTCAATGATCAATGCCGGAGTGATGATCGGCGGCGAAGGCCTGGCAGACGTCTCCGAGGGCAGCGGGTTGGTGGTGGATTTCTCCGAGGATCCTCCGCTGGTCACCGACGGCCCCTACGGCGAAACCCACGAGCTCTTCAACGGGTACTGGATTGTGCAGGTGGGATCCCGTGAGGAGGCGGCGGAGTGGGCCAGCCGCGCACCGCTTGGCCCCGGGTCCAAACTCGAGGTCCGGCGCGTGAACGAAGCCACCGATTTCGCCGACTTTGCGGACAACGAATACATCCGGAAGGAAGAACTGTGGCGTCAGGAAGAGGAGAACCTGACCGCGGAGAACAAATAGCCGTGGATTCCGCGGCAGCAGTCCGGGGACGCCTCGATGCCCTGTGGCGCATCGAAGGCGCCCGGATTGTGGCCGCCCTGGCCCGGGTGACCGGCGACGTCGGACTGGCCGAGGACGCTGCGCAGGACGCCGTCGCCGAAGCCCTGACCGCATGGAGCGGAACGGGTATTCCCCGTAACCCCGGTGCCTGGATCAGCGCGGTGGCCAGACGCCGGGCGATCGACAGGTGGCGGCGGGCCGAGCGGCTTCAGGACCGCTACGAGTTGCTGGCACGCCGGGCGCAGGACGAGGCAGCCCCGGAATGGGAGCCGCTGCCCGACGACGTGCTTCGGCTCCTCTTCACCGCGTGCCACCCGGTGCTCTCCACGGAGGCGCAGATTGCGTTGACCCTGCGGGTGGTCGGTTCGCTGGGCACCGCGGAGATCGCCCGGCTGTTCCTGGTCCCGGCCGCCACTGCGCAGCAGCGCATTGTCCGGGCCAAGAAAACACTGGCGGCGGCGCGGGTTCCCTTTGAACCGCCGGAGCCCAATGAGTGGACGCCGCGGCTGCGCGGTGTCCTGCATGTCATCTACCTGATGTTCACGGAGGGGTATGCGGCCACCGCAGGGGAGAACTGGACCCGGCCGGAACTGGCGAACGAGGCGCTGCGGATCGGCCGGATCCTCACCGGGCTAGTCCCTCGGGTACCGGAAGCACACGCGCTGGTGGCCCTGATGGAGTTCTCCGCCTCCCGCTTCGCCGCCCGCAGCGGTCCCGGCGGCGCACCCGTCCTGCTGGCGGATCAGGACCGTACCCGCTGGGACCGGGCGCAGATCCAACGCGGCGTCGCAGGTCTTGCCCGTGCCGACGAGCTGTCCATGGAACTCGGACGGAGCCGCGGCAGCTATGCCCTGCAGGCAGCCATTGCACAGTGCCACGCCACGGCCGCACGGCCCGAGCTCACGGACTGGCCGCGGATCGTCCTGCTTTACGAGGCACTGGGCCGGCTCTCCCCCGGTCCCGTGGTCGACCTGAACCGGGCCGTGGCAGTGTCCATGGCCACCGGGCCGGAAGCCGCCCTGGCCATCGTGGACCGGCTGGCGGCCGAAGGGGCCCTGCACGGATCCCACCTGTTGCCCAGTGTGCGGGCCGAGCTGCTGTCAAGGCTCGGCCGGACAGAGGAGGCACGGGCCGAGTTTTCCGCTGCCGCCGCGCTGGCCCGGAACCGCCGTGAACGGGAGGTGCTCGAACGCCGTGCCGCCGCTCCCTGAGACGTCAGCTGCGCCACACGCGTTGGTAGAGTCCAGACAACGTCGAAACACCTCCCACCCGAAGGACCGCCTTGACCGCTCCCGCGCAGCCATTCCCAGCCGACCCGATGAAGGATCCGCACTGGTGGCGGCAGGCCGCCGTCTACCAGATCTATCCGCGCAGCTTCGCGGATTCCAACGCAGACGGCCTCGGTGACCTGCCCGGCGTCACGGCCAAAGTCCCGTACCTCGCGCAGCTGGGGGTCGACGCCGTCTGGCTGAGTCCCTTCTACCCCTCGGCGCTCGCCGACGGCGGGTACGACGTCGACGACTACCGCGCCGTGGATCCGAGGCTGGGCAGCCTGGACAACTTCGATGACATGGCCGCGGCACTGCACTCCGCCGGCATCAAACTGATCGTGGACATCGTCCCGAACCACTCCTCCAACCGCCATGCCTGGTTCCAGGAAGCGCTGGCCTCTCCCAAGGGCTCCCCCGCCCGCAACCGCTATATCTTCCGCGACGGAACAGGACCCGGCGGCAGCCTGCCGCCGTCGGACTGGCAGTCCGTCTTCGGCGGCAGCGCCTGGGAGCAGGTGCCGGACGGGCAGTGGTACCTGCACCTGTTCGCCCCGGAACAGCCCGATTTCAACTGGGAGAACCCCGAGGTGCGCGCGGAGTTCCTCACCACCCTGCGCTTCTGGTCCGACCGCGGCGTGGACGGCTTCCGGATCGATGTGGCCCATGCCCTCGCGAAGGACCTCGCTGCACCCCTGGCAACCAGTGCCGAGCTGGCGGCCGAAGGTGAGGGCCTCGACGGCGGCCATCCGTTCTGGGACCGCGACGAAGTCCACGAAATCTATGCCGAGTGGCGGAAGCTGTTCAACAAGTACGATCCTCCGCGCACGGCGGTGGCCGAGGCCTGGGTACATGCCTCGCGCCGCGGGCGGTACGCCAGCCCCGAAGGCCTGGGCCAGGCGTTCAACTTCGACCTGCTGCAGGCGGACTTCGACGCCGCCCGGTTCCGGGAGATCATCACCGCCAACCTGGACCAGGCCGCGGCCACCGGGGCCTCCTCCACCTGGGTGCTGTCCAACCACGACGTCGTCCGGCACGCCACGCGTTACGGCCTGCCGCCCGCTCCGGCGGGCAGCGCCAAGGGACAGGACGGGAAAGCCTGGGTCTTCTCGGGCGGCACCGAACCGGCACTGGACCCGGAGCTGGGCCTGCGCCGGGCGCGTGCCGCCACCCTGCTGATGCTTGCGCTGCCCGGCTCGGCCTATCTGTACCAGGGGGAGGAACTGGGCCTGCATGAAGTGGCGGACATCCCGGACGCTGACCGGCAGGATCCCACGTTCTACCGCAACCCGGGTGTGGACAAGGGCCGTGACGGGTGCCGGGTGCCCCTGCCCTGGACCGTTTCAGGCCCCTCGTTCGGCTTCGGCGCCGGCTCCGCCCATCTGCCCCAGCCGGAGCACTTCGCGTCCGCTGCAGTATCCGCCCAGGAACAGGACGGGGACTCAACCCTACTGTTCTACCGCCGGGCACTGGAGCTCCGCGGAAAGCGGCAGGGTCCGGAGGAACTCGACTGGCTGGACAGTCCGGCCACCGTGCTGCACTTCCGGCGGCCCGGCGGGTGGCAGAGCATCACCAACTTCGGCGCCGAAGCCATCGGGTTGCCGGAGGGGTCGGTCCTGCACAGCAGCGGCCCGCTCGACGGCGGCCTGCTGCCGCCCGACACCACCGCATGGCTGGCCTAGGCCGGACCCCGGAACCGTTGCGCCCGGAACCGTTGCGCTCCGGCACCGGTTGACGGGGACGGCCGGGTAGCTACCGTGGTGGGGACGGCATCTCGACGTGCCGGCCGGTACTGACGACCCACCCGTACCTCAAGGAGGTCCCCCATGGACCAGATTCCCGGTATCAACGTTTCGGTTCCGCCCAGCGGCCCGGGCTGCGTGGAATGCGCCCAACTGGAGGGGTGGTGGTACCACCTGCGCCGATGTGCCGAATGCGGGCACATCGGCTGCTGCGACAGCTCCCCCGGGCAGCACGCCACCCTTCACCAACAGCAGACCGGGCATCCCGTCATCCGGAGCTTCGAACCCGGTGAGGAATGGTTCTGGAACTACGCGGATTCCTCGGTCTTCGCCGGGCCGGAGCTGGCCCCGCCGGCCCACCACCCGAACAGCCAGTCCGTTCCCGGACCGGCCGGCCGGGTGCCTCCGGGCTGGCAGGAGCTGCTGCACTAAATGCCGGTGCCGGGCTGACCGGTCTACACTGTAAACATGACTAGAACCTACATTGTGACCGGATCCGCCTCCGGCATCGGAGCAGCAACCGCCGCCATCCTGAAGGAACGCGGCAACACCGTCATCGGCGTCGACCTGCGCAACGCCGACGTCGAAGCGGACCTGAGCAAGCCCGAGGGCCGCTCCGCCGCCGTCGCCAAGGCCGTGGAGCTTGCCGGCGGGAACGTCGACGCCGTGATCGCCTGCGCCGGCATTTCCGCCCCGGCACCCATCACCGTCGCCGTGAACTTCTTCGGTGTTACGGATTTCCTGACCGAACTGGCCCCGGTCCTGGCCAAGAGCAGCGCGCCCCGCGCCGCCGTCGTCAGCTCCATGGCGAGCCTGCAGCCCAACTCCCCCGAGCTTGTCGACGCCATGCTCGCCGGCAACGAGGAAGAAGCCCTGCGGATCGGCCAGGCACTCGCCGACAACGGCCCCCAGACCGGCTACCTGAACTACCCGTCCAGCAAGCGGGCGCTGAGCCGCTGGGTCCGCCGTGAAAGCATCAGCCCGGCCTTCGCCGGCGCCGGAATTCCGCTGAACGCGGTTGCCCCGGGCACCGTCCTCTCCGCCATGACGCGCGACCTGCTGTCCACCCCGGAAGGCCGGGCCATGGTGGATGCCAACGTGCCGATGCCACTGAACGGCCACTCGGAACCGGAAGTTATTGCCCGCCTCCTGGTCTGGCTGACCTCCGAAGAGAACACGCACACCACGGGACAGACCATCTACACCGACGGCGGCGCCGACGCCACGCTGCGCGGCGACGACATCTGGTCCTAACCTGCCTCACCGCCCATCGGCGGAACCGTTGGCGCCGGTGAGGACTACCTCCCGGCGCCGGCGGCCCGCCCGGCGCAGCACGCCCAGCCGCAGTGAGGCATAGGCCAGCGCCCCTACGGGGATCGGCAGCCAGAACTGCAGGATCCGCCAGGACAGCACCCCCAGGACCGCCGCGTGTGAGGATGCGCCGAATCCGGTGAGAGTGGGTACCAGCAGCCCTTCCACCAGCCCTACCCCGCCGGGGGTCAGCGGCACCATCGACACCAGCCCGGCCAGGCAATAGGCAACCAGCAGCTCCCCCGGCCCCAGCACATGGCCAAACGCGGCCACCAGCACCCACAGGCAGGCGGCGTCCAGGAGCCAGCGGAGCGCCGCCAGCGCCACCCCGGCCAGAAGCCGTCGCGGCTGTGCACGGAACATCTGTGTTTCGCCGGCCACCGTCCGGACAAACTTTTCGGCACTGTCCGGGTGCATCAGCGGAACCGCACCCGCCACCGACCGCACCACCCGCACCGCCCCCGCGAGATGCCGGTCCAGGACGGCCAGCAGAGCCGTGACAAGCACGAACAGTGCCAGCACCACTGCCCCAGCGGCCGCGTAATAGCCGCTTACGTTCACCTGCCCGAGCATGGACAGCAACCCGATACCAAACAGCACACCGAGAACCAGGTTCGCTCCCAGCACCTGGATGGTTGCCGCGCTGAGCGCATCCTGCGGCGGACTCCCGGACAGGGTGAGCAGCCGGAAGCGGGCAGCGGCCGACGTCGTTCCACCGCCGGGCACCACGTGGTTAATGGCGGTGTCACACAGGTCGATCCGCACCAGCGTGAAATAGGACGGCCGGGAGGTGCCCGGCAACACCACCCGCGTCAGGGCGCTGTAGCTCAACCAGGAAGTGACCTCCAGGCACAAAGCACCCACCAGCACTATCAGCGGCAACCCGGCCAAGGACCGCAGGACGTTGTCGATACCGACCAGCTGCGGCAGGACCGCGTATTCGAAGACCAGCACCAGCACCACGCCCACCGCCATCGCGCGCAGGTACCGCCGGCGGCGGGACGAATGCCGGGAACCGCGTGCCGAGAAGCCGTGCCTGGGCATGGATCAAGCACAGCAGACGGTCTGCATCCATGCCAGCCCCCCCCGGTCTTTGCCCGGGCATGCAAGGCGCAACGCGCGCATTTCGCCTCGGCGGGCACTTTCTGACATGATGTTGGTATGTTACCGACACTGTGTTGGCAACATTTCCACCAATCCACCAAGGGGTTCCGATGTTCCTAGCGCTTCGAGAGCTGCGTTTTGCCCGGGCCAGGTTCGGACTGATGGGCGGCGTCGTCGCCCTCATCGCCGTCCTTATGGTCCTGCTATCCGGCTTGTCCTCCGGACTGGTCAACGACGGCGTGTCCGGCCTGAAAGCCATGCCGGCCACCGCCTTTGCCTTCAACGAAGGCACGAAAACCGACAATGCTTTCTCCCGCAGCGTTGTCGACGAACACCAGGCCACGGTCTGGGCCGAACAGCCCGGCGTCGAGGAGTCCGCCCTGATGGGCACCGCCATGATGAACGGCACCACCGGCAACGGCACTCAGGTTGACCTGGCCCTGTTCGGGATCAACGCCGATTCCTTCCTGGCGCCGACGGTCGGCGAAGGACGCAGCATTGCCGCACCCAACGAGATAGTGGTGTCAGCCACTGCAGCCGAAGAAGGCCTGCACATCGGTGACGTCGTCACCCTGGAGCGCATCGGCGTCGAGCTGACCGTAGTGGGCTACACCGACGGGCAGGCGACTTTCGGTCACGTCGACGTGGGCTACCTGCCGCTGGACACCTGGCAGTACCTGGCCAGCGGACAGAGTGCCCCCGGGGCGCCGACCGCTGACACCGTGTCCGGCGTTGACTTCGACACCGCCAGCACGGTTGCGCTAAAAGCAGCCGACGGTGCGGACATCGATTTCGCCGCCGGCGATGAAGCCGCCGGCACGGTCACCTCGACTTTGGCAGAATCCTTCAACGCCTCCCCCGGCTACTCCGCCGAAACCATGACCCTGGAAATGATCCAGATCTTCCTGTACGCCATCTGCGCCCTTGTCGTGGGCGCGTTCTTCACGGTCTGGACCATCCAGCGGAAACATGAACTCGCGGTGCTGCGCGCCGTGGGCGCCTCCACCGGGTACCTGCTGCGTGACGGACTGCTCCAGGCGGCCATCATCCTGGTGACCTCCACCGTTGCCGGCATTCTCGCCGGCCTCGCCATGGGTGCCGGACTGAGTGGTACGGCCATGCCGTTTGCCCTTGAGACCACTCCCATCCTGACGGCCACGGTCCTGACGATCGTCCTTGGTCTGGCAGGCGCCGCCCTGGCCATCGTTCGGATTTCCCGCGTAGACCCCCTGGCAGCCCTTGGAGGACAGAGATGAGCACCACCACTGAAGAACGCACCGCCGGCACGCGTACCGGCGGACTGCTGATCGAGTCCGCAAACCTGGCCCTGGGCGACGGTGACAGCACGGTGCAGGCCCTGGCTAACGTCTCGCTAACCGTCCGCCCCGGTGAGATGGTCGCCGTCGTCGGCCCGTCCGGTGCCGGAAAGTCCAGCCTGCTGGCCGTGGCCGGGGCCCTCACCACCCCCGATTCCGGGACCGTCCGGGTCAATGGAGTGGATCTGGGCACGTTGGGCAAGGCGGCCCGGGCCCGGTTCCGCCTGCAGGAGATCGGCTTCGTGTTCCAGTCCGGGAACCTGATTCCGGCACTGAATTCCGCGGAACAACTGCGCCTGATGCAGAAGCTTGCCGGCACCCGGGACACTCTCGACCCGTTGGAGCTCCTGGCAGCTGTGGGCATGGACCACAAGGCCCGGAGCCGGCCCGACCAGCTGTCCGGTGGTGAGCGCCAGCGGGTCGGGATTGCGCGTTCACTGGTGAACCGGCCGTCGCTGCTGCTCGTGGATGAGCCCACCGCTGCCCTGGACCGCGCCCGCAGCCAGGATGTGGTTGCCCTGCTCGCCCGGGAAACCCATGAGCGCGGCGTTGCTACAGTTATGGTGACGCACGATCACGACGTCCTGCACCACTGCGACCGCGTCGTCGAGATGGTGGATGGACGCCTCTCAAGCTAGCCACAGCACGAACAGGAGGGCATAAGTGCCCCGAATCACTGCCCCCACGGTGGCCGAACACCGGGCGGCACAGCAGCGTGCGCTGCTGGACGCGGCACGCACCCTCCTGGCCCGCACCGGCGAGGCCCCCAGCATGGCCGAAGTGGCCGCACTGGCGGGCCTCGCCCGCCCGAGCGCCTACCAGTATTACAAGTCCCGCCAGGATCTCCTCCACGCCCTGGTGCTGGACGTTTTCCCGCGCTGGACGCAGCGGGTGCGGGAAGCCATGGATGCGGAGCCGGAACCCGCGGACCGCATCATGGCCTACGTGCTGACGAACATCCGCCTGGTCGCGGAGGGTGAGCACGCCGTCGGCAACGCGCTGGCCGCCGTCGCCCCCGGCGAGGAACTGGACAACCAAAGTGCCATGATGCACCGCCAGTTGCTCACTCCGCTGGTGGAGACGCTGACTGTGATGGGCGTTCCGGATCCGGCGGTGACGGCCGAGCTCATCAACGCCATCGTGCATTCGTCCACCAGGCTGCTGGAGTCCGGCACCGGGCCGGAGACGGTCGAGGAGCGCGTTCGGGAACTCCTCGGCCCCTACGTCCGCGAAAACCGCACCATTCCCGTCCGGGAGGGCACCCCATGACAGACACGGCCACCCGATCTGCCCCAGCCGTCCGGACCTGGCCCCGGGTCCTCGCCTCGGACCTCGTCCTTATCGTCGTTTTCGCCGCCCTCGGCCGGCAAAGCCACGAACACGGCCTGGCCGTACTCGGCATCCTCACTACCGCACTACCTTTCCTGCTGGCATGCCTGCTCTCGTGGGGGGCCATGCGCGCCTGGCGGCGTCCGGCACGGCTATGGCCCGACGGCGTCGTCATCTGGCTCGGAACCGTGGCCGCCGGCCTGGGTATCCGTGCGCTGGCCGGCGGCGGCACTGCCGTCAGCTTCCAGGTGGTCACCTTGGCAGTGCTCGGGGCGTTCCTGCTCGGCCAGCGCGCGGCGTGGACAATGATCGCCCGCCGCCGGCGCCGTTCAATCCACTAGGCTCAGAGAGAGCAACAGCAGACAGCGCCGCATTCAGACACAGCCGCACTAAGAGACCCGCAGGGAAGGCCCCTCCATGATCACCGCTTTTGTACTCATCCAGACAGACTCCGCCAGGATTCCGGAATGCGCCGAGGAAATCTCCGAGATCGACGGCATCAGCGAGGTCTACTCGGTGACCGGCGAATGCGACCTGATCGCCATCGCACGGGTGCAGCGCCATGAGGACCTCGCCGATGCGATTGCCAACCGCCTGTCCAAGGTCGACGGGGTGATCGGAACCACCACGCAGATTGCGTTCCGTGCCTACTCGCAGCATGACCTGGACGCGGCCTTCTCGCTGGGCTTCGACAGCTAGCAGCCGCCGGCGGCCTGCCGGCCCCGCTTACTGCGTAACGGCCACCCAGCGCTCCAGTGCGGCCTGGGCCGCACCGCTGTCGATCGAGTCGCAGGCACGGACCAAACCGCGGGACAGCCGGTCAATCAGCGGGCCGTCCGCCTCGCGGTCCAGGGCCACCAGCGCCGCGGCCGCGTTCAGCACGACGGCGTCCCGCACCGGCCCCTTGTCCCCCGCCAGCACACTGCGCACCACTGCCGCATTCGCGGCGGCGTCACCGCCCCGCAGATCCTCCAGCGTGGCCCTGCTGATCCCGAGATCCAAGGGATCCACTACGGACTCCTCTACGGCCCCGTTACGGACCTCCCAGACGGTAGAGACACCGGTGGTGGTCATCTCGTCCAGCCCGTCGCCGCCGCGGAACACCAGGGCGCGCACACCGCGCCGAGCCAGCACGCCGGCCATCAGCGGTGCCAGCCGGGCGTCTGCGACGCCAATGGCCGATGCGCTGGGGTTGGATGGATTCGTCAGCGGCCCCATGAAGTTAAAGGCGGTGGCCACGCCCATCTCGCGGCGCGGCACGGCGGCAAACCGCATGGACGGGTGGAAGACCTGGGCAAAGCAGAACGTGATGCCGGCCTCAACGGCAGCCTGAGCCACCCGCTCCACTGACAGATCCAGCCGGACCCCCAGTGCTTCGATGACATCCGCCGATCCGGAGGCCGACGACGCAGCACGGTTCCCGTGCTTGACCACCTTCGCGCCCGCTCCGGCACACACGAGGGCTGCCATGGAGGAAATGTTGACGGTGTTGTGGCGGTCCCCGCCTGTGCCCACGATATCGAGGGTCTCCCCCGGGATGTTGATGGGCCGCGCACTGGCAACCATCGCCTCGACCAGCCCGGTGAGCTCGTCAACGGTTTCACCCTTGGCGCGCAGCGCCACGAGAAACCCTGCAATCTGGGAGTCCGTGGCATTCCCGGCCATGATGGTGGCCATGGCCCATCGGGTCTGCTCAGTAGAGAGGTTTTCGCCTCCGATGAGGGCATTAATCAGGCTCGGCCAGGTGTCACCGGAACTCGGAATCGTAGTCACACACCCTAGGTTATCTACGTTTCGTAGAAAAAGCTGATTTCTTTCTGTGAGGCCTATTTCCGCGCCAATACTGGGATCCGGGGCGGCCTTGCCCGCTTTGGACGCGCCGTCGGCCCCGATCTGTTGGAGAACTGGGCAGTTTTACCGCCATAATGTCTATGTGACAACAGCGACCCATGCCCCCAGTACCCCGGCTCACCCCACGCTGAACCGCCCCAATATGGTTTCCGTAGGAACCGTGGTGTGGCTCTCCAGCGAACTGATGTTCTTTGCTGCTCTTTTCGCCATGTATTTCACTCTTCGCTCGGTCTCGGCCGATCTGTGGGCCATGGAGACCGAGAAGCTGAACGTTCCGTTCGCTTTCGTGAACACGGTGATCCTTGTTTCCAGCTCCTTCACCTGCCAGTTCGGCGTCTTCGCCGCAGAACGACTTCAGCCTCGCCGCACCGGAGGGCTCCTGAAGTTCTCCCGTTGGGGCATGACTGAGTGGTTCCTGCTGACCTTCGTCCTCGGAGCAATCTTCGTCTCCGTACAGGCCTACGAATACGCCATGCTCGTCTCTGAAGGCGTCTCCCTCTCGTCGAACTCCTACGGTTCCGCGTTCTACATCACCACCGGTTTCCACGGCCTGCACGTGGCCGGCGGCCTGATCGCGTTCCTCTTCATCATCGGCCGTGCCTACGCCGCCAAGCGCTTCGGACACTTCGAAGCAACTTCGGCGATCGTAACCTCGTACTACTGGCACTTCGTCGATGTGGTCTGGATTGCCCTGTTCGTCATCATTTACTTCCTCAAGTAACACTGCTTGAGGACCCGCACCCCACGAAATACTTCAAAGTGGCACCAGTTTCCCAAAGACCACATAAGTTAGGAACTACGAAGTGAAGGCACTATCGCAAAGGCGGCGTCATCCCCTCGCAGCAGTCGCGCTGCTGCTGCTGGGACTCCTCGTTACGGGTGGTCTCTATGCCGTAGCCAACGGAGCCAACCAGGCCCAGGCAGCTACCACCACGTACACTGCCGAAGACGTCAACGAGGGCGAGAAGCTCTTCGTCGCCAACTGTGCAACGTGCCACGGCATTGAAGCCACGGGCACCGAAAACGGGCCTTCGCTGGTAGGCGTCGGCGCAGCATCGGTCGACTTCCAGGTGGGCACCGGCCGTATGCCGATGGCCATGCAGGGCCCGCAGGCCCAGGAGAAGCCGGTCCAGTTCAGCGAAGACCAGACCGCCGAACTGGCCGCCTATGTCTCCAGCCTCGGTGCCGGCCCTTCGGTTCCGGACTCGGAATACCTTGAGCCGAACACCACCGATGAAGAGGCATCCGCCAACGGCGGTGAGCTGTTCCGCGTGAACTGCGCGATGTGCCACAACGCAGCAGCTGCCGGCGGCGCCCTGACCCGGGGCAAGTTCGCTCCGAGCCTGGACGGCGTCAGCGAAAAGCACATCTACGAGGCCATGGTCACCGGCCCGCAGAACATGCCTGTCTTCAGTGACACCAACATCACTCCCGAGGACAAGCAGGACATCATCACGTTCCTCAAGGACATTGAAACCAGCGGCTCCCCCGGTGGAGCCCAGCTGGGCTCGCTCGGTCCGGTATCCGAGGGTCTGTTCATCTGGACCGCCGGTCTGGGAATCATCATCGCTTTCACCATCTGGTTGACCTCCCGGTCTTCCTAACCACAGCCGCGCTCACCTCCACGGGTGACATCACAGTTACATATAGGTCTATAAATGCAGTTTTCAGAGAAGGATGAGGGGGATCATGGGCGACCATAGTCACGGCAGTCCGAACACCTCGGGCACCGTCGCTACGGCTGGCCAGGGAGATGAGGAGAAGTTCCAGAATCCGGGACTTCCCCCACACCGCCCTCGTCTAGCCGACACAAATCCCCGCGCCGAAAAGCGGGCAGAGCGGCAGGTGGCGAGCCTGTTCATCGTGTCGATCATCGGCACCATCGTATTTTTCATCGGTTACTTCAGCATCCACCTGGATGATGCCAGCATCGCTGAACTGCGGCTGCAGAACATCCTCCTGGGGCTCGGCACCGCGTTCGCGATGCTCGGCATCGGCGTCGGCATTGTCCACTGGGCAAAGACGCTTATGCCGGACCACGAGATCACCGAAGAGCGTCACGAGATCCGTCCTGAAGAGGACCGCGTCGTCGCGGAGAAGATGGTTGGGGACATCATCGAGGAAACGGGCATCAAGCGCCGTCCCCTGATCCGCAACACCCTCCTCGGCGCCATGGTGCTGGCACCGCTGCCGGCTATCGCCGTCTTCCGGGACCTCGGCCCGCTTCCGGGCAACACCCTTCGCCACACGATGTGGAAAGAGGGTACCCGCCTGGTGCGCGACCCCAGCGGCACCCCGATCAAGGCATCGGATGTCACCCTGGGCTCGGCGTTCCACGTCATCCCCGACGGTCTGAACGACCTGCACGAGCACAAGCTCGAGGAAAAGGCCAAGGCCGTTGTCCTGCTGATGCGCCTGAACCCCGAGGACCTGAACCCCTCCCCCGGCCGCGAAGACTGGGCAGTGGACGGCATTGTCGCCTACTCCAAGATCTGCACGCACGTTGGGTGCCCGGTTGCCCTTTACGAGCAGCAGACGCACCACCTGCTGTGCCCGTGCCACCAGTCGACCTTCGATGTCACGCAGGAATGCAAAGTCATCTTCGGACCGGCCGGACACGCACTGCCGCAGCTGCCGATCGAGGTCGACAGCGAGGGCTACCTGGTCGCCCAGCGCGACTTCGAAGAACCTGTCGGACCGAGCTACTGGGAGCGTGGCTAACCATGAGTGTTACCTCTGCCACCCCTTACGAGGCCAAAACCCGTCTGGGACGCGTCACCAACTTCGTTGACTCACGGGTCAACGGCTCCGGCATGGTCAAGGGGCTGGGCCGCAAGATCTTCCCCGACCACTGGTCGTTCATGTTCGGCGAAGTTGCGCTTTACTGCTTCGTCATTCTGCTGCTGACCGGAACGTTCCTGACGTTCTTCTTCGATCCGTCCATGGCGGAAACGCGTTACGAAGGCAGCTACGTGCCGCTGCGCGGCGTGGAAATGTCCGTGGCCTATGAATCCTCCCTGAACATCTCCTTCGATGTCCGCGGCGGCCTCTTCATGCGCCAGGTGCACCACTGGTCGGCCCTGCTCTTCGTAGCGGCCGTCTCGGTGCACATGCTCCGCGTGTTCTTCACCGGAGCCTTCCGCAAGCCGCGCGAACTCAACTGGGTGGTGGGCGGTGTCCTGCTGATCCTGTCCCTGGCTGCGGGCTTCACCGGCTACTCCCTCCCCGATGACCTGCTCTCCGGCAACGGCCTGCGCATCATCGACGGCGTTATCAAGTCTGTCCCCGTAGTAGGCACCTACATCAGCTTCTTCCTCTTCGGAGGTGAATTCCCCGGAACCGCGATTATCGGCCGTCTCTACATGCTGCATATCCTCCTGGTTCCGGCGCTGATCCTGCTGATGATTGCGATCCACCTGTTCATGGTGGTCATTCACAAGCACACGCAGTTCCGCGGCCCCGGCCGGACCAACAACAACGTTGTCGGTTACCCGGTCGGCCCGGTCTACGCAGCGAAGGCCGGCGGCTTCTTCTTCATCGTCTTCGGCGTGATTGCAATCATCGCGGGCTTCTTCACCATCAACCCGATCTGGAACTACGGTCCCTACGATCCCTCCCCCGTGTCCGCCGGTACCCAGCCTGACTGGTACATCGGTTGGGTTGACGGCGCCCTGCGCCTGATGCCCGGCTACCTCGGCGCGTTCCCGCTTGAGTGGGTCATTCCGTTCCCGTGGGGCGATAACACCCTGTCGCTGAACGTGCTGTTGCCGGCCCTGGGCCCGGCAGGCCTCGTCTTCACCCTGCTGTTCGCATGGCCGTGGATCGAAGCCTGGCTGACCAAGGACAAGCGGGTCCACAACCTGCTGGACCGTCCGCGCAACGCACCGTACCGCACCGCCGTCGGCGTTGCAGGCATCACGTTCTACTGCGTTATGTGGGCTGCTGCCAGCTCCGACCTCATCGCCACGCACTTCCACGTGTCGCTGAACGATGTGACGTACTGGCTCCGTGTCCTGTTCTTCGTCGGTCCGATCCTGGGCTTCATCATTGCCCGCCGCATCGCCCTGGCGCTGCAGCGCAAGGACCGCGAGATTGTCCTTCACGGTGTTGAGAGCGGACGCATCGTCCGTCTCCCGCACGGCGAGTACATCGAGGTGCACGAGCCGCTGGACGAGTACAAGCGCTACCGCCTGGTGGACTTTGACTCCTACAAGGCGCTCCCGGCCCAGCCGGACGCCAACGGCAAGATCTCCCGGAAGGAGAAGCGACGCGCCAAGCTTTCCCGCTTCTTCTTCGAGGACCGCGTTGCTCCGGTGACGCCGTCCGAACTGGAGAATGCGCATCACCACGAATCGCCGTCCGAGGTTGCAGCCAAGGCTGACGACCAGGTATCGATCGAACAGCGCTAGCCGCAAGGCAGTGTAAGAAGAGGGCCCGACCGGATTATCCGGTCGGGCCCTCTTCTTGTTATCTGCACGCAGCGGCGACGCGCCGGTGCTTAGTTCGCTAGGCCAGCGTGAAGGGCCGCTTGGCCGGAAGCGGATACCGCTGCTTCAGGGCCGTCAGGTCGGCCACGGGCGCCGATCCGATGGTGAGCTTGGTGAAGTCGAGCAGCGGATCCCGCAGCACTACCTTCAGGCCTGCGACTGCCTTATTCACGTCCGGGACCAGGCAATAGATATTCAGCTTCCGCGGTGCGAACTCCGTGTGGTCCACCTCCCCCAGCCCCCGCCACAGGAAGTACGACGAAATGGCCTGGGTGGCCTTGTGCTCGAGGTAGCGGTCCCGCTCGGTGCCGGCGGCGGTCTTGAGTGCGTACTGAACGATGACCCAGTGTTGGTCTGCCGGATCAATCTCCGCGTACCCCTCTTCCTCCGAGGTGACGGCAAAGGCGTGCAGGAGGCCCTCCGCGGCTTCGGGCGCCACGTCCTGGACCTTCGCCGAGCCTTCGTAGCCCACGGGGCCGGAGGACAGCATCAACTGCCCCTCGTCCTCGTCGTAGAGCGCCTCACGGAAATGGAGCACTCCCGCCTCGTCGCGCTTGTACATCCGGATGGTGACCATAGTGGTGTTCCTCTTCCTGCTGTGGTTTCTGGGTGGGGCCTGCGGCCCCCTGGGTGGCGCTCAGACGCTCGGTCGCCGGCGCGGGTGGTAGGAGCGGGGGGTGCGTACTCCGGGCCGTTGCAGCGGAACCCAGAGCTTGTAGCGGTCCGCGCGGTAGTAGGACACCGAGTAGTCGACCATTGCCCGTGACACATAGGCGTGTCGCTGGATCTTCAGCACCGGTGCGCCGAGCTCAACGTTGAGCAGGCGGGCGATGGAGGCCGACGCCGCTGTTGCCTCGATGGTGTCCTCGCCCCACTCCATCACCAGGCCGTACCGCTCGCTCAGCACGTTGTAGAGCGACGTCGGCGGCTCTTCCTCGAGAATGCCGGGTACGTAGTGCGCCGGGATGAAGTTTTCATCCACGCTCATCGGTTCGCCGTCCGCCAGCAACTGCCTGCGGAAGCGGATAACCGGTTGGCCCGGTTCAATCTGCAACTCGCGCGCCACGAGCTGCGAGGCACCGATCTGCTCGAAGCTCAGGACATGTGCGTCAGGGACCATGCCGCGGCGGTGCATTTCCTCGGAGTAGGAGGTCAGCTGAACCTGCAGGTCCATCTTCGTGCGTGCCACGAAGGTCCCCAGCCCGACGACGCGCTCCAGGACGCCGTCCGCCACCAGGGCGTCCACGGCCTGGCGGATGGTCATGCGGGCGACGGAGAAGTGTTCGGAGAGCTCGCGCTCCGACGGGATGATCTCCCCTGCCCCGGCATGCGTTTCCACGAACCGGCGGAGGATGCCCTGGAGCTGCACGTGCTTGGCGATGCCCGCAGCGGGATCGATGCCCTCGGTAATCAGGCGCAGCCGGTGATTGCTCACCGGTTGTATTCCGAGCGAATGAACGGACCCGTAACGTGCATGTTTCTATTCCGCCCCTCCGGCTGGGAAAAGTGCTGCCGTCTAAGAATACCGGTTTCCCTGCACCACCCCTCCCCTGCACCGCTCCTTGTCCTGAGGTGGGCGGACCAACGCAAAAAGAAAGGACCCGCAGTCTCCTGCGGGTCCTTCCTTTTTATGCTGTTATGCAGTCCCTAGTGGGCGTGGTTTCCGCGGCTGTACTCGAAAACCCAGCCAACCAGCGCGATGACGGCCAGGCCGGCCCCGATGTACAGGATCCACCAGCCCACTGCCATGCCCAGGAAGCCGATAGCGGCGGAGGCACCCAGCAGCAGCGGCCACCAGCTCCAGGGGCTGAAGAAGCCCTGTTCGCCGGATCCTTCGTGGATCTCGGCGTCCAGGCGGTCCTCGGGCCGGGGGCCGACGCGCTTGCCGGTGAAGCCGATGTAGTAGGCGATCATGCCGGACATGCCGCCGGTGAGGAAGAGCGCCAGGTAACCGACGGGCTCCGTCCACTCCACCAGGTAGCCGTAGACCACGCCGACGACGACAAAGAACGGCGCCATGTAAGCGAAGAGTTTAGTCTCAACCTTCATTAGACTTTTTCCTTCCGGTCGCCGGGGCCGAATACCTTGGCAGCCGCGGAATCGTCAGTGACGTGCTGCTGCAGCTCGGGGTGGTGCAGGTCCAGTGCCGGACGCTCCGAACGGATCCGGGGCAGCGAGGTGAAGTTGTGGCGCGGCGGCGGGCAGGAAGTTGCCCACTCGAGCGAGCCACCGAAGCCCCAGGGGTCATCCACTTCAACCTTCTTGCCGTGGCGCCAGGTGATGTACACGTTCCAGAAGAACGGGATCATCGAGGCACCCAGGACGAAGGAGGCAATGGTGGAGAACTGGTTCATCGCGGTGAAGTTGTCTTCCACCAGGTAGTCGGCGTAGCGGCGCGGCATACCCAGGACACCCAGCCAGTGCTGGATGAGGAAGGTGCCGTGGAAGCCGATGAACAGGAGCCAGAAGTGGATCTTGCCCAGGCGTTCGTTGAGCATCTTGCCGGTCCACTTGGGCCACCAGAAGTAGAAGCCTGCGAACATCGCAAACACCACGGTGCCGAAGATGACGTAGTGGAAGTGTGCCACCACGAAGTACGTATCCGAGACGTGGAAGTCCAGCGGCGGGGAGGACAGGATGATGCCGGTCAGACCGCCGAAGAGGAACGTAATGAGGAAGCCGATGCTCCAGAGCATGGGGGTCTCAAAGGTAATGGACCCCCGCCACATGGTGCC
Source organism: Arthrobacter sp. zg-Y179 (assembly GCF_020907345.1). NCBI lineage: Bacteria > Bacillati > Actinomycetota > Actinomycetes > Micrococcales > Micrococcaceae > Arthrobacter > Arthrobacter sp. zg-Y179. The sequence continues at coordinate 277,343 of NZ_JAJJOB010000007.1, read as the reverse complement.
GATCCAGTTGAAGAACTTCACGCCCGTAGGCACCGCGATCAACATCGTCATGAAGGCGAAGAACGGCAGCATTACTGCGCCGGTCACGTACATGTGGTGCGCCCAGACCGTCACCGACAGTGCGGCGATGGCGATGGTTGCGTAGACCAGGCCCTTGTAGCCGAAAATCGGCTTGCGGCTGAAGACCGGGAAGATCTCGGACACGATGCCGAAGAACGGCAGGGCGATGATGTAGACCTCGGGGTGGCCGAAGAACCAGAACAGGTGCTGCCACAGGATGGCGCCGCCGCGTTCCGGATCGAAGATGTGCGCTCCGAAGCGCCGGTCCGCGCCGAGGGCGAACAGTGCAGCTGCCAGGGGCGGGAACGCCATCAGGACGAGGATGGCCGTCACGAGGGTGTTCCAGGTGAAGATCGGCATCCGCCACATGGTCATGCCCGGGGCACGCATGCAGATGATGGTGGTGATGAAGTTGACCGCACCGAGGATGGTGCCGAAGCCGGACAGTGCCAGGCCGAAGACCCAGAGGTCTCCGCCCACGCCCGGAGAGAACGTGGTGCTGGACAGCGGGGTGTAGGCGAACCAGCCGAAGGACGCAGCGCCCTGCGGCGTAATGAAGCCGGCGACGGCGATGGTGCTGCCGAAGAGGAAGAACCAGAACGCCAGGGCGTTCAGCCGCGGGAAGGCGACGTCCGGTGCACCGATCTGCAGGGGCATGATGACGTTCGCGAAACCGGAGAACAGCGGGGTGGCGAACATCAGGAGCATCACGGTGCCGTGCATCGTGAACAGCTGGTTGTACTGGTCCTTGGTCTGCAGGATCTGCATACCGGGCTCAAACAGCTCCGCGCGGATGACCAGTGCCATCACGCCTGCGAGGCAGAAGAAGATAAACGAGGCAATCAGGTACATGTACCCGATCGTCTTGTGGTCAGTGGACGTAATCCAGCTGACAACGATTCGTCCCTTGGAGACGGGTACTACGCGTGGCGCAACCCTGGTGCCGGAATCTTCCGAAGTGTATTCGAGAGTAGTCATGACGTCACCTACTTCCTAACTTCGCTAGATTCTGAGTTGTACTGGCGGTCGTAGTCCTCGTCGACCTGCCCGGTGGGCAGTCCGGCTACGTACTCGTCGTACTCGGCTTCGGTGACAACCTTGACGTTGAAGAGCATTTCGGAGTGGTACTCACCGCAGAGCTCGGCGCACTTACCGTCGAAGGTTCCGGTCTTACCGGTTTCGAGGGTGATGACATTGGTGCGGCCGGGGTAGACGTCCATCTTCTGCAGGAACGCAGGCACCCAGAAGGAGTGCTGGACGTCGCGGGTGTTGAGCTGCAGCTCGATGGTCTGGTCAACAGGGAGCACCAGCGTGGGGAACTCATCCTGCTCGACTTCCTGGCCGTCGAGGTTTACCTGAACGCCCTGGTAGTACTTGTCTTCGTTGACATAGTTGAAGTCCCAGGACCACTGCTTGGCGCGCACATCAATGATGACCCGGTCCGGGTCATCGCTGGTTGCATTGATTGCCTTGATGTCCTGGTTGGTGAAGTAGAACAACACCAGAACCATGAACAGCGGCACGGCCGTGTAGAAAATCTCCAGCGGCAGGTTGTAGCTGAGCTGGCGCGGGTACCCGGTCTCGTTCTTGCGGCGGCGGTAGGCAACCATGCACCACAGGATCAAAGCCCAGGTGAGGATACCAACAGCCAAGGCAGCGATCCACGAGTTGACCCAAAGGTCAATGATCCGGCCGGTGTGGTTAGTGGTGTCGCGGTCCGTCGGCAACCAGCCCGTTTGAGCCTCCGATGAACACCCCGATAAAAACAACGCGCCGGCCGACGTTGCGGCTGAGATCTTTAAGATCCTGGCGCGTCGGCTGCTGGTTCGGTCCTGCGAACTCACAGACGGCCCTTCCTCTTGTTGCGTGCAAGTGCTGTCCGTACGGAGACAAAAAAGTTCCCGTTTACGGACATTAGTTTTACTACTACGTGTAGAGCTTACCCGTACGCGCGGCGATCCAGTGACAGATCACCGCCGCGCCGGGCGTTTAATGCTCCTATTGCGGGCCGCCGCAGCCATGGTTCCTAGTGGAAGGAATCTCCACAGGCGCATGAGCCGCCGGCATTGGGGTTGTCGATGGTGAACCCCTGCTTCGAGATGGTGTCCTCGAAGTCGATCGATGCGCCGGACAGGTAGGGGACGCTCATCTTGTCCACGATGACCTCGACGCCGTCGAAGTCACGGACGGCATCGCCGTCGAGGACGCGCTCGTCGAAGTAGAGCTGGTAGATGAGTCCCGAGCAGCCTCCGGGCTGGACTGCCACACGGAGACGGAGGTCGGTGCGGCCTTCCTGCTCCAGCAGGCTGCGGACCTTCTGTGCGGCTACATCAGACAGCAGTACTTCGTGTACGGGCAGCTCGGCCTCTGCTGCAGCGGTCGTGTTTTCGCTGGTGGAAACGCTCATAGTTTCTCTCTTTCCTCAGCTGGTCTTTCCGCGTGCACGCCTTGAATCGCCTGCCGCGGGCCGGACCAGTGTCTCAATGGTACGTCTGCTGGCCCCCAACGATCTAACAGGTGCCGGGCCTAAAAGAATTCCCGCCCGGCACCTGCTTTGGTCCTTTTTCCTAGCCTGCAACGGCTCCAAGGCGGGCGAGGAGCAGCGCTTCGGCCAGGATGGCGTTCCGGAAGTCGCCCAGGTCCAGTGATTCGTTGGCGCTGTGGGCACGTGAATCCGGATCCTCGACGCCGGTGATCAGGATCTGCGCCTCCGGGAACAATTCCACGAGGTCCGAGATGAACGGGATGGATCCGCCCATGCCCGATTCCACCGGCTCCACTCCCCACGCCCGTTCGAGGGCCCACAACGCGGTGCGTGCGGCGCTGGCAGTGGTGTCGGTGGCGAAGGCATTGCCCTGCTCCCCCGGTGTGAAGGTGACCTTGGCACCGAAGGGAGCATGAGCCTGGACGTGTGCCTCGACGGCTGCCATGGCCTCCTCCGGGCTCTGCCCGGGGGCCAGGCGCAGACTGAACTTCGCGCGGGCCTTGGGCTGGATGGTGTTGGAGGACATCGCCACGGTCGGTACATCTATGCCGATGATCGACAGGGCGGGTTTGGTCCACAGCCGGGAGGCAATGGAGCCCGTTCCGGCGAGCCGGACGCCGTCGAGCAGCGACGAATCGGCACGGAAGTCCGCCTCGGGGTACTCCACGGCGGCGTCGTCACCGGACACGAGTCCGGCGATGGCGACGTCGCCGGCGTCGTCATGGAACGTCGCAATCAGCCGGGCCAACAGGGTGGGCGCGTCCAGCACCGGACCGCCGAACATCCCGGAGTGCACGGCGTGGTCCAGCACCTGCACCTCCACGGTGCCGTCCACCAACCCGCGCAGGCTCGTGGTGAGCGCCGGTACACCTACCTTCCAGTTGCCCGAATCGGCAACCACAATAACGTCGGCGCGGAGCAGGTCCTGGTAGGTCTCCAGGAAGGTGCGGAAGGTCGGGGATCCAGCCTCTTCCTCACCTTCGATGAACAGGGTGACGCCGACGCCGGACTCCTCCCCCAGGACGTCCTCCAGGGCACGCAGTGCACCGATATGCGCCATGATGCCGGCCTTGTCATCAGCAGCGCCGCGGCCGTAGAGCCGTCCGTTGCGCTCTTCGGCGGTGAAGGGGTCGGATTCCCAGAGGTCCGGGTCCCCGGGCGGCTGGACATCGTGGTGGGCGTACAGCAGGACGGTGGGCGCGCCGGCCCGCGCAGGGCGGCGGGCGACGACGGCGGGGCCGCCGGGGGTGCCGTTGTTGTCCACGCGGAGCACGTGGACGTCTTCGATGCCGGCTTCGCGGACCAGCTCGGCGACGGCGGCGGCACTGCGGTTCAGGTGCTCGGGATCAAAGGAGTCCCACGCGATGCCCGGGATGCTCACCAGGGACTTGAGCTGCTCGACGGTCCGCGGGAAATCCGCGGCCACGCTGGCACGGAGGGCGTCCTCATGGACATCCGCGGATGAGGGATTTGCGTCTGGAGTGGGGTTGGAAGTCATAGCCAAAACCCTACAATCTTTCACGGTATCCTTGGGATGTGTTCGGACGAAAGAAAGAAGCGCCCACCGCGCAGGAAACTGTGGACCAGGCAGCTGCCGCTGACCAGGCAGCCAACGTACGGGTGGGCAAGGGTGCCCCGACGCCCCGCCGCAAGGACCAGGTAGCCGCCCGCCGGCGGCCGTTGGTTCCTGATGACCGGAAGGCGGCCAAGGCTGCCAACCGCGAGGCACTCCGGGAGGAGCGGATGAAGACCCGCCGCGCCCTGGACACCGGCGATGAGCGTTACCTTCCCCTCCGGGACAAGGGCCCCAACCGGCGGTTTGTCCGGGACATTGTTGATGCCCGCTGGAACATCGGCGAATTCATCATGATCGCTGCGCTGGTCTTCGTCCTGTTCAGCTTCATCCCGAGCGTCGATGTCCAGCTGATTGTGATGGCTGCCTTCTGGGTGCTGATCCTTTTGGTCATTGCGGACAGCTTTATGCTGCGCCGGCAGATCCGGAAGCGCCTGACGGCCAAGTTCGGCGGACCCAACCCCGGTGATGTCTGGTACGGGGTTTCCCGTTCCCTGCAGCTGCGGCGTTTCCGCCTGCCCAAGCCGCAGGTCCGCCGCGGCCAGTACCCCTCCTAAAGGTTTCCCAAGACAACTTCCGTATAAAAAATGAAAGGGCCGCCCTCGGGCGGCCCTTTCATTGCGTTAACGGCGGGACCGGGCCAGGCCCCGATTAATCCGTGCCGCCCAGAAAGGACCCTCATACAGGAACGCGGTGTACCCCTGCACCAGGACCGCACCGGCATCGAGGCGCTCCTGCACATCGGCAGCCGTTTCCACTCCCCCGACGGAAATGATGGCCGGACCGTCCTCCCCCAGCCCGGCGCGCAGCCGCCGCAGCACCTCGAGGGACCGTTTCTTCAGCGGTGCACCGCTGAGCCCGCCGACGCCGCAGGCAATGACGCGCTCCGGGTCGGTCACCAGGTTTTCCCGGGTGATGGTGGTGTTGGTGGCGATCACCCCGTCCAGCTTCAGGGACAGGGCGAGCTCGGCGACGTCGTCAATGTCCGCGTCGCTCAGGTCCGGGGCGATCTTGACCAGAAGCGGGACGTGCCGGCCGGCGGCCTCGTCTGCGGCGCTGCCCACCTGGGCCAGCAGCGGCCGCAGAGTGGAAATGTCCTGCAGCAGCCGCAGCCCGGGCGTGTTGGGTGAGCTGACGTTTACGGCGAGGTAGTCCGCATACGGGGCGAGGTTCCGGGTGCTGGCGAGGTAGTCCTCAACGGCGTCCGCGAGCTCGACGGTCTTGGTCTTGCCGATATTGACACCGATGACGGGGCGCGGCGTCCCGAAGGCTTTTGCCAGTGCCTGCCGGGCCTTGTCCAGCCGGGGCGCCACAGCCGCGGCGCCGTCATTGTTGAAGCCCATCCGGTTGATCACCGCCCGGTCCTCGACCAGGCGGAACAGGCGCGGCTTCGGATTGCCCGGCTGCGCGGAGGCGGTCACGGTACCCACCTCCACGTGTCCGAAGCCCAGGTTGCAGAGGGCAACAATGCCCGAGCCTTCCTTGTCGAATCCTGCAGCCAACCCGAACGGGGACGGAAACGTAAGGCCCAGTGCCTCGGTCCGCAGTACCGGGGCAGGGCGCATCAGGCGGCGCAGTACCGGTCCGGCCGGCGTGCGGGCGGCGGCACGGATCAGGACAAAACCGATCCGGTGGGCCAGTTCGGGGTCCATGCCCGAGAAAACGAGCCGGAAGAAGGCGGGATAGATGCGCATACGTCAAAGATTGCAGAACCTGCACCGTGTGCCAAACCCCAACGGCAAACCGGCGCGCGGTCGGCTAATGTCGGTTGCATGCGCCGGAAACACCCCACTTGGAAACCTGATGTTCTCGGCGACGGGTTCCGCAGCCTGACCCTCGAGCTTGGGGAAGACGACGAAGGCCCGGTGGTTGCCACCCTGGTTTCGTACTGTCCGCCGGTTCCGCCCGTCCCGGCCGAAGGCAAAATCGATGCCGTCCTGTACCTGCACGGATGGAGTGACTATTTCTTCCAGGCGGACCTGGCCCGGTTCTGGGCCGAGCAGGGTGCGGCCTTCTACGCCCTCGACCTGCGCAAGTACGGCAGAAGCCTGCGCCCGGGGCAGTCGGAGGGCTATGTGAGCGACCTGGCGGAGTACGACGCCGATATCGAGGCGGCGCTCGAGGCTATGGAGGCCGATATCCAGGCCCGTTTCGGCGCGGGCATGCGCACCACGCTGATGGCACACTCAACCGGCGGGCTGGTCGCCGCACTCTGGGCCGACCGTTTCCCCGAGCGCCTGCAGGCACTGATCCTGAACAGTCCATGGCTGGAACTCAGCGGCAGTTCCATGCTCCGCTTCGCCACCAACGGCCTGCTGGAACCGGTCGCCCGCCGGAGGCCCCGTACACGGTTGAAGATCCCTGAGTTCGGTTTCTACTTCCGGAGCATTAGTTCAGCGATGGACGGAGAGTGGGACGTGGATCCGCTCTGGCGGCCGCCGTTCAGCTTCCCGGTCCGCGCCGGCTGGCTCAGGGCTGTGCTCGCGGGCCACGCCCGGGTTGCCCGGGGCCTCGACATCCGGGTCCCGGTGCTGCTGCTGGCCTCTGCGGCCTCCACGATCGCCCCCACATGGAATCCGCTGATGCTGCGCACCGACAGTGTGCTGGACGTAAACCTGATGGTGCAGCGCGGCGTCCTGCTTGGCCCGGAGATCACCGTGTACCGGTTCGACGGTGCCCTGCATGACACCCTGCTTTCCGCGCTGCCCGTCCGCACCCGGGTCTACGAGGGGATCCAGCGCTGGTCCAGGGCCTTTATCCTCCCGCGCTAACTCCTGCCTTGTCAGGTGCAGCGGCAGATGTCTGGCGATCCGCTTCGTCGGCGTCCGTGCCACCGGCCGCCTTGTCTACGGCACCCCCGTACCTGCGGTCCCGGCGGGCGTAGATTTCCACCGCTTCCCACAGGGTCCGCCGGTCTACGTCCGGCCAGAGGGTATCCATAAAGACCATCTCGGCGTACGCGGACTGCCAGAGCATGAAGTTGGAGAACCGCTGCTCCCCCGAGGTGCGCAGGAACAGGTCGACGTCGGGCAGGTCCGGTTCGTCCAGGTATTTCTGGATGGTCTTCTCGGAAATGGATCCCGGCCGCAGCTTGCCTTTCTGGACGTCGGCGGCAATGGCGGCGACGGCGTCGGCGATCTCGGCCCGGCCTCCGTAGTTCACGCACATGTTCAAGGTGCACACGGTGTTGCTGCGGGTTTCCTCTTCCGCAATTTCCAGTTCCCGCACCACGCTTTGCCAAAGCCGCGGACGGCGCCCTGACCAGCGGATCCGTACACCCCACTCGTTGAGCTGGTCCCGCTGCCGGCGCAGCACATCCCGGCTGAAGCCCATGAGGAAGCGGACCTCCTCCGGGGAACGCTTCCAGTTCTCCGTGGAGAACGCGTACACGGAAACATGGCGGATGCCCATCTCGATGGCGCCGGCCATGACGTCCAGCAGCGCTGCCTCCCCGGCGCGGTGTCCCTCGGTCCGGGGCAGCCCGCGCTGGTTCGCCCAGCGGCCGTTGCCGTCCATCACGATCGCCACATGGGCTGGCACCAGTTCGGCCGGAACCTGCGGCGGAACCGCGCCGGAGGGGTGCGGAGCAGGCCTGCTCACGGGTCCTGCCGGCCTGGCAGCGGAAGATTTTGAACGCAAGGTCAGACACGCTCCACATGTTGAAGGGACCGCAGCACCCGTTCCAGGTGCCACTGAAGATATCCGGCCACCAGGCCGGCGGACTCGTGGCGCGGCTGCGGGCCGGAGGCGTCGGCTGTGGGCCAGTCGCCGGTAAGCAGCGCGCCGAGCAGCACCATGGTCTCCGGGGACGGCGACGCCGAGCCGGGCGGCCGGCAGGCGGCACAAACAGCTCCGCCCAGCGGTGCGGAGAACGCGGTGTGCGGGCCAGGGGCCCCGCAGCGTGCACAGTCGGTGAAGCTCGGTGCCCACCCGGCGGTGGACAGGGCGCGCAGCAGATAGGAATCCAGGATCAGCTCCGGGGCGTGGGAACCGCGGCTGAGGGCCGCAAAGGCGCCGATCACCAGCTGGTAGTGGGCCTTGGCGGATTCGCCGTCGATGTCGGTCAGCCGCTCCGCGGTTTCGGCAATGGCGGCCGCGGCCGTGTAGCGGGCGTAATCGGCTGCAATGCCATGCCCGTAGGCGCCCTTGGTCTGGGCCTGGGTCACAATGTCCATGTTTCGGCCGTGCGCGAGCAGCAGCTCGGCGACCATGAAGGGTTCCAGCCGGGCGCCGAACTTGCTTGAAGTCCGTCGAACGCCTTTGGCCACGGCACGGACCTGCCCGTGCTCGCGGGTGAGGAGGACGAGGATGCGGTCCGCTTCGCCCAGCTTATGGGTGCGCAGGACAACCGCGTCATCCCGATAGGTGCGGGATGCAAAGGATTTGGCCACGAAACCTATTTTCCCATGCCCGGGCACGCCCGGCGGACCGCTGCCGCCCGGCGTGCCTCCGGGCAGCCTAGGACTGGTCCCGGATGGCCCGGTTTACGGCCGAGATGACGGCCTTCAACGCGGACATGGTCGTGTTGGGATCGATCCCCACACCCCACAGCACCCGCTCCCCCACGGCCAGCTCAACGTACGCCGCGGCGTGCGCGTTGCCGCTGGCGGACAATGCGTGTTCGGTGTAGTCGAGCAGCCGGACGTCGATCCCGTCCTGGCCCAGGATTTCCAGCAGCGCCGCAATGGGACCGGTTCCGCTGGCCATCCGCCGCTTCACTATGCCGTCCGCGCTCAGGGTGGCGGTGAGGTTGAAGCGCCCGTCGGCAGCCGAGTCCGCGTTTACCGATGTCAGCTCGTAGTGTCCCCAGGCGGCGGCGTCGGACTCCGGTGTGTGCGGCAGGTACTCGTCCTGGAACACCTTCCAGAGCTCTGCTCCGGTGATCTCGCCGCCGGCGGTGTCCGTGCGGCGCTGGATCACTCCGGAGAATTCGATCTGCGCGCGGCGCGGCAGGTCCAGGTTGTGCTCATTCTTGAGCAGGTAGGCCACGCCGCCCTTGCCTGACTGGGAGTTCACGCGGATCACTGCTTCGTAGCTGCGGCCGATGTCCTTCGGATCGATCGGCAGGTAGGGCACGCCCCACTGCAGATCGTTCACCGTCTTGCCGTCCGCGGCGGCCTGGCTCTCCATGGCCTCGAAGCCCTTCTTAATGGCGTCCTGGTGGGAGCCGGAGAAGGCGGTGAAGACCAGGTCCCCGCCGTACGGTGACCGCTCGGGCACGGGGAGCTGGTTGCAGTATTCGACGGTGCGGCGGATCTCGTCCATGTCGGAGAAGTCGATCTGCGGGTCTATGCCGTGGCTGAACAGGTTCATGCCCAGCGTCACCAGGTCCACATTGCCGGTGCGTTCGCCGTTGCCGAACAGGCAGCCTTCGATCCGGTCCGCGCCGGCGAGGTAGCCCAGTTCCGCCGCTGCGACGCCGGTGCCCCGGTCATTGTGCGGGTGCAGGGACAGGATGACGGATTCGCGGTTCGCAATGTTCCGGTGCATCCACTCGATGGAGTCCGCGTAGACATTCGGCGTGGTCATTTCCACTGTCGCCGGAAGATTCAGGATCATCTGCCGGTCGGGGGATGCCTCCAGGACTTCCGCGACCGCGTCGGAGATCCGCAGGGCAAAATCCAGCTCCGTGCCGGTGTACGACTCGGGCGAGTACTCGTAGGTGACGTCGACGCCGCGCAGCTGCTCCTCGTATTTCCTGCACAGGCGCGCACCCGAGAGGGCAATATCCACAATGCCGTCGCGGTCCGTGTTGAACACAACGCGGCGCTGCAGCACCGACGTCGAGTTGTACAGGTGGACGATCGCCCGGTCCGCGCCCTCGAGGGATTCGTAGGTGCGCTCAATCAGGTGCTCCCGGGACTGGGTGAGGACCTGGATGGTGACGTCATCGGGGATCCGGTCCCCCTCGATAAGCTGGCGCACGAAGTCAAAGTCCAGCTGGGAGGCGGAGGGGAAGCCGACCTCGATCTCCTTGAACCCCATCTTCACCAGCAGGTCGAACATCTTATGCTTGCGTTCGGGCGTCATGGGATCGATCAGCGCCTGGTTCCCGTCCCGCAGGTCCACAGCGCACCAGCGCGGTGCCTTGGTGAGGACCTTGTCCGGCCAGGTCCGGTCCGGCAGGTCCACGGCAATCTGCTCGTGGAAGGGGACGTACTTGGTGATCGGCATGCCCGAGGGCTGCTGTGCGTTACGCATGGTGTTTGTCTGGCCTTTTCTAGTCGATCATCAGAAAGAATGGCCGGGCAACACAGACTCCGCAGCGAGGGGCGGCCTAAGCAGGTGCTTGTGTGGCCTCGCCGCGGCAGCTAAGGAGGAGGATCTCTGCGTGCACGTGATCAGACTAACACGCAGCCGTCCAGGTTCCTGAAGAGCTAGTTCCCAAACGCCGTCTGGCACGTAACCTGGGCCGCTGTTTGTCCGTCCAGGTCTCCCAGATCGCCCAGGTCCCCCATGGTGGAACCGCTGGCGAAGTCCGCGCCGATCTCCACGGACACCCCGGTGTAGGCGCCGCTTTGCACCACCTGCACGCCCGGGATATTAAGTGTCCGGGCCACTTCCATGGCCATCTCTTCATATCCGTAGCCGTAGAAGATCTGGGTGGCCGGGCTCTCGGCACCGGCTGTGCCGCCGGCAAGAGCCTGGATGAACCCTTTGGAGGTGAGGTACTCGAGGACCGCGGTGTCGCGGCCGGCGGTGCCCGAAGCGTTGACCAGTGTCACCGGAACCGCAGCAGGGTCGACGGCGGGGGCGGCAGGTTCCGCCGTCCCGGGGGCGGCAGGGGTGCCCGCTTCGGCCGTCTCCGTGGCCTCCGGTGACTCAGTTGCGCCCGCGGTGATGCCCTGGTCGGAAACCAGCGCGTCGAAGAGCGGCTGGGCCTTGTCCTCGTCGAGGACCAGCCGGTTGGTGTCGTATTCATACGGCACCACGGGAGCCGTTACGAAGGCAACGTTGCCGAGGTCAACGTCCTTGAGCCGGGTGGCCAGTGCAACCAGGTCGGGGATGTTCGCAAGCTCTTCGTCCACGGTGAGGTTCTTCGTGACGGTCTCCGCAATGGAATAGAGCTTGGGCAGGTTGTTCAGCGTTCCCTCTTCCTTGACCTTCCGGACCATGGAAGCCAGGAAGCTTTGCTGCGCGCGGATGCGGCCTTCGTCGCCGCCGTTGCCGAACCCGTGCCGGGTCCGGAGGAAGGCAAGGGCCTGCTCGCCCTGGACGCTGCTCACTCCGGCCGGCAGGTTCAGGCCGGAGAGCGGGTCGTCAACGGGCTGGTTGACGCAGACCTCCACGCCGCCGAGGGTGTTCGAAAGTTCCTTTACTGCATCGAAGTCGGCCATCATGAAGTGGTCGATCGACAGGCCGGTGACCTCGTTGATGGCAGCAACGGTGCAGCCGGGTCCGCCGTTACCCAGGGCGCCGTTCAGCTGGCCCAGGTCCATGGCGTCATACACCGTGCCGGATGCGGGATCCTCGCATGCCGGCAGCGGGACCAGAAGATCCCGGGGGAAGCTGACCACGGTGACATTCGAGCGGTCCGCCGTGAGATTCACCAGCATCATAACGTCGGAGTTGTTCGAGTTCTGCCCGTCACGCTGATCGGTGCCGAGCACCAGGATCTGCATGGGATCAGTGTTGGCATCTACCTGCTCCACCGATGTGTCGTCCGACCCAAGGTTCAGGGGCTGGGTATCGAAGTTACCCCTCAGCCTCAGCAGTTGAACGGCGCCGAACACCACCCCGCCGACCAGTACCAGGGCCAGTGCCGCGGCAATGCCTTTCAGCAGCGGGTGGCCGGCGGCGGCACCGCTCGAGAGGTGCCTGCCGCCTGGTTCTGCTGAACCCTTACCTGCAGTCGGTTTTCCCAAGGGGCCGCCGCCCGTTGCGGCACGGCGAGATGACATAGCCGGTCCCCTTCATGAATCAATGTGCTCAAACGAATGCTTCAAAGTGTACGGCCAGATCCCGTGGATACGGGACCGGGCCGCTCCGGACTAGAAACCGAGCTTCACCAGCTGCTTGGGATCCCGCTGCCAGTCCTTGGCGATTTTAACGTGCAGGTCGAGGTACACCTTGGTGCCCAGCAACGCCTCGATACCGCGCCGGGCGGTGGTTCCGACGTCGCGCAGCCGGGACCCGCCGCGGCCAATAATAATGGCCTTCTGCGACGAACGCTCTACGTAAAGGTTGACCCGGACATCCAGCAGCTGATTATCTTCGCTGCGTCCCTCGCGCGGCACAATCTCGTCCACCACCACTGCAAGGGAGTGCGGCAGCTCGTCGCGGACGCCTTCAAGGGCTGCTTCGCGGACCAGCTCAGCCACCATCACGGCTTCGGGCTCGTCGGTCAGTTCGCCGTCCGGGTACAGGGGCGGGGACGCGGGCATGTGCCCCGCCAGGACTTCCGCCACGGTGCCGACCTGGAATCCGTCGGCTGCCGAAACGGGCACGACGTCGGCCCATCCTGCCTCCCCCAGCACTTCATTGCCCAGCGCGGTGACGGACATCAGCTGCTTGGCCAGGGCGGCGCGGTCAACCAGGTCAGTCTTGGTAACCAAGGCAATTACGGGTGTCCGCTTCAGGGCCGCCAGCTGCGCAGCGATGTAGCGGTCGCCGGGGCCCACTGCCTCGTTGGCGGGCAGGCAGAAACCAACGGCGTCAACCTCGGCCAGGGTATCCGCCACCAGCTCGTTCAGCCGCTTGCCCAGCAGGGTCCGCGGACGGTGCAGGCCCGGGGTATCCACCAGGATCACCTGGGAGTCCTCACGGTGGACAATGCCGCGGATGGTGTGCCGGGTGGTCTGCGGCTTGGCGGAAGTGATGGCCACCTTGGAACCGACCAGCGCATTGGTCAGGGTGGACTTTCCGGCGTTGGGCCGGCCCACCAGGGAAACGAATCCTGCGCGGAACTGCGGTTCAGTCATTACGGGGTACCAATTCTGTAGAGCGGGTGCGCGGAGCAGGGTTTCTGCCCTCATCGCTGATTTCTTCGTTTTCCGTGTTCCAGGCCAGCACATGCGAAACACGGTTGCGCCGGCCCTCCAGACGTTCGGCGTGGAGGGCGATGCCTTCGACCACTACCTCGCTGCCGACAATCGGGACGCGGCCCAGGGCCTTGGCCAGGAGGCCGCCCACCGTGTCCACTTCATCATCCTCCAGTTCGACGCCGAACAACTCACCGAGGTCGTCGATGCCGGTCTTGGAGCTGACCCGGTAGCGGCCGTCGCCGAGGCCTTCGATGTCGGGGCGCTCCGAGTCGTACTCGTCCACGATTTCGCCGACAATCTCTTCGATCAGGTCCTCCAGCGTAACCAATCCCGCCGTTCCGCCGTATTCGTCGATGACGATCGCCACGTGCGTGGATTCGCGCTGCAGTTCCTGCAGCAGCTCGCTTACGGCCTTGGACTCCGGAACGTAGCGGACGCTCCGGGCGTAATCCTCGACCTTCTGCACCGAGGCGCGCTCCGGGTCACTGTGTATCTGCGCGGCGACGTCCTTCAGGTAGAGGATGCCCACCAGATGGTCCGCGCTGTCCTCGATCACCGGGACACGGGAATAGCCCGAGCGCAGGAACAGCGACATGGCCTGGCGCAGCGTGCTGCCGGCTTCGATGCACACCATGTCCGTGCGCGGGACCATGACGGACCGGACCTTGGTGTCGCCGAGTTCAAAGACCGAGTGGATCAGTTCCGCCTCGGTATCCTCGATCATGTCCGCATCGGACGCACGGTCCAGCAGTTCCCGGAATTCCTCTTCCGTGAAGAACGCGGCATCGGGTCCCTGGGTGCCGGGGGCGACGGCGGTGCCGAGGCGGACGAGCCATCCCGGGATCGGTCCCAGGACCGTCCGCAGCACACGGACCAGTCCGGCCGTGAGTACGACGACGGCCGTGACGTGCTTGCGTCCGATCTGTCTTGGCGAGACGCCCACGAGGACAAAACCGACGGCAGCCATGGTCACCGTGGCAAGCAGGCCTGCCAGCCAGATATTGTCCAGCAGCAGCTGGAAGAGCGTCGCCACGGAGACGGCCATGGCCATTTCGAACCAGACGCGCCAGAACCGCAGCGCGTGCATGTGTGCCACCGGGTGCGCCAGGATACGGCGCAGCGGGGCTCCTGCCTTGCCGTGGAGCAGCGCTTCGGCGTCCTGCCGGGGCAGATAGCCGTATGCCGATTCCGCGGCGGTCAGCAGGCCCGCCAGGACCATGAAAGCCATGGCCATGACGATGAGGACACCAATGCTCAACTTCGGGTCTCCTTGGGTGCCTGTTTACCCAGGTAGGCGGAAAGGAGGCGGCGCTGGAGACCGAACATCTCCTTCTCATCCTCCGGCTCGGCGTGGTCGTAGCCCAGCAGGTGAAGGACGCCGTGGGTGGTCAGGAGCAGCAGCTCCTCACCGGTGCTGTGGCCGGCGTCGGCGGCCTGCCGGGCCGCCACCTGGGGGCACAGCACAATGTCGCCAAGGACGCCGGCGGGGGTTATCCGGCCGGCGGTTCCGGGGCGCAGTTCGTCCATCGGGAAGGACAGCACATCCGTGGGACCGGGCAGGTCCATCCACTCGATGTGCAGCTTCTCAATGGCGTCCTCGTCCACGAGGATGATGGACAGGTCTGCTTCCGGATGGACGTACAGGCTGTCCAGGAGGTACCTGCCCAGCCGGGCGAGTTCCTCTTCATCGACAGCCGGTGCACTGGATTCGTTGTTCACTTCGATGCTCATGCGCGGGCCTCCCGGCTGCGTCCGGCACTGGAGTGGCCGTTGCTGTTGGACCGGGCGCCGTCGTTGGACCGGGCGCCGTCGTTGGACCGGGCGCCGTCTCCGCGGGCTGCCCCGGAGCGCCGGACCTCGTCCCATTCGCTGTAGGCCGTGACAATGTCACTGACGAGGCGGTGCCGGACAACGTCCACTGCCTGCAGTTCCGAGAATGCGACGTCGTCGATGCCGCCCAGGATGTCGTGGACAATCCGCAGGCCGGAGGCGGTGCCGCCGGGCAGGTCCACTTGGGTAACGTCGCCGGTGACGACCATCTTGGAGCCGAAGCCGAGACGGGTGAGGAACATCTTCATCTGCTCGGGCGTGGTGTTCTGGGCTTCATCGAGGATGATGAACGCATCGTTGAGCGTCCGGCCGCGCATGTAGGCCAGGGGCGCCACTTCAATGGTGCCGGCGGCCATCAGGCGGGGAATCGACTCGGGGTCCATCATGTCGTGGAGGGCGTCGTAGAGCGGCCGCAGGTACGGGTCGATCTTGTCGCTCAGGGTCCCCGGAAGGAAACCGAGCCGCTCCCCCGCTTCCACGGCCGGACGGGTGAGGATGATCCGGTTGACCTCTTTTTGCTGCAGGGCCTGCACCGCCTTGGCCATGGCCAGGTACGTCTTGCCGGTGCCCGCAGGACCGATGCCGAAAACAACCGTGTTGCGGTCAATCGCATCCACGTAGTTCTTCTGGTTCAGGGTCTTGGGCCGAATGGTCTTGCCCCGGGTGGAGAGGATGTTCTGCGTAAGGACATCGGCCGGGCGGTGCGTGCTCTGGTCCTTGAGCATGCTGATCAACTGCTCGAGAACCTGCGGTGTGACCCGGGTCTGGTGACGGGCCAGTACACGGACTTCATTGACCAGGCGTACGGTCTGCTCCACCTCCGCGGCGGGGCCGGACACGGACAGTTCGTTGCCGCGCACCATCAGGCTTACCTCGGGATTTGCCGTCTCAATGATCCTGAGCGCCTCATCGTTGGCACCCAGCGACTGGACCATGTGTTCCGTGGAGTCAAAGACTATTGTCTGGTTGTCCAGCCGAACGGTGCCGATTTCCATTGAAGATTCGGTCATATAGACGGCCCTTTCAGGCCTTTCATCGCCCCTTATAGAGTCTGGTTTTAAAAGTTCATCGAACTTTTTACGGTGGTGACGGTTGGTTCAGGTATCCGTCCCACGAAAGCAAACGCCCTGATGCGGGCGATTATTTCCCCTGAGCCCGGGTGCGGCCTCTGCGCGCCGCGCACCGCACGCTACCTAAATCTTACTTGATGCACCCCCCGGCGCACGGAACAGCATCCGGTTTTATCTCGGCCCCGCAACGGTGATGTCTCAATCGTGTTTCAGTCCGGGCGCAGGCCCGTCCACAGCGCGGGCGGGCCCCAAAGCATGTGCAAAGGTTGAAGACGTACGTTTTCGAGTTACCCCTTAGGAGGATGGATGGACGCCGGATCCAACAACGCAACGTCCTGTCTCCGAGGGCTTAGCCAGCGGTATTTCCTGGCCGGTTCGCTGGTGGCCGCGGCTGCACTGGGGCTGGGTGGATGCGGCGTTGTAGCCGAGAATCCCACCATCACGATGCCCTCGTCCTTCGACGCCGGCGAGGCCCCCGCCGCTGCTCCCATGACCGTCTCCCCGCCGGCGGAAGCGAGTTCCGTCGGAACCCTCATGCCGGTGTACTGGCTGGGACGAAACGACTCGACGGTCAGTCTCTACCGTGAGTTCCTTCACTCGGACAACACCGGTGATCCCATCGGTGAGGCAGTTCAGGCCATGACGGCGGACAAGCCGCTGGACCAGGACTACTTCACTCCCTGGCACGCGGCGGACAGTGTCACCGCCTCCATTTCCAGCAAGAACGTTATTACCGTGGACATCTCCTCGGATGCGTTCAAGGGCTCCCTTGACTCAGGCATGGCCCACCGTGCAGTGCAGCAGCTGGTCTACACCGCCACGGCGGCAGCCGCCAACGCGGATTTGACCACCGTGGGACAGGAAAGCAGCGTGGCGATCCTGGTGGACGGCAAGGAGGGGTACCGCGCGTTCGGCCATGTCCCCCTGGAGGAGCCCCTGAACAGGGACCCCGCACTGGTGGCACCGATCTGGGTGATTGATCCGCAGGAATCGGAGATCCGCGGCACGGATGTCGAGGTCAGCGGAACTGCGGTGGCGCAGACGACTGAACTGCATTGGCGGGCCGAACCCATAGTGGACGGCAGGCCGTCATCCGGGGCTGCGGCTTCCGGCAGCGTGGAACTGGACAAGGCGCCCGGCAAGACCGGCGAATTCAGCTTCACTGCTTCCCTCGCCCCGGGTGAATACAGCCTTCGGGTCTACTACACCGGGCAGGAGACCGCCGGGGATTCCAAGCGCATTACGGTCTCTGCTTCCCCGCAGGATCCGGGGCACTAGCCGGGCGGGCTTCCTCTACCAGCGGCCGAGCAGTTGATGCAGCACGGCCAGCGCCGCCGGCCCCGCCGTGGAGGAACGCAGCACGTGCGGTCCCAGCCGGACTGCGACGGCCCCGACGCCGCGCAGCGCTTCCAACTCGGCGGGACTGATGCCGCCTTCCGGACCTACGACTACCGCAATGGATGCGGAGGCGTCGTCCGGACCGCGCCTGCCGAGGTCCCGCACCGCATCCGCCAGCGGTACATCGGCCTCCTCATGGAGCACGAGGACAAGGTCAAGTTCCGCCAGCCGGGCCGGCAGGGCACGGCTGTCCAGGGCGGGCTCCACCGCAGGGATGCGGGAACGGCGGGACTGCTTGGCCGCGGCCAAGGTGAGGGCCTGCCACTTGGCCTGTCCCTTGGCCGCTTTCTCGGCCCGCCACCGGACAATGCTGCGGTCGGATTGCCACGGGATGACGGTGTCCACTCCCAGCTCCGTCGCGGCTTCCACTGCCTGCTCGTCCCGGTCCCCCTTGGCCAGTGCCTGCACCAGGAGGAACCGTTCGGGGGCAACCGGTTCGTCGAGAACGTCTGCCACCCGCAGTTCCAGAAGGGACGCACCGGTTTCCGTCACCGTGCCGGTGAGCCGGCGTCCGGCGCCGTCGACCACGTCCACGCTTTCACCGGCTTCGAGGCGCTTCACCGACACCGCGTGCCGCGCCTCCGGCCCCTCTAGGCGGAAGATGTCTCCGGGCCCGGCCGCCGCCACCTGCGCCGGGTCACCGAAGAAAATCGGGTTGGTCATCTCAGAGGTTGCCCAGACGGTCCCGCAGCTTGGCGAAGACGCCGTTGCCGGAGCTGTTCAGCTTTCCTTCGCTGTATTCCTCACCGCGCAGCTTGGCGAGCCGGCGGAGCAGTTCCTCCTGCTCGGAGTCCAGCTTCTGCGGGGTTTCCACGTGCAGGTGCACCCGGAGATCGCCGCGGCCGTGGCCACGCAGGTGCGTGACGCCCAGGTCATTGAGGACGGACACCTCGCCGGACTGGGTGCCGGGCTTCACGGTGATTTCACGTTCGCCGTCGAAGGTCTCCAGTGCAACCGTGGTTCCCAGCGCTGCGGCCGTCATGGGGATGGTGAGTGTTGCGTGCAGATCATCGCCGTCGCGGAGGAACGTCGGGTCATTGTTGACCCGGATCTCCACGTAGAGATCGCCGGCGGGGCCGCCGGCCATCCCGGCTTCGCCCTGTCCGCCGAGCTGGATCCGGGTACCGGTGGCGACGCCGGCGGGGATCTTGATGGTCAGGGTGCGCCGGTTGCGGACGCGGCCTTCTCCCGAGCACTCGTGGCAGGGGTCCGGGATAACGGTGCCGAAGCCGTTGCAGGTACCGCAGGGCGCCGAGGTCATGACCTGTCCCAGGATGGATCGGACGGCCCGCTGGACCTGACCGGTGCCGTGGCAGATGTCGCAGGTGCGCGGGGAGGTTCCGGGCTGGCAGCAGGAGCCGTCACAGGTGGGGCAGACGACTGCAGTGTCGACGTCGATCTTCTTGTTGGTGCCGAAGACAGCGTCCTTGAGGTCGATCCGGACGTTGATCAGGGCATCCTGTCCGCGTCGGCTGCGTGAGGCCGGTCCGCGTCCACCGCCCGGGGCGCCGCCGCCGAAGAAGGTGTCGAAAATGTCCTGGAAGCCGAAGCCCTGGGCACCGAAGCCGCCGCCGCCGAAGCCGTTGTCGTTGCCGTTCTCGTTGCCCGTGGTGTCGTAGATCCGCCGTTTTTCCGGGTCGGAAAGAACCTCGTAGGCGTGCGATACGGCTTTGAATTCGTCCGAGGCACCCGGAGCGTTGTTGACGTCCGGGTGCAGCTTGCGGGCTAGCTTCCGGTACGCCTTCTTGATTTCTTCACCGGTGGCGTCTCGTCCGACACCCAGAACCTGGTAGTGATCGCTCACTCGTGCACATCGCTTTCCTGTATTGCGTGCCTTCAAACTTTGAAGGCGGAGGTTGGGTTCCCGCCGGTTCCCCGGCGGGCGGGTCCGTCACTGCTGGGGACCGCGTTAGTTGTTCAGTATTCGGGACAGATACCTGGCCACCGCACGCACGGCCGCCATGGTGGTGGGATAGTCCATCCGTGTGGGGCCGAGAATGCCGACCTTCGCGGTGGCGTCGGGACCGTATCCCGTAGCCACCACCGATGCTTCCGACAATCCGCCGTGCGGATTCTCCCGTCCGATCCGGACGGCAACGCCGCGGGCATCCTGTTCCATCTCGGACAGCAGCCGGAGCATCACCACTTGTTCCTCAAGCGCTTCGAGCACGGGACCGATAGTCAGCGGGAAGTCTACAGTGGAGCGGGCCAGGTTGGCTGTCCCTGCCATCACCATGCGGTCCTCGCGGTTGATGCCCGCCAGCTGCTCCAGGCAGTGGCCCAGGGAGTTGCCGACGCGCCTGCGTTCGGCCGGCACGGTGGCTAGGGCATTGGCCAGCTGGCTGGTGATGCTGCTCAGCGGCGTGCCTGCCAACGCGGCCAGGAAGTGCTGGCGCAGGTCCATCAGGTCCGGCTCCGTCACCGGCTGCGGAACGGTAATGACCCGCTGCTCTACCCGGCCCGTGGTCGAGATGAGCACCACCAGCACCTGTGCCGGTGCCAGCAGGACAAATTCAATGTGCCGGACCTTGGCATTGCCCAGATGCGGGTACTGCACCACGGCCACCTGGTTGGTCAGCTGGGACAACAGCCTGACGGTACGGTCCATCACATCGTCGAGGTCATCGGCCTCCTCCAGCAGCGACTGGATGGCGCGGCGTTCGGGAGCCGAGAGCGGCTTGACGTCGGAAATCCGGTCAACGAACAGGCGGTAGCCCTTGTCAGTGGGGATGCGCCCGGCGGAAGTATGCGGGGCGGTGATCAGTCCCTCTTCCTCAAGGGCGGCCATGTCATTGCGGATAGTCGCCGAGGAAACGCCCAGGTGGTGGCGTTCCACGAGTGCCTTGGATCCCACGGGCTCGCGCGAATGGACGTAGTCCTCAACAATGGCGCGGAGGACCTCGAGTCGGCGTGGTTCACTCATGGTTTTCCCTCCCTGTTGATCGGCGGTTTGATCGGCGTTTTGACCTGCGTGGCGATCTGCGTCGTGATCTGCGGTGTGATCTTTGGGCAGAGCGCCGGACGTTTAGCACTCACAGTGTTCAAGTGCCAAGTCTAGTACGGATCGGCAGCGTTGCTAGCATTGAGGAACCCGTGGCCTGCTGCGGATTCCGCCCGATCAGAACCGTAAGTGAGGCAACTTCCGTGTCCAGCTTTTCCTGGGGTCCGCAGGACATCACCGCGCCGGCCCGGACCGTCCTGCGCAAAGTCGGCGCCGAAACCGGCCTGGTCCTTGAGGACGTGGCCTCGGGCTGGGTCGGCGCGGTGGTACGCGTGGAGAAATCCGGCGGACTGCACCTGATGGTGCTCGAAGACCGGCGCGGAAAAAAGAAATCCTTCGAACTCGGCTTCGGCTTCCTGCTCGAGGGCGAGCCGGTGGAAGTTGTGCCCGCGGCTGCTGCTTCAGCCAAGGCAGGTCCGGCCCGCACGGCATCCGGCTCCGTGCGCGTAGCCAACCAGCGCGCCCGCACCGCCCGCGCCAGCCGTATCTGGGTGGAAGGCAAGCACGACGCCGAACTGGTGGAAAAGGTCTGGGGCCATGACCTGCGGGTGGAGGGAATCGTCGTCGAGCCCCTCCACGGCGTCGATGACCTGTACTCCGCGGTTCGGGAGTTTGCCCCGGGCCCGGGACGCCGGCTGGGCATCCTGGTGGATCACCTGGTTCCGGGCTCCAAGGAATCGCGCATCGCCGCCGAGGCGATGACCTCCCCCGGCGCGCCGGGCAATGTCCTGATTGTCGGGCATCCGTACGTGGATGTCTGGCAGGCCATCAAGCCGTCCGTGATCGGACGTACCGCCTGGCCGGTGGTCCCCCGTCACCTGGACTGGAAAACCGGCATCCTGCAGGGACTGGGCTGGCCGCACCGGGACCACACCGACGTCGCAATGGGCTGGAAAAAGCTGCTGGGGCAGGTGAACAGCTATGCGGACCTGGAACCGTCACTGCTCGGACGGGTGGAGGAAGTCATCGATTTCCTGACCGTTCCCGGGTGAGACGCGCATCGCACTGCCTGCCTCCTTTCCTTTAGGAAGTGCGCGAACCAGTACCCTTGAGGAATACGTAGTAGCGGACCGACCCTGTGTCACCATGAGCCAAAAGGAATAAACGCCGTGTCCAACACACGCCAGAACCACCGCCCCCGACCTGAAGAACACGGCGGAGCGCAGCGTCCCGTCTACCAGGGCGCCCCGGCCAATGCACTGCCGCTGACCGCGTCCGAGGACCGGCAGTGGGCAACTCTGGCGCACTTCGGGGGCATCCTCGCTTTTGTTCCGTCGCTGATCATTTACCTGGTGTTCCGCGACCGCGGTCCGTTCACTGCACAGGAGTCCAAGGAAGCCCTGAACTTCACGCTCCCGCCCAGCATTGCTGCCCTGACGGTCTGGGCACTGTCCTTCATTCCCGAGATCGGCGGCTTCTTCGCCGTGCTCAATGCCATGATCTGGGTCTACGTTGCCGTGTCCTCGGTGATTGCAGGCATTGAGTGCAACCGCGGCCGGCCGTACCGCTACCCGCTCAACCTGCGCCGCATCCAGTAACGCCGCAGGAAGCAGCGCCGCATCCAGTAGCGGTGCAGGGCAGGTCCGCCGCCGGCACCGCCTCGGAACTCAGTCCGGCAGCAGCCGCCGGACCACCGCGTCCGCCAGCAGCCGTCCCGCGGGGGTGAGGATCACCTTTCCGGTCAGCGCAGCCCGCGGATCCACGAGTCCGTCCGCCATAAGCCCCGCCACGGCAAGCCTGCCGGGCTCACGCAGCCGGTCCAGGGCCAGGCCTTCGGCGAGACGGGTCCGCAGCATAACGTCTTCCACGTACCGGGTATCGGCGTCCAGGGTCTCCCGCCCGACGGCGGGCGACTCCCCCGCGGCGATCCGCTGGGCATAGGCGGTGGGATGCTTGGCATTCCACCAGCGGACGCCGCCGGCATGTGAATGGGCTCCCGGGCCGACGCCCCACCAGTCATCACTGCGCCAGTAGGCCAGGTTGTGGCGGCACTGGTCCTCGGGGGTGCGCGCCCAGTTGCTGACCTCGTACCAGTTCAGCCCGGCGGCGGTCATCATTTCATCCGCCAGCACGTACTTGTCGGCATGGTCGTCGTCGTCGATGGGCGGTACCTCGCCGCGCCGCATCCGGGCGGCAAGCTTGGTCCCTTCCTCGATGATGAGCGCGTAGGCGGAGATATGGTCCGGCTCGTAGCTCAGCGCCTCTTCGAGCGAGTGCTTCCAGTCGGCCATGGACTCGCCGGGGGTTCCGTAGATGAGGTCAACGCTCACGTGCAGGCCGGCGTCGCGCGCCCACTGAACCGCCTGCGGGACCCGCGACGGCGTATGCGTGCGGTCCAGCACTGCCAGCACGTGCGGCACGGCGGACTGCATACCGAAGGAAACCCGGGTGAAGCCGGCGTCGGCAAGCAGCTGCAGGGACTGCGGCGTGACGGAGTCCGGGTTCGCTTCGGTGGTGACTTCGGCGCCGGGAGCCAGGCCCCACTGGTCGACGGCGGTGCGGAGAATCAGCGCGAGGTCCTCCGCCGGGAGCAGCGTGGGCGTGCCGCCACCGAAGAAAACAGTGCCCATCCGGCGTTCCGGCAGTCCCGAACGCCGCAGGGCGTCCGCGGCGAAGACCACCTCGCGGGCCGCCGTTCCGCCGTAGGCTGCCTGCGACGCACCGCCGCCCAGCTCGGTGGCCGTATACGTGTTGAAATCGCAGTAGCCGCAGCGGACGGAGCAGAACGGAATGTGGACGTAGAGTCCGAAGTTCCGCTCCGCTGCTCCGTCCGCGGCCTGTGCGGGGAGGAGACCGTCGGCAGGGGCCGGGTCTCCGAGGGGCAGTGCACTGGGTGTCACTTCTTGGATTTGTCCTTGGACTCGTCGGAGGAAAGCGCAGCCACGAAGGCTTCCTGGGGAACTTCCACGCGGCCCACCATCTTCATGCGCTTCTTGCCTTCCTTCTGCTTTTCCAGCAGCTTGCGCTTACGGCTGATGTCGCCGCCGTAGCACTTGGCAAGCACGTCCTTGCGGATGGCGCGGATGGATTCGCGGGCGATGATGCGGGAACCGATGGCTGCCTGGATGGGCACCTCGAACTGCTGCCGCGGGATCAGCTCACGCAGCTTGCCGGTCATCATGACGCCGTAGGCGTAAGCCTTGTCCTTATGCGTGATGGAGCTGAAAGCGTCAACCTGCTCGCCCTGGAGCAGGATGTCCACCTTGACCAGGTCGGCGACCTGGTCGCCGTCGGCCTTCCAGTCCAGGGAGGCGTAGCCGCGCGTCTTGGACTTGAGGATGTCAAAGAAATCGAAAACGATCTCTGCCAGCGGCAGGCGGTACCGGATTTCCACCCGGTCCTCGGAGAGGTAGTCCATGCCGCCCAGGACACCGCGGCGGGCCTGGCACAGCTCCATGATGGCGCCGACAAATTCGTTCGGCGCCAGGATCGTGGCGGAGACCATCGGCTCGCGGACCTCTTTGATCTTGCCTTCGGGGTACTCGCTGGGGTTGGTCACAGTGACCACCTTTTTGTCCTCGAGCGTCACTTCGTACTCCACGTTGGGTGCGGTGGAGATCAGGTCGAGGTTATATTCGCGCTCGAGCCGTTCACGGGTGATTTCCAGGTGCAGGAGGCCCAGGAAGCCCACCCGGAAGCCGAAGCCCAGAGCCGCGGACGTCTCCGGTTCGTACACCAGCGCGGCGTCGTTAAGCATCAGTTTTTCCAGCGCCTCGCGCAGCACCGGGTAATCGGCACCGTCGATGGGGTACAGCCCGGAGAACACCATGGGTTTGGGGTCGGCGTAGCCTTCGAGTGACTTCTCGGCCGGCTTGGCGAGGTTGGTGACGGTGTCACCGACCTTGGACAGGCGTACATCCTTCACACCGGTGATGAGGTACCCCACCTCTCCGACGCCCAGGCCCTTGGACGGGGTGGGCTCGGGAGAGCTGACGCCGATTTCGAGGAGTTCATGGCTGGCCCGGGTGGACATCATCTGGATGCGTTCGCGCGGGGACAGCGACCCGTCGATCACGCGGACATAGGTGACGACGCCGCGGTAGGTGTCATACACGGAGTCGAAGATCATGGCTCGGGCGGGAGCATTGGGGTCGCCCACCGGTGCCGGAATCTCGCGGACAATCTGGTCCAGCAGGGCTTCAACGCCAACACCGGTCTTGCCGGAGACCCTCAGTACGTCCGCCGGATCGCCGCCGATCAGCTTCGCCAGTTCCTCGGCGTACTTCTCCGGCTGCGCCGCCGGGAGGTCGATCTTATTCAGGACCGGAATGATGGTCAGGTCGTTTTCCATCGCCAGGTAAAGGTTCGCCAGCGTCTGCGCCTCGATACCCTGGGCGGCGTCCACCAGCAGCACTGCTCCTTCGCAGGCGGCCAGGGAACGGGAAACCTCGTAGGTAAAGTCCACGTGGCCCGGGGTGTCGATCATGTTCAGGGCGTAGGACTGCCCGTCCAGCTCCCACGGCATGCGCACGGCCTGGGACTTGATGGTGATGCCGCGCTCACGCTCGATATCCATCCGGTCCAGGTACTGGGCCTTCATGTTCCGGTGCTCAACGACTCCGGTGGACTGGAGCATGCGGTCGGCCAGGGTGGACTTGCCGTGGTCGATATGGGCGATGATGCAGAAGTTTCTGATGATCGCCGGATCCGTCGCGGCAGGCACCGGCGAGAAGCGGGCCATGGGTGACACTGTGGCGGTTCCTTTACTGTTCCGGGACAATCCGGACGCGGCGCGGTGCGCGGGTGTCCTTGGTCCTGGCGGTTCTAGTGGGAGTTCTGTCGAGTTAACAGTCTCCCACGTTTGCCTGCCGCAGCAGGAACCGGACGCACCTGAGGTTTTGCGGCGGGGAGCATAACGTAGTGCCATGCCCTTTAACGCCCGCTCTTTTGCCTCGATTGCCCGCACGGCGCTCCGCCTGCTGCGCTCCGCTTCCTCCTCTGCCGGCCCCGCCGAAAGCGAAACCCGCAGCCCGGACCGCTCCCGCACACCGGATAGCCGCCGGACGCCGGAGACCCGGCGGACGCCGTCGCCCTCCCCCGGGGCCAAGGCAGCTCCCCCGCGCAGCCCGGCGACCCGGCAGCCGTCGACGTCGCCGACGTCGCGGTCATCCGCGCGGGCCATGCCTGCGGCCGCCGGGACGGGTTCCCTCGGTGACTACGCCGGTCCGGTCACCCCGGTCTACGCCCCGCAGCCCGACGGTGATCCTGATCCCGGCGAAGTGGTGTGGGCCTGGGTCCCGTATGAAGACGACCCCAGCCAGGCCAAGGACCGTCCGGTTCTGCTGATCGGGCGCAGCGGCGGCCTGTTGCTGGGCCTGATGATGACCAGCCGGGACCGGAACAACAGCAGCGGTTCCGACCCCCGCTACCTCGACGTGGGCACCGGCCCGTGGGACAGCAAGGGGCGTCCCAGCGAGGTGAGGCTGGACCGCGTGCTGCAGCTCGAACCGGGCAGCGTGCGCAGGGAAGGTGCAATCATGGATAAGAACGTGTTCCAGACAGTTGCCCGTCGGCTGGCCGTGATGCGTCCGGCACGCTGAACCGCCGCTTTAGTTACCGGAGCCCAAACTCTGCTAACATTTATTGCTGTGTGTCCGCGCAGGTCGACGGGCACTTTGGTTCAGGCGCCATTACGGTATCCCCACGCCGCTCAGTCAATGTCTGGGCTGAAATACCCTCACCGACCAAGTCCGCAATACAAAGAGAGTTTATAAGTGGCCAATATTAAGTCCCAGAAGAAGCGCATCCTCACCAACGAGAAGGCGCGTCAGCGTAACAACTCGGTGAAGTCCGAGCTGAAGACCGTCATCAGCAAGGTTGATGCCGCAGTCAAGGCCAGCGACAAGGACGCAGCAGCCGAAGCGCTGAAGACCGCCAGCCGCAAGCTGGACAAGGCCGTCAGCAAGGGCGTAATCCACAAGAACAACGCTGCCAACCGCAAGTCGGCCATCTCCAAGAAGGTCAGCGCGCTCTAACCAGCAGCCAGCATTACAGACTTACTCGGCGTGGCCGGTCCTTCGGGACCGGCCACGCTTTGTTTTAATCGGCGCTGCCGGCGGTGCGGCTGCCTCCGAACGCCGTGTGTTCCGGCAGAGCCAGCGCGGGCCGCGGGCAGCTGCTGCTAGCGCCCGGAGGCCGCCAGGGCGATGACGGTCACGGCCCGTTCCACGGCGTACACCGGGTCCCGTCCTGCTCCCTTGACCTGCGCATCGGCTTCGGCGAGGGCCTGGACGGCTTCGATCAATGATTCCGAGGTGAACCGCTGGGCATCGCGTCGAGCCTGGTCCACCTGCCACGGCGCCATGGAAAGGTCCTTGGCCATCGAGGCGGAGGATCCACGCAGGTTGGCCACCCGCGCCACTGCACGGACCTTCATGGCCAGGGCGCCTACCAGCGGCACCGGATCCACTCCGGTATCCAGCGCATGCCGGAGCATGGACAGCGCCTGCGCCGCGCGGCCGGCAAGGGCAGCGTCGGCAACCTTGAAGGCCGTGGCCTCGACCCGTCCGCCGTAATAGCGCTCTACGAGTTCCTCGGTGACCTCGCCGGTGGAATCGCTGATCAGCTGCTGGCAGGAGGCTGCAAGCTCGGAGAGGCTCGACCCGACGGCGTTTACCAGCGCCCGGGCCGCGCCCGGGTCGATCCTGCGACGGGCAGTGCGGAACTCCGAAGTGACGAAGTCCAGCTTCTCCGCATCTTTCTTGAAGGGCTGGCACTCCACGACGGGGGCTCCGGCAGCCTTGACCGCATCCAGCAGCTTCTTGCCCCGGTTGCCTCCCGCGTGGTGCAGCACCAGAACGGCGTCCGGAGACGGATCCTTCAAATAGGCCAGCGTTTCGGTGAGGAAATCCTCGTTCATCGACGCGAGATTTACGGCCTCGATAAGTTTCGCTTCGCCGAACAGTGAGGGGCTCGACTGCAGTGTCAGTTCCCCGGAGACATAGGTGGAGGCGTCGAAGTGCACCAGCTCCGTGTCGGGCTGCTTCTCCCGGAGCAGCCCGCGCAGCCGGTCCCGGGCCCGGGAGGCCAGATAGTCCTCTGGGCCTGCAAGCAGGACCACGGGGGCTGGTTCGACCTCGCGCCAGGAGACCGTCGCTGAGGACTTGCTTGCGGAGGACTTACTGCCGGAGCTGCGTTTGGAAGGGACTGCCGGATTCACAGCTGGTGCTCCTGGGATTGTGTGGCGGCCTGTTCCGGCCTGCCGGGGTAAAGGATCGAAAGGTACCCGCACCGCGGATAGCCTCCCTCCAAGATTGCCACGGTCCCGGGCGGCGGCCAATTTTTCGGCCTACGGCGGCCGTGTCTGCCGATCCTCAACGGGTTCTACGGAATCTACGGCGGCAGGCTCTGGACCTCAAGATCGTTGCCTTCACGCACAACCACTACTGTGCCGTGCTGGTCGGTGCGCGCCACCGCTGTGCCGGCAGCCCTGAGCTGCGTCAGGATTTCAGGCGCCGGGTGCCCGTACTCGTTGTCGGTACCAACGGAAATCAATGCCAGGGACGGCCGGACTGCGCGGATCCAGCCTTCACCGCCGTTGCGTGCCCCATGGTGGGCTACCTTCAGCACGTCGACGCCGGCACGGAGATTGGCCTGTGTTGCGAGAATCGCTGCGGCGGCCTCCTCCTCGGCGTCACCGGTGAACAGTACCCGCAGCGGCCGCTCCCCCTGGCCCGGACCCCCGACAGTCACCAGCAGGACGGCACTGGCATTGTTCTCCTCCCCGTCTCCGGCCGCAGGCACCGCACTGTCCGGAGCGGGTGGCCACAGGACCTCCCACTGCACGAGGCCGGCCGTTCCGGCCATCCCCTGGGCCAGGCGTGTCCGGGGTGCTGCCGTTCCGGCCAACTCCCCGGCCAGTTTCTCCGGCAGTTCAGGATCCGCCGACGAGTAGCCGACCTGCAGCACAGACCGTCCGGAAAGCACTCCGGCAGCACCGCCGTAATGGTCCAGGTGGGCATGAGTGAACACCAGGAACTCAACGGTCCGCACCCCCAGCCGATCAAGGCAGGCATCCATGGGGCCGGGCTCTCCGCCGGCATCGATCACCACGGCGCTGTCGGGCCCGGCACGGATGGCAAACCCGTCCCCCTGCCCGACGTCGCAGGCAGCCACCATCCACTCATCTTCCTGGCCCGGTTCTCCCTGCAGTGCACGGGCAGCAAGGACCGCGCCGCCCGGCAGGACCAGCGAAGCGGCTGCACCTGCCGCTACCCAGGGCCGATGGGGGAAGTACCACCCTGCGAAGCCGGCCCGCGGGTTTGCCGTCGAAGCCCGACGCCGGGCCCCGGTGTGCCTGTCCCGCTGGTCCGCGTCGTCCTCTCCGTTCACCGGTTCCGCCCGTTCCTCGCCGTTCGCTCTTTCCGCCCATCCCGCAAATACCCCGCCAGCTGTGCGCCGCGAGAGATACAGGATTCCCACAACGGATGCGCCCGCACACATGCTCATGAGCAGCACGCCAAGGCTGCCCTCCGGCCAGGCCACCAATGCACCGGGAACGGACTCAAAGGACCGGGCAGTTTTTGCCACCCACCAGCCTCCGGCAGCCGCAAGCAGAAGCGGCGGCGCCGCCAGCACGGGAGCAAGACCCACCAGTACGACGGCAAGCATCCCCGCAATGGTCACGGCAGGAACAACGGGCGCGGCCACCAGATTCGCAGGGACCGAATACACCGGCAGCTGAGGTTGCAGGAGCACCAGGACCGGAGAGCAAAACAGCTGCGCTGCGATGGGTATGGCCAGGGCCGCGGCCAACCAGCGGGGCAGGCGCATCGACAGCACCCGCACCAGATGCGGTCCCAGGACAATAAGCCCCAGCGTCGCGCAGACCGACAGGATGAAGGCGTAGTTTCCGCACAACCAGGGATCCATGCACAGCAGTACGGAGATCGATAGGAAGAGCAGTGCTGCCGAAAGACGTCCGCGTCCGGAGAGGACGGCGAGGGCGCCCAGCCCGCCCATTACCGCTGCACGCAGCACGCTGGGGTCCGGCCTTACAAGGAGCACGAACGCGGTTAGCCCGGTCAGGGCCAGCAGCACCGCCGGCACCCGCGGCATCCGCAGTGCCCGGGCGCTCAGGAAGATGAATGCCAGCAGATAGCTGCAGTTGGCGCCCGAGACAGCCGTCAGATGGGTCAGGCCGGTATTCTTCATCGCCTGCTCCAAGCCGGGATCGAGGCCGCCCCGGTCACCGAGCACCATGCCCGGAAGCAGTCCCTCGACGTCCGCACCCCGGTCTTTGGCCGCCTGTATAAAGGCACCGCGGAGTCCTGCCGTTGCGGCGTACCAGCCGCCGGCGGGCGTGACGTCGGGTGGAGCGGCAGCCCGCAGGAGGGCAAGGTTCCGGTCCCCTGCAGGGAGGGGCTGCAGGGATCCGGCACTGCTGAACCTGTCCCCCAACCTGATGGGGGCATAATCCTTCCCGCCGACAACCAGGAGTGTTGCCGAAGTTCCGAACCGCTGGCTGTCTGCAGTGCCCGATTCCGCCACGGCGTCAATAAGATAACGCGGCTTTCCCGTGAATCGGTCTGCCGCTGCGGGTCGTGCGTCTGAGGCAGCCCGCAGTTCCGCAGTGATGGCGGCTTCTTCCGCGATGAGCCCGGAGATTGGGCCGTTGGTGCGTGCGGACAGGCTGCCCGTAGCGCCGGCACAGACCAGTGCTGCCGCCGCAGCCGGGACAGCGGCACCTCGCAGGAAGGCGGCCGCTCCCGGTCGCAGAGAGTTGCTTCCGGCACGGTTAGGTGGCGTCATGCGGGGTGATTCCGAACGCGTATTGCCTCCCGTCCGGTTCCGGACCCGACCACGCGATGCCGTCGGGAGGCCACCCGATGCTGCCAGAACCAGAAGGACCGCCAGGACAGCGGCCGAGCCTGCCAAGGCCCATCCCGCCGGCGGCGGTAGCCGGACCGCAGCAAAGGCTGCGGCCCATACCGTTGCTGCTGCAGGCAAGAGCCGCAGTTCACGGAGCGGCGACGGCGCGTCAACGGATGCGGTCCCACGGTTGTCCCAGGCTTCCCGTGCCCTGGCGATTCCCGCACGGGTCCTCTCCCACCGGCTGCCGGCGGTTGCGCCCAGCCCCGCATTCCGCTCCGTGTTCCGCTCCCCGTAACCCGTTTCCGCGCCGCGTGTTTCCTGCGGAACTGAGCGCTGCGCTTCCGGATTCAATGCCGAAGCGACGTACCGTGACCACCTGCTCCTTTCCCGGCTGGACATCCGTCGGCTGCTAGACCGAGACCAACGGGAGCAATGCCGCCATCATCGCTTCCCCGATCCCGGGAACGGCGTCCAGATCTTCGGGCCGGCTGAACTTACCGTGCTCGGTACGCCATGTGATGATCCGCTCGGCCAGTACCGGGCCAATCCTCGGCAGGGTTTGGAGCTGCGTTGAGTCCGCGGTGTTCAGGTTGATGCTGCCCGAAGCACTGCCTTCAGCGGGCGGAACGGAACCACTCCCCGCGGGCGCGCTGCCCTCTGCCGCATTTCCTCCGGCGCCGGCCTGGCTCGGTGCACCCTCACCGATGCGCGGAACCAATACCATCGCGCCGTCCTCAACCAGGGCCGCGAGATTCACTCCGGCGAGGTCTGCATCGGCTCCCGTGCCACCGGCAGCATCAACGGCATCAACGATCCGACTCCCTGGCGCCAGCCGGACGACGCCTGGACGTTGCACGGCCCCAGCCACGTGGACCACCATGGTTGCCGTGCCCCCGCCTGGCTCCCCCGAATCTGACGGCAATGTCGAAGACGGCGGGGTAGCGGAAGCGGACGCAGGAGGCGAAGTACCCCGCGGGCTGCCGCTGTCTTCAGCCGCCAACGAAGGGTCGGCGGGAGGTGCAGACAGTTCGATGCTCGCCACCGGAACCGGACCGCGGTCCCGGAACAGCAGGATCGCTGCCCCGCAGCCCAGCAGCACACACACCGCCAGCACCGCTGCCGGCAGGGAGAACGCCCATCGGCGCCTCACTCCGGGGGTATCCCCATTCAACGGATCCAGGCCGTCCGAGCCGTGAATGTCGGCGGTGTCCCAACGGTGTTGTGCCATGGGGTAAAGCTAGGCTCCTGGGCGGGCCCGGTTCCCGGCGGGTTCGCCCTAGTGGACGAATCGGGGCCAGCCGGACCCACAAACGGCACTGTTGAGGACAAGAGAAACAGATGGGGAAGCAGGTGTGGGCATATTTCATTTGCACCGCTGCCCACGCACCCGCTCACCGGCCGAGTTTTCTGCGGCTTTACCGGCAACTCTTGGCCCGGTTCACCTTTTCAAGGGAAATAGCACCCGCTTTTCAGGCCTCTACGACCGTCGGGCACCCTGTTCTTTAGCGCCGCCGGAGGACTTGCTGCCCTTGGCTTTGGTCCCGGCGGACCTGGTCCGGGACGCCGCACTTGAGGCCGCTGGTTTCCCGGCCGCATTGCCGGTGTCCGTGCGGCCGCCTTCGTCGTCCGTGGCAACCCCGTCCGCCGGCACACCGGCACCAGCCGCTCCCGCGCCCTGCACTGTCTGGCCGGCAGGATCACTCCGGTCTCCTGCAACGGCGACGGCCAGTACCCCCAGCCCGGCATGGGCGGCCAGGACGGCTGGCAGCGGGCAGATGAGGATCTCCACCTCGGGCGCAGCGGCACCGACGATTCCGGCCAGCCGTTCGGCTTCCGAAGCGTTGCCGAAGTGGTGCACCGCGGCGCGGACCTTCCCGTCGCGTCCGGCAATGTCCTGCTGCACCAGTTCAGCCAGCCGTGCCAGCGCCTTGGGCGCCGTCCGAACACGTTCCAGCGGAACAACCATGCCGTCGCGGACCACCAGGATCGGCTTTACGGCAAGCAGGGTACCCAGCCAGCCTGCCGCCGCACCGATCCGCCCGCCACGGCGCAGCTGGTCCAGGCTCGGGACGTAAAAGAGGATAGTGGCATCGGCCGCTACCGAGCGGGCATCTGCCGCCACCTCCGACGCGGAAGAACCGGCCCGGGCGCTCTCCGTCGCCGCCGCCACGGCAAAACCGAGGCCCATGGCCGCCGTCGCACTGTCGATGACCTCCACCGGGACTTCAGCCGAACGGGCGGCAAGCCGCGCCGAATCCACGGTCCCGGAAAGCTGCCCGGAAAGGTGGACCGACACCACGGAGGTGCACCCGGCGGCAGCAAGCTCGCGGTAGGCCGCTTCGAACTGCCCCGGCGCCGGCCGGGAGGTCCGCACTTCATGGCCCTGCGCCATGGCCAGGGCAAGGGCGGGAATCAGTTCCGCGGATCCTTCGCCGTAGATCTGGTCCCCGATCATGACGGGCATGGGAACCACCCGGACGAAATCGGCCGCGTTGGCCGCTTCCGCCCAACCACCCGGCAGCGCCGACGCCGAATCGGTCACCACTCCCACGGACGGCCCGGGGACGGCCGCGGTTTCCCGCTGCCGTCCCCTGGCCCGCGATGCGAGCCGTTCGAGCCAGTCCATGGTTCCCGGCGCCTAGGCCGGGACGATGTTGACGAGCTTCGGCGCCCGGACGATTACCGTGCGGATGCCGCGTCCGTCAAGGAACCGCTGCACCGCGTCGGACGCCAAGGCGGCCTCCCGCAGGTCCTCCTCGCTGATGTCCGCGGCGACTTCCAGCCGGTCGCGGACCTTGCCCTGCACCTGGACAACGGCGGTGACCGTGTCCTGCACCAGCAGGGTTTCATCGACCACGGGCCAGCCCGCGTTTACGACGGAGGCTTCGCGGCCCAGCAGGTTCCAGAGGTCCTCGGCCGTGTAGGGTGCGAAGAGGCTCAGGATGACGGCGACGGCTTCGGCAGCCTCGCGCACTGCCGGATCGGCGGCGCCGGCACCGGAGTCGATGGCCTTGCGGGTCGCGTTGACCAGCTCCATCAGCTTGGCCACCACTACGTTGAACTTGTTGTTCTCCAGCAGTTCGGTGGCATCCGCGACGGTCCGGTGCGTGAGCGCACGCAGCTTCCGGTCCCCGGCCGAGTAGTCCACGCCGGGTTCGCTGGTGATGTCCTGCCCCAGGCGCCACGCGCGGGCCAGGAACTTCGCGGAGCCCGACGGCGACACATCCGCCCAGTCGACGTCGTCTTCCGGCGGGGAGGCGAAGATCATGGTCAGGCGCACCGCGTCCACGCCGTACTTGTCCAGCTGCTGGCCCAGGTCCACACCGTTGCCCAGCGACTTGGACATGGCCTTGCCGCCGTTGAGCACCTGGCCCTGGTTCAGCAGCGAAGCGAACGGCTCGCTGGCTTCCAGCAGCCCCATGTCGTGGACCACCTTGGTGAAGAAACGCGCATAGAGCAGGTGCAGGATCGCGTGTTCGACGCCGCCCACGTACTGCCCGACCGGCATCCAGTTCTTTGCTGCCTCGGGATCGAACGGTCCGTCGGTGAAGTGCGGGGACACGAAACGCATGAAGTACCAGGACGAATCCACGAAGGTGTCCATGGTGTCGGTGTCGCGCTTAGCGGGACCGTCGCACTTCGGGCAGGCCACGTTGACCCATTCCTCGGCGGAGGCAAGCGGAGAGGTGCCCTTCGGCGCCAGTGCTTCGCCGCGCAGTCCGGTGGGCAGCGTGACGGGCAGCTGGTCATCGGGGACCGGAACCTCGCCGCAGTTTTCGCAGTGGATGATCGGGATGGGCGTGCCCCAGAAACGCTGCCGGGACAGCAGCCAGTCACGCAGGCGGAAGTTCACGAACTTCTCGCCGGTGCCCTGTTCCTCGAGCATCCGGACGGCTGCGGGAATGGCTTCTGCCTTCGGCAGGCCGTCCAGGGCGCCGGAGTTGATCAGGGTGCCTTCGCCGGTGGTGGCCACACCGCTGACGGCGGGATCCTCTTCGCCGGTGTCCAGGACAGCCTTGACGGGCAGGTCGAAGGTCTTGGCGAAGTCCAGGTCACGCTGGTCGTGCGCCGGGACGGCCATGATGGCACCGGTGCCGTAGTCCGCCAGCACGTAGTCGGCGGCCCAGACGGGGAGCTTCTCGCCGTTCAGCGGGTTCACGGCGTACCGGCCGGTGAAGATACCGGTCTTGACGCGTTCGGTGGACTGTCGCTCGATGTCCGAAAGTGCCTTCACCGATTCGCGGTAGTCCAGCAACGCCTCGCGGTTTTCGTCCGTCACCAGGTCCAGCGCCAGCGGGGCGTCGGCGGCGACAACGAAGAAGGTGGCGCCGGCCAGCGTGTCCGGGCGGGTGGTGAAGACTGTGACCTGCTCGGCGGGCTTGCCGCCGTCGGCCTCGATGTTGAACCGGACGTGCGCACCCTCGGAGCGGCCGATCCAGTTTTTCTGCATGGCCAGCACACGCTCGGGCCAGTGGCCCTTGAGCTGTTCCATGTCATCGAGCAGGCGGTCGGCGTAATCGGTGATCTTGAAGTACCACTGGTTCAGCGACTTCTTGGTGACCTGGGTTCCGCAGCGTTCGCAGGCACCGTTGACTACCTGTTCGTTGGCCAGAACGGTCTGGTCCTTGGGGCACCAGTTGACCGGGGAGTTCTTCCGGTAGGCCAGGCCGCGCTCGTAGAACCGGGTGAACAGCCACTGGGTCCAGCGGTAGTACTCGGGGTCCGAGGTGTGGATCCGGCGGGACCAGTCAACGCTGATGGCGTAGCGCTTGAAGGACTCCGCCTGTGTCTCGATGTTGCGGTAGGTCCAGTCACTGGGGTGGGCGTTGTTCTTGATGGCCGCGTTTTCCGCGGGCAGGCCGAAGGAGTCCCAGCCGATCGGGTGCAGCACGTCATACCCGCGCTGGCGCCAGTAACGGGCGACGACGTCGCCCATCGCGAACGCTTCGGCGTGGCCCATGTGCAGGTCGCCGGAGGGGTACGGGAACATGTCCAGTACATAGCGTCGTTCGCGCGAGCCGTCGTCGGCAGGGGTGAAAACACCGAGGTCATCCCAGACCTTCGGCCATTTCTGCTCGATGGCCGCGAAACTGTAGACGGCCTCTTCCTGCTGATCAGTCTGTGACTGCGTGCTCACTATGCTTCGCCTCTGTCCTCAAAGAAAATCGATCCGCGCTGCGGGCCGTCGGTAAATCCGGCCCTTAAATTTTTGGGTCCTCCCCAGACACACAAAAGCCCCTCGACAAGCAAGGGGCGGCCGCGCACGGACGGTGCGCGGCTAGCTAAGGAGGAGTACTGCGATCATTTCTCCACTTTACAACAGCGCACGGCCCTCGGAGCCAGTGTGTTCGGGTGAGCCGCAGGCCGGATGGACCCCGGCGTATCTTTTACCCCTTCCCGTGCGTCTACCCGGTAGGACCAACGCAGGAATGCCATTGTTATCGCAGGTGCCGCCGGGGCGGCCGAACGGAATGGAGCCAGGAATGTCAGTAGCAGCAACGAAGCCGGAACCGGTAAACATCCAGGCCGGAGAACTTCGGCAGGCCAGAAGGAACTTCCTGGTAGCGCTCGAGCCTGTGCGCCCGGCCGTTTACCGATACTGCCGCAGATTGACCGGCACTGTCTGGGACGCCGAGGACCTGTTGCAGGAAACCCTGGTGAAGGCCCTCTCCGATGCCTCCCAGCGGCATGAACCCATCAGCAACGTGGAGGCCTGGCTGATCAGGGTCGCCACGAATACCTGGCTGGACACCCTGCGCCGCAGCGACCGGACGGCGCTGCAGGACTTCAGCGAACCGGGCGCGGACATGCCCGATGACGGCGCCGCGGATCCCCTGACGTCTCTGGAGGTGGAGTCGGCGCTGGGGCATTTGATGCTGGTCCTGCCCCCTCGGGAACGGGCCTGCGTGGTCCTCAAGGACGTGTTTAACTACTCCCTGGCCGAGATCGCGGAACTGCTGGACACCACCGCCGGGGCGGTAAAGTCCGCGCTTCACCGCGGCCGGGGCACGCTGGCAGCGGCCCGGGCGGGAGGATCCGTTCCCGCCGACGACGACGGCGCTGCCTCCGGCTCCGGCACCACACCGACGCAGCCGGAGGGGCACCCGGAGCTGCTGCGCCGCCTCGCCGATGCTTTCAACTCCTACGACATTGATGCCATGGTCAGCCTGTTCCTGACCGGCGGGCGCACGGTGGTGATCGGCAACGTCAGCGAAACCGGACACGAGGAGATCCGCACCGGCTCCATGACCCACACCTTCGGACCGGACGCCGCAGAGCTCTACCGGGCCAGCGTTCACCGCTATGACGGCGAGGACGTGATCCTCCTGTGGGAACGCCCCAAGGACGCGCCGGAGACGCCCGAGGTTGTAGCCGATGTCCTTCGCCTCAGCTGCGCCCTCGGGGAACCGCTGATTGCCGAACTTCGGTGGTACTTCTTCTGCCCCGAAGTCCTGGCCGAGGTGGCCGGCGGCCTGGGACTGCCCTTCAAGACGAACGGGGTTTCCTACTTCTGACGTATGTCCCGGGCGGCGTCCCTGGCTGCACGGAACGCGAGGAACGCTTCCCGGCTGGTGCGGGAAGGAGTAAAGCCGAACTCCTGCTTGAGTGCGGTGTTGTCCAGCACCGGCCGGTAGCGCAGGAACCGCACCTGTTCGGGACCGTGGACGGTCAGCCGCAGCAGGTGACCCAGCCAGAGCGCGGCAGCCAGGACGGGTGCCGGAACCGTGACGGTGCCGCGGCCCAGCAGTCCCGCTATCTCCCGGACAGTCAGCGCCCCGTCGCCGGCGACGTTGAAGATACCGCTGCGTCCCGTGACGACGGCCTGCACCATAATGCCTGCCACGTCTTCGTCCCAGATGAAAACAAACGGGGATTCGCTGCCGGCTACCCGCAGCAGTTTCCGCGCGTCGAAAAGGGCGGTTATCTGGTTGCGGACCCGCTCGCCGAGGATGGTGCCGATCCGGAAGATGGTCTGCTGCAGCTCGGGATGTTCTTCGCGGACCCGTGCCAGCTCCTCCTCGACCAGCCGTTTATGCCGGGAATAGGCAAACTCGTCATTGCCGCGCAGCGGATCGGATTCCTTCAGCCACGCGGGGTTGTCCGGGTGGTAACCGTATGCGGCGCCGGAGGAGGAAATGACCACATGCTTCACTCCGGAGGAGATGCAGGCCGCCAGGACATTTCGTGAACCCACCACGTCCACTCGGAATTCCTGTTCCCGGGTGGTGTGCTTGCCTGGATTCACGATGGCGGCCAGATGGACCACGGTGTCGATCCGGTGGGACTGCAGCAGCTGCGCCACGTCCGGGGAACATACATCCGCGAGGGCGTACTCGACCCCGGCCAGCCGGCGTTCCTCCGCCGGTTCCCGGATGTCCAGGCTGAGGACATACGAGATCTCCGGATGGTCCGCCAATCCGGCAACCACCGCACTGCCCAGGAAACCGTTGCCGCCGGTCACGCAGACCCGCGTCATCGTGCTGTCTCCCGCGGCTCTGGCTTGGCCGCCGCACTGCGGCGCGCATCCCGCCGTCGCCACCAGGCGGCCAGCAGCAGTCCGGCCAGGATGTCCCAGATGCCCCACCAGGCGGCCACCATTGCCATCCCGCCCAGCCCGGCGAAGAAGGTCAGAGTCAGCCCGAGCCCGAGCCCGGTATTGCGGGCACCTACTTCGAAGGTAAACGCCCGCCGGCTGGGCTCGTCCAGCCGCACCGCCGCTGCCGTCCAGTAGCCAACAGCCAGTGCCACCGCATCATGCAGCAGCACAACCAGGAAGATGGTCCCAAGATGCTCGCGGAGCGGGCCCAGGTTGCTGGCCGTCCCGGCAATAATGAAAACGAGCAGGGCCAGCAGGCCGATCCGCTGCACCCAGGGCCGCAGGATGTCGGTCACCGCGGGGAAGCGCCGGGCCAGGGGCATGCCGACTGCAAAGGGTACGCCGATGATGAGCAGGACCTGGACCAGCATTTCCCAGCGGTCCAGGGAGAAGTCCCGCATCAACCCGGCAGTGGCCGGATTCAGCCGCGCCCACAGCGCCACGTTCAGCGGCATCACGGCGATGGCCACCAGGTTCGAGACAGCGGTCATGGAAGCGGACAGGGCAACATTGCCGTGCGCCCGGTGCGTAAGCACGTTCGAAATGCCGCCGGGCGGACAGCAGGCAACGAGGATCATGCCCAGGGCGATCGATGCCGGGACCTGCAGGAGCAGCGCCAGCCCTACCGTCACCGCGGGAAGCACCAGGTACTGGGCGGAGATCCCCAGCAGCACTGCCTTCGGGCTGCGCGCCACGGTCCGGAAGTCCGCCGGACGCACCTCGAGGGCGATGCCCAGAATGATGATCGCGAGCACCACGTTCAGGATCAACAGGGAGGCAGGCGTGAAACTCAGGACGACGTCGTCGATGGGCATCAGCGGTTCACCTCTTCACGCGCTGCGGACCCGGCGGACGCCAGCCGGTCCAGGTGTGCTTCAAGTTCGGCCCGGTAGGCGTCCTTGTTCACGTAGTAGCTCATCCGGTCCAGGCCCAGGTAACGGTAGCCGCCGGTGACATCCGGAGACTTCCCCGCCAGCAGCTGCCGGAACTCCCCCGCCGCCTCCGGGGAGTGTTTTTGGGCGGCAAGGTAGGCCGCTGCCAGTTCCGCCTGCCGGAACCTTCCTTCCCAGCCCAGTCCGGAGGCTTCCACCATGCCGATCACGAGGAGGTTCTCCGCCTGTCGGCTGAAGATGTTCAGGTACAACGACGGCGACGGGCCGTCCCAGCCGAGCAGCGCCCGGTCCAGGAACGGATAGTCCAGGGCGTAGCCGGTGGCGAGCAGGAGGAGGTCGTACTCCCCCGTGCTGCCGTCCCGGAAGTGAACGGTGTGCCCGTCCAGCCGGGCAATGTCGCCCTTGACCTGTAGATCCCCGTGTCCCAGATGGTGCAGGATCAGGGAGTTCACCACGGGGTGGGACTCGTAGATGCGGTAGTCGGGCTTCGGGAAGCCGAAGCGGCGCGGGTCTCCGGTGAACATGCGCAGCAGCCGCTTGTCGAAGAACTGCTTCAGCGGCCGGGGCAGCGGCTTGCCCTGGTTCAGGGTGTCGGTGGGCCGGCCGAAGACGTACTTGGGAATGAAGTAGTAACCGCGCCGGACGCTGATATCGACCGCGGCGGCGTGGTGGACGGCGTCCACGGCAATGTCGCAGCCGCTGTTGCCGGCGCCGACAATCAGCACCCGCTTCCCAGCGAGCTCACGGGCATCTTTGTACTCTGCGGAATGGCGGATCTCTCCGGCAAACCGGCCGGGCAGGGCGGGCACTGCCGGCGTGTGCAGGGTGCCGGACGCAACAATGACGGCACCGAAACGGCCGCTACCGGGCCCGTCGGAGCCTTCCCACGAAACCGTCCAGGCGCCGTCGTCGGCCGGCACCGCTGCCGTGACCTTTACACCGAACCGAATGGCAGGGCGCAAACCGAAATGGTCCGCATAGGAGCGGAAATAGGCGTGCAGCCGGCGGTGCCCGGGATAGTCGGGAGTGTCCCCGGGCATGGGGAACTCGGAAAACTGGGTGGTGGATTTCGAGGAGATCAGGTGCGCCGATTCGTAAACCGTGCTGGCTGGATTCTTGATGTTCCAGAGCCCGCCCACGTCCGTGTGCTGTTCAAAGCCCACAAAGTCCAGTCCCTGTCGAGACAAGGCACGCATGGCGGCAAGGCCGCTGGGTCCGGAGCCGATGACGGCGACGGGCAGTTCCGATCGTATGGCGTTTGCTGCGGGAGACACTTCCACCTGCTTCTGTGACCTGCATCACTTAGCGATGCTGCCCGAACGGTACCGAACGGTGGATGTGCGGGTCAAACCGGCCCCGCCCGCGGGGGAAGCGAAAGGCCCCGGCAGTCTCGCTGCCGGGGCCTTTCACTCTGCGTACGGATTACTCAACGTCGTCGTCAACCCAGTCGAAGGTCTTGGTGACGGCCTTCTTCCAAAGCCGCATCTGGCGCTGACGCTCGGCGTCATCCATCTGCGGGGTCCAGCGCTTGCCTTCGGCCCAGTTCTGCTCGAGCTCGTCGGTGTCGTTCCAGAACCCGACGGCCAGGCCCGCGGCGTAGGCAGCGCCCAGTGCGGTGGTCTCGATGACCTTGGGCCGGACCACGTCAACACCGAGGATGTCGGCCTGGAACTGCATGAGCGCGTCATTGGCAACCATGCCGCCGTCGACCCGCAGCTCCGTCAGCGGAACACCGGAGTCGGCGTTCACGGCGTCGAGGACTTCCCGGGTCTGGAACGCGGTGGCTTCCAGTGCTGCCCGGGCAATGTGGTTCTTGTTCACGTAGCGGGTCAGGCCCACCATCGCACCGCGGGCATCCGCACGCCAGTACGGTGCGAACAGTCCGGAGAACGCCGGCACGATGTACACGCCGCCGTTGTCCTCCACCTTGCGGGCAAGCTCTTCGATTTCCGGGGCGCTGTTGATGATGCCCAGGTTGTCGCGGAGCCACTGGACCAGGGAACCGGTGACGGCAATGGAACCTTCGAGGGCGTAGACCGGCTTGGCGTCACCCAGCTGGTAGGCAACGGTGGTGATGAGGCCGTTCTCGGAACGGACAATCTCCTCGCCGGTGTTGAAGATCAGGAAGCAGCCGGTTCCGTAGGTGTTCTTGGCATCGCCCTTCTCGAACGCGGCCTGGCCGAACGTAGCGGCCTGCTGGTCGCCGAGGATGCCGGCCACCGGGGTTTCGCGCAGCAGCTGCGAGCCTGCAACCATGCCGTAGACCTCGGAGGAGGACTTGATTTCCGGCAGCATCGACCGCGGAATCCCGAATTCCTTGAGAATGTCCTCATCCCAGGTGAGGGTCTCAAGGTTCATAAAGAGCGTGCGCGAAGCGTTGGTGACATCGGTGATGTGCACGCCCCCGTCGGTCCCGCCGGTGAGGTTCCAGACAATCCAGGAGTCCGTGTTGCCGAACATGAGGTCCCCCGCCTCTGCCCGTTCACGTGCCCCCTCTACGTTGTCCAGGATCCACTTGATCTTCGTGCCCGAGAAGTACGTAGCCAGCGGCAGGCCCACAGTCTCCTTGAAGCGGTCCAGGCCGCCGTTTGCCGCCAGCTCGTTGACGATGGGCTGCGTGCGGGTGTCCTGCCAGACAATGGCGTTGTAGACGGGCTCACCCGTGTTGCGGTCCCAGACCACTGCCGTCTCACGCTGGTTGGTGATACCGACGGCGGCAATGTCGTGCCGGGTCAGGTTGGCCTTGGACAGGGCGCTGCCGACTACTTCGCGGACGTTCGTCCAGATCTCCATCGGATCGTGCTCCACCCAGCCGGCGTGCGGGAAGATCTGCTCGTGTTCCTTCTGCCCGGTGGAAATGATGTTTCCGTCGTGGCCGAAGACGATGGCCCGGCTGCTGGTGGTGCCTTGGTCGATGGCGATGATGTACCTGGGATTGTCAGGCATTGTTTCTGCTCCTTGCGGTGGGGGTCTTTGGGGGTGGCAGGCCAACAGGCCTGCCGCTGCGCTTATACCGGAAGCGGGAGGGGGATCTGGGCGCCGATCCAGCCGCCCAGCGCGCCGCCGATCAGCGGACCGACGACGGGCACCCAGGCGTAGGCCCAGTCGCTGCTGCCCTTGCCCGGGATGG
Source organism: Arthrobacter sp. zg-Y179 (assembly GCF_020907345.1). Taxonomy (NCBI): domain Bacteria; kingdom Bacillati; phylum Actinomycetota; class Actinomycetes; order Micrococcales; family Micrococcaceae; genus Arthrobacter; species Arthrobacter sp. zg-Y179. The sequence goes on along the minus strand of NZ_JAJJOB010000007.1, from coordinate 235,509 downwards.
GCAGCAGGGCGTGCACAATGCGGGGTCCAAGGTCACGGGCCGGGTTGATGGCGTAGCCGGTGGGGCCGCCGAGAGAGGCGCCGATGCCGAGCACCACGAGGGCCACGGCCAGCGGGCCAAGCTCCGTGGGGGTTCCTGCGAAGGCAACGATGGTGAAGACGAGGACAAACGTGCCCACGACCTCGGTCACAACGTTCCAGCCGTAGGACCGGATAGCCGGACCGGTGGAGAAAACACCCAGGATGTTGGCTGCGTCGGGCTCGTCGTCGAACTGCTTCTTGTAGGCGAGCCAGGCCACAAAGGCACCAATGATGGCACCGGCCATCTGCCCGGCGAAGTAAACCATGGCTGCGCCGAAGGAAACCTCGACGCCCGGCGCAAATTCCTCATTGCCGGCTGCCCAGAGACCTACCGTGACGGCGGGGTTGATGTGTGCGCCGGAAATAGCGGCCGCATACACGCCGGCAAAAACACCGATGGCCCACCCCCAGTTGACCATCAGGAACCCGCCGCCGGCACCCTTCGTTTTCGCCAGCGCGACGTTGGCCACGACACCGCAGCCCAGAATAATGAGGATGGCGGTGCCCGCCAGCTCACTGATGAAAACTTCTCCGAGAGTCACCATCGACTCCTCCGATCATTCGTATCTGTCCGCGACCCAAGTGGGAGGGCGGACTGTTGGTTTCTATGCAACCAATCTTTTGCAAGAAGCGCCATTACCTTAGCCGACCTGTTTGGCGCCACGCCAATCTTCACGCGGCGAAACAGGTAGTCAGGGCACGATTCGGCACCGTGCCCGCGCCTCGGTAAAGTCGTCCTATGCAGCCTGCAGCTCGAATACCGCTCAATAACGGCGTCCTGATGGATCAGGTCGGCTTCGGCACCTACAAAATACCGGCCGACGACGCCGCCCGGCTGTGCCTTGAGGCGCTCGGGGCAGGCTACCGGCACCTCGACACGGCGGCCCTGTACGGCAATGAAGCCGGGGTGGGCCAGGCCGTGAACACCTTCACCCGCGCGAACGGAGCCGAGCGCAGTGACATCTTCGTCACCTCGAAGGTCTGGAACACCGACCAGGGCTACGACTCCACTCTGCGTGCCTTTGACGCGTCCCTCACCCGGCTGGGCCTGGACTACTTGGATCTGTACCTCATCCACTGGCCGTGCCCGCAGCGGGGGCAGTTCGTCGACACGTACCGGGCGTTGGAGGAGCTCTACGCCGCGGGCCGGGTCCGTGGCATCGGCGTCTCCAATTTCCAGCCCGGCCATCTGCAGCAGCTGCTCGACGCGACCGGAATTGTCCCGGCGGTAAACCAGATCGAACTGCACCCCTGGCTGGCGCAGGAGGAACTGCGGCAACTGCACCAGCGGCTCGGAATCCGAACGGCTGCGTGGAGTCCGCTGGGCCGCGGCGCAGTCCTCGCGGACCCGGTTGTTGTGCGGATTGCCGCCGAACTCGGCCGCACGCCCGCGCAGGTGATCCTCCGCTGGCACCTGGACCTCGGCAACATCGTTATTCCCAAGGCCAGCAGCCCGGAGCGGATTGCCGGAAACCTGGACCTGTACTCCTTCGAGCTGACCGACGATCACCGGACGGCGTTGAACGGACTGGACCGGGGCCAGCGGTCCGGATCGCATCCCGACGAGGTGAACTGAATGTCCGGTACAGCAGCGCGGAGTTCGTCGACGCCGTCGGGCGCCCCTGTGCCTTTCTCCCGCAAGGCCGCAGTGCGGTCCTTTTCGGTGCACGGCACCGAGCAGGTCTGCCGGGACTTCGCGCCGGTAACGGAGGACGACGCCGGCCTGCCGCCGATCTTCATGGTCCATGGGTTCCGCGGCGACCACCATGGACTGCTGCGGATTGTCGAAGCACTCCCCCGCCACCGCGTCCTGGTGCCCGACCTTCCCGGCTTCGGCGCCGGAGCCGCCCTTCCCGGCCCGCACGATATCCCCGCCTACACGGCATTTGTCCGTGAAGCACTGGCCGACCTGGGCCTGGGCGCGGACACCGTCCTGCTCGGCCACTCCTTCGGCTCCATCATCGCCGCGCATCTGGCGGCCGAGTCGCCGGCGCTGGTCAGTGAACTGGTGCTCGTCAACCCGATCTGCGAGCCGGCGCTGGAGGGCCCGAAGGGGATCACCAGCAAGGCGGCTGAGCTCTACTACCGGCTGGCGGCGGCGTTGCCGGAGAAACCCGGCATGGCGCTGCTCCGCAGCCCGGTGATTGTCCGGGGCATGAGCATGCTGATGGCAAAAACGAAGGACCCGGACCTGCGCCGCTGGATCCATGCCCAGCACGATGCGTACTTCAGCGCCTTCGCGAACCGCCGAGTGGTCCTGGATGCCTTCCGGGCATCCATTTCGGCCACGGTGCGCGACGTCGCCGCGCAGCTTTCCATGCCCGTGCTGCTGATCGCGGCCGAACAGGACGACCTCGGATCGGTTCGGGGGCAGCGGCTGCTTGCGGAACTGATCCCCGACGCAGAACTGCAGATACTGCCCGGCGTCGGGCATCTGGTGCACTATGAAAAGCCGGCTGAGGCAGCCGATAAGATCGAGGATTTCCTGTCCCGGAGGCATGTATGAGGATGCGCCTGGCCGTAGACGCCCGGTTCACCCGCACCGACCACCATGACGGCATCAGCCGCTACGGCGCGAGCCTGATCGAGGCGGTGAGCAGGCACGCCGACGTCGTGATGCTGATTTCGGACGAACGCCAGCTGGGCCTGCTCCCGGACCTGCCGTGGGTGAAGGTCAACAGTCCGCTTTCCCCCGCGGAACTGTTCGTGGCTTTCCGGATCAACCGGCTCGGCGCCGATGCGGTTTTCTGCCCGATGCAGACCATGGGCAGCTGGGGTCGGAAGTATCCGCTGATCCTGACCCTGCATGACCTGATCTATTACCAGAACCCGACGCCGCCGTCGTTCCTTCCGCCGGCGGTGCGCTGGCTGTGGCGGCTGTACCACCTCGCCTACTGGCCGCAGCGGCTGCTGCTGGACAGGGCTGACGTCGTTGCCACCATCAGCGAAACCACGCGCTCATTAATGTCCCGGCACCGGTTGACGAAACGCCCCGTCCGGATAGTGGCCAACGCGCCCCAGGAGGGTGCCGTGCCGCGGGACCCGGACGCGGGAGCCGATGCGTCACTGCTGTATATGGGGTCCTTCATGCCGTACAAGAACGTGGAGACCATCATCCGCGGCATGGAATACCTGCCCGATTTCACGCTGCACCTGCTGAGCCGGATCTCCGATGCGCGGCGAAGCGAGCTCGAAGCGCTGATTCCGGCCGGCGCACGCGTGAAGTTCCACAACGGGGTCACCGATGAGGAGTATGACGCCCTCCTGCGCCGGACCACGGCCCTGGTGACATTGTCGAAAGCCGAGGGATACGGGTTGCCGGTGATCGAGGCAATGGCCGTGGGCACACCGGTGATTGCCAGCGACATTCCGATTTTCCGCGAAGTTTCCGGCGGTGCGGCAATGCTGGTGGATCCGGATGATCCGTCCGCCTTTGCCGGCACCGTCCGGCAGCTTGGCGAGCCGGGGCGCTGGCAGAAGGCGTCCGACGCCGGCGTGCAGCGGGCCGCCGACTACAGCTGGGGTGCCTCTGCAGCCCAGCTCATGGAAGCGGCCGGGGAGGCTGTCCGCCTGTTCCCCGGCCGCCGCCGTCGTTGATCCCTACTTGCCCAGGTTCACGATCATCTTGCCCTTGTTGGCACCCTTCATCAGGTCGATGAAGGCCTGCGGAGAGTTTTCGAGTCCGTCCACGAACGTCTCGTCATAGCGGACCACTCCGTCCTGCAGCCAGCGGATCATCAGGGCGGCAAACTCGTCCGCGTACTGGTTGTAGCTGCCCACCAGGAACCCCCGGAGCGTGATTTCCTTGCCGATGGCAATGGCCAGGTTCCGCGGGCCGACGGGCGCATCGTTGTACTGCGAAATGGCGCCGCACATGGCGATCCGGCCGAACTTGTTCATCACTGACAGGGCCGCTTCGAGGTGCTCGCCGCCCACGTTGTCGAAGTAGACGTCAATGCCGTCGGCCCCGGCAGCCTTCTTCAGCGAATCCTTCACGGGACCGTCGTGGTAGTTGAACGCTTCGTCGAAGCCCAGGTCGAGCAGCCGCTGGACCTTTTCGGCGGAACCGGCACTGCCGATGACCTTCTTGGCACCCATGGCCTTGGCGATCTGCCCGACCAGCGAACCCACGGCGCCCGCGGCTCCCGAGACGAAGACGACGTCGCCTTCTTTGAATTCCGCCACCTTGGTCAGGCCGGCATAGGCGGTCTGGCCGGTCATGCCCAGCACCCCGAGGTACGCGCTGGCCGGAGCGGCGTCCGTATCGATGACACGTGCACGGCGCCCGTCAAGGACGGCATAGTCGCGCCAGCCGAGGCCGTGCAGTACCTTGTCCCCCGGCTTGTGGTCCGGTGAGCGTGACTCCACGACTTCACCGACGGCGCCGCCCTCCAGCGGTTCGTCAAGCTGGAACGGCGGTACATAGGACTTCGCGTCATTCATCCGGCCGCGCATGTACGGGTCCACGGACATGTGCAGGTTGCGGACCAGGACCTGGCCCTCCTGCAGTTCGGGTACCGGTACCTCCGCCAGGCGGAAGTTCTGCTCCGTCGGCCACCCTTCGGGGCGGGAAGCAAGCTGGATTTCGCGGCCGGTTTCGGGGTAACTGCTCATGGAATGAACCTTACTGTCGGGGTTGATGGTAGGTATTGGTGCCGTTACTTCGCCGCGGCCTGCCGCAGTGCGGCAGTGACCTTGGCGAGGGTGTCCTGCAGGCTCTGCAGGTCCTGCGGTGCCAGTCCGGCGGAGGCTGCGAGCCGGTCCGGCAGGTTCCTGGCGTTATGTTCGAGTGCGCGTCCGGCATCCGTGAGGTGGATACGGACGCGTCTCTCGTCCTCGACTGCACGACGCCGCTGCACCAGGTCCGCTGCCTCCAGCCGCTTGAGCAGCGGCGAAAGCGTGCCGGAGTCCAGCTCCAGTGCCTCCCCCAGGTCGCGGACGCTTTGGGCGTCTTTCTCCCAGAGCAGCGACATCACCAGGTACTGCGGGTAGGTCAGCCCCATCTCTTCAAGCATCGGACGATAGAGGGCCGTGGCCGCCCGGGAGGCGGAGTACAGCGAGAAGCACACCTGCCGCTGTAGGGATTCGTTCATGAGCCCACCGTAGGGCACAATTCAATTGTGCACAACCTGTTTGCGGCGGCTGGCTGGATGCGCGTTTGCCTGTTTCGGCACAGGTGCTGCCTTAGGCTGTTCCGAATGCAGAGCAGCCCCGATTACCGCCGCACGGCGGCCAGGCGTTCCTGGGACGGGTTGCCGGCAGTCCTGTGGTCGCGGTTCCGAACGCTTCTGGGCGGCAGCATCACGTCTGTGCAGCCGGCGGGCGGCGGCTTCACGCCGGGTTTCGCCGCGGTTCTCGGGAACGACGCCGGGGCGCGCGTCTTCGTGAAGGCGGCACCGACGTCGGACGCTGTCACTTATCCGTCATACGTGCGTGAATCGCAGGTGGTGCCCTTGATGCCTGCGGACATGCCCATGCCGGCGTTGCTTGCCGCGGAATGCGTGGCGGCGGAGGGCACCGACTGGCAGCTGCTCGTTTATGAGGCGGTGGACGGACACATGCCCGGCCAGCCGTGGACCAGCGCCGACCTGCAGGCCGTCGCGGACTCCTGCAACACCGCCGCCGGCCTCTTGGCGGACTTCCCGCGCGGTGCAGCCGGCCGTCCCGTTGCAGAAGATATGGCCCGGATACCCTCCACTTTCGAGCCGGTAGCCGAGGGTGGTCCGGCGCCATGGTTCCTGCAGACACTGAGTGCCGCACAGGCACGGACATTTTCCGAACTGCTGGAGCTGTGCCCCGAAGCCCTTGCAGGTGATGCAGTCCTTCACGGGGACCTGCGCCCGGACAATATCCTGGTCAGCTCCGGCCGGGCATTGTTCTGCGACTGGAATTTTCTCGGGACCGGCGCTCCCTGGCTGGACTGGGTCGGGGTACTCCCCTACGTGCGTGGTGACGGGTTCGACGTCGACGCCGAACTCCGGCGGTCGGCGCTTACCCGGGACGTCCCGGCTGACCATATTGACGCGTGGCTGGCGTCGCTGCTCAACTGCATGATCGACTCGGGCCGCAAGCCCGAGGTGGCGTCAAGTCCGCACCTGCGCAGCCACGGCAGGCATACGGCACGGTTGATCTACGCGTGGCTGGTCGCCCGCCGAGCGCTTGCCGCCGTGTGAGGCTTAGGCTTTGGCCGACCTGGCAACGGAGCGCCGGTGCCGGCGCTTTCGGGGCCGGACAACGCCGTAAAGACTGATGACACTTCCAATGACGAAGGCTGCGGCCAGCCAGGCGGTCAGTGGATCGCTGGCAAGCAGCCGCGGGATGTTCCGAGACGGAACGATGGTGGCGAAAACGAAGGCGGCCAGCAGGCCGAAATAGCTGCCGATCATGTTCATCCTGTGCCATTTGATATTGCGCCGTACCGCGGCAAGGATGCCAAGGCTGACCGTCACAATGGTGAAGGCGGACAAGCCGTGAAGCCAGCTGAAGTGCCCGTCGGACACAATCCAGAAACTGCATCCGCAGACGTAGTACATCGCTCCGGCCCAGGTGTACCCGAGGATGCGGTGGGTTCTGTCGCGCCGTCGGCGCAGGATGTTGATGGGGCCAATGGCAAGGGCATAAAGAGCGGCGACGGCGTGGGTCGCGATCAGAAGATTCAAGTCCATGCCTCGCAGGATAGTACGACTATCCAGCTGTAGATAGGGGTGGTATCTAGTGGGCTTTGAAGCGCGGCAATACCGGTTCCGGAGCACCATTTATGCCTGCAAACGGTGCCGTGCCCGCAGCTCACAGTGCCCGATAAAAACAGGTACTGAGTCGCGTAGTTTTGGCCTTTTGGGCAGTCCAGCCGAAGGCTAGACTCGAACACATGTTCGAATATCTGCCGTCGGTTGATCATCACAGGAGGGGCCCGCTGGAGGCCCAATCTGCAGTGTTCGACGCCTGGGTGGAGTACTTGGCAGCAGAGTTCGAACCTAACTCCCTTCCGACGCCGGAGGGCTCAATTTCGGAAATCGCATCGGATTCGGAACTGATCGACCAGCTGCGGGCGCTTGAAGAACTGAAGGGTGCCGCTGCCGCAGCGCAGGCACGGATCGCAGCGGCCTTCGATGCCTCGCAGCGGAGCAAGCAGGAACACGCCGGCCTGCGGAAGGAAGAGTTGGGGCGAGGGGTAGCTTCACAGATCGCACTGGCCCGGCGGGAATCCGCCAACAAGGGCGGGCGGCTGCTCGGTTTGGCGAAAGTCCTAACCTCGGAGATGCCGCACACAATGCAGGCCCTGTCCCTCGGGAAGATCAGCGAATGGCGGGCCACACTCCTGGTGCGCGAGACAGCTTGCCTCTCCCTCGAGGACCGCAAACAAGTGGATGAAGAAGTGGCAGGTGATGCCGGCCTGCTGGAATCCCTGGGCGACCGGCAAATCATCGCCCGCACCAAGGCTGCCGCATACCGATTGGACCCGCGGGCGGCAGTGAACCGCGCCGCGAAAGCAGCCTCTGAACGGTTTGTCTCCTGCCGTCCCGCGCCGGACACCATGACGTACCTCACCGGATTGCTGCCCGTGGCGCAGGGAGTGGGCGTCTACGCAGCCCTTTCGCACGAGGCTGACCGGCTGCGCGCCGCAGGCGACTCAAGGGGGCGGGGCCAGATCATGGCGGATACCCTGGTGGAACGGGTCACCGGGCTGGGAGATGCAGGCTCGCCGAAGGTGGAGATCCAGCTGGTAATGACCGACCGGACCTTACTGGCAGGCGATGCCGAACCGGTACTGGTGCCCGGGTACGGCCCGGTTCCGGCACAGTGGGCTAGAGATCTGGTTCGGCGCCGGAACAGTCGGCACCCGAACAGCCGGAACCGGAGCAGGCGGGGCCGGACTAAGGACCAAGCCATGGCCGGCTCCGACAAGCACGCAGAATACTGGGTCCGGAGGCTGTACACGGCTCCGGACACCGGGGAGCTGGTGGCAATGGATTCCCGCGCACGGCTGTTTCCCAAATCCCTCGCACGATTCATCGCGGCCCGGGACACTACCTGCCGAATGCCCTGGTGCGGAGCACCAATCCGCCATCTGGACCACATCCGCCCTCACAACCGCGGCGGACCCACCAGCGCATCCAACGGTCAGGCACTATGCGAGGCATGTAACCATGCAAAGGAAGCACCGGGGTGGAGTGCGGAACCAGTCCGCAGGAGCAGCCCGGAGCCCGAAGCAGACATCGGCATCAACGCGGGCCTCGGAGACCCGGTAAACGCAGCGACTGCAGGACACACGGTGGACACGACGACGCCGACCGGCCACACGTATCGTTCCACCGCTCCACCCCTGCCCGGGACCGCGTTGCCCGGGACGGCTGCGTCCGGAACAGCACCGCGGCCGGCAATCCCGCAATGGAACCCGACGGATCCCCTGGCCCGTTCTCTGGCCCGCCCCTTGGCGCGTCCCCCGGCGCGTTCGTCGGACTCCCCCGTTGAAGCATGCATAGCGGATTTTGTCTGGGCGGCCTAAAGGCGAACCCCCAGAGGGCTGCCGCATATGGAGCACGTGGCTATAGTGACGTCCTACCAGCTAGCGACGGCCAATAAGACAGTGACCAACTCAGCGCTCACGGATCGCCTAATCATCATTAGAAGGACTGCCCATGAAGCTTGGACCGCACCTGCACCGCATCGGCTAATTGCCACCAGAAGGAGTACCCGTGAAGCTTGGACCGCACCTGCACCGTATCGGAAACGACATCGTGGCGGCCTATTTGGTCGACACCGAGGACGGGGTTACCGTGATCGACACGGGACTTCCCGGGCACTGGAACGATCTGCTCGCCGAACTCAAGTCCATGGGTCGAACCCTGGACGACATACGCGGGGTGGTCCTGACCCACGGCGACAGTGACCACATCGGCTTTGCGGAAAGACTTCGCCGGAACCAGAATGTGCCAGTCTTCGTCCATTCCGCAGACGCAGACCGTGCTCGCGGCGGCAAGAAGCCGAAGCCTGCGATGGGCCCCATGTGGCCCGGCCCCGTGGTTCGGTTCTTCGCCTACGCGATGCGCAAGCGGGGCTGGCGCGCAACGTACCTCACCCAGGTATCCGAAGTGGCCGACGGAGATGTCCTCCCGCTTCCGGGTTCGCCGCGTGTTATTGCCCTGCCGGGACACTCTCCGGGGAGCATTGCCGTATACGTGCCGGTGGCGGATGCGGTCTTTGTCGGGGATGCCCTCACCACGCGCAATGTGCTGACAGGGCAGACCGGCATTCGGCCCGCGCCGTTCACCGATGACCCTGCAATAGCCCTGAAGTCCCTGAATCGGCTGGCCGGGCTCGAGGCCACATGGGTGCTCCCCGGACACGGGGCTCCCTGGCGCGGTTCCCCGGGCGAGGTTCAGGAGCTGGCCCGCCTGGCGGCGGCGCGGACAGGCCACCCAGACAGCCGCTGAGACCACAAATTCACCATACGAAAAAGTAGTTGGCACTTGCCCCATGAGAGTGCTAATCTCATTTCGCAAGTTGAGTGCTACTGACTCAACTTTGGAACTGAATCTCGACACCGCTGAAAAAGCGATCACGTTGAAGGAGTTGGTACCACCATGGCTATGAAGTTTGATCCGTTCCAGGAACTGGACCGCATGGCTCAGGCACTGCGCGGCGAAGGAACCCTGCGCGGCATGCCCATGGACCTCTACCGGCAAGGCGACCAGTACATCCTCGCAGCAGATCTCCCCGGGATCGATCCCGGATCCATCGACATCGACGTCGACGGCCAGCTGCTGACGATCCGGGCCCAGCGCACACTGCAGAACGCCGACGGGGTCAAGTGGCTCACGCGCGAACGGGAAGCCGGTAACTTCCTGCGCCAGCTGAACCTCGGCCAGGGGATCGACACTGAGCAGATTTCGGCCCAGTACGAGAACGGCGTCCTCAGTGTCATCATCCCGGTGGTGGAGCGGGCCAAGCCCCGCAAGATCGCCGTCCAAACCTCTGCGGAAGCTTCCGCCATCAACGGCGAAACAGTCGAAGGCAACAGCGCGGTCGAAGGCAGCGACCGTGAAACCGTCGGGGCCTAATCCCTGACTCCACTTTCTGCGACGAAGGGCTCCGGATCTCCGGAGCCCTTCGTTGTACCTGCGACAGGTGCATACCCAGTGGCAAACTTCACCCCGATTCCGGTCAATTCCGCTTTCCGCGGGGCGGGATACTGGGAAATGTACGCCATGAAACGGATCGGGCCGGGGCCAGCGGATGGCAGTCACAGCTGCAGCTACCAGGCTTCGGCTACCGGGAAAGGGGACGCAGCAGTGAGGCTGCCAACTGTCAATCATCGGTACTGGATGATCCACGGAGTACCCCGTGGACTGTTGGGCCGGTTGTCCCGGTTGGGCGGCGCCGCCCAGCTGGCTTTGCTTTCCCTCCTAGGTGCCAGCGCAGTGCTGTTCGAGCTGCTGTAAGTAGGAACTAACTGCAGGAACTCGAGCTACCGTAAGTAAGGACTCCTGCAGGAACTCGCTGCCGGACGCCTGGAGCCATGGGACGCCTGAAGCTGCCGGACGCCTGGACCTAAGAGAGGCCTGAAGCTGCCGGACGCCTGAAGCCAAGGGACGCCCGGCGCTAAAGAACGTCGGTTCCGTCCACTCGAATGTAGACGGGATCACCCGTCCGGCGGGCAGAGGCAGCAGCCTTGGTTGAACGCAGGGCCGCCGTAATCGCGGGAGCTGCCGTGTACGGGAAAAACAGGAGTGTCCGGTACCGTCCACCGGCCCCGCCCAGCTGACCGTCCGGAGACCTGCTGTCCCGTTGCTGGGCGTTGCCGGACGGCGGAACAACTGCGGGTGCAAGAGGCGCCGGCCCCACAGCCCGGACACCCTCAGGCAACTCGAGCCGAGTAATAAAGGCGTCAAGCCCCTCCCTCGACCCGGTCAGTTCGGCATACCGCACAGCCGGAGGCAAACCCAGTTCGCGCCGCAGCTCCAGTTCGCGTTCCGCCGCCGACGCGGGGTCCCAACGGAGCAGATGGCCGACCGTTGCCGAATCATCGGCCGTAACAACGACGAGGCCTTTTTCCGTTGCCGGCCGGACCAGCGCTGCCGCCGTAAACCAGCGGCGCAGGGTGTCCTCCCCCGCCCGCAGCGATTCCCGGGACAGCATCGCGTTGCCGTCCAGCAGGATGGCTGCGGCATAGCCGCCCGGAGCTACGGGTTCGGCACCGGGGGTGGCGACGACCAGTGCCGGGGTATCCGGAATCTCGGTCCGGATGTGGTCGCCGGCGGAAGAAATCACCGTGGTGGAAGGGAACGCCCGGCCCAGTTCCTCGGCGGTGCGCCCGGCACCGGCGGTGGAACCACGCAACTGGGTTCCTCCGCAGTTGCCGCAATGCCACATGGGTTCCGGCCGCCCGCACCAGCGGCATGCCGGAATACCGTTCCTGCTGGCCAGGCCCAACGGACCGGAGCAGTTGCGGCAGCGGGCGGGTTCCCGGCATTCCTGGCAGGACAACGCCGGTGAGAAACCGGTCCGCGCCACCTGGACCAGCACCGGTCCGCGCGTCAATCCTTCCTGCGCTGCCTTCCATGCTGCGTGCGGTATCCGGGCCCGGGCAGCCAAGGGGTCGCGTTCCATCGTGAAGGAATCCGTAGTGCTGACCACCCGCGGGGCATGCGCACGGACAGTGGAACGTTCGGCGGCTATACCGGCCGCCCAGCCGCTGGCGACCAGCCGCTGTGCCTCAGTGCTCCGCGAATGGGACGCCAGGAGCAACGCTGCGTCTTCCAGTTCGGCACGCAGCAGGAGCACGTCGCGGGTGTGCTGGTAGGGCGCCCGCTGTTCGGCGTGCAGGTCGTCGGCGTCATCCCAGATAACGGCCAGGCCGAGATCCTGCACCGGTGCATAGGCGGCCGAACGGGTACCGATGGCCACGCGGACATCGCCGTGCAGCAACTGGAGGAAACTGCGGTACCGCGGAGTGGGCCCGTCTTCGGCCGTCAACCGGACAAAGGCAGCTGCACCGATCCGGGCAGTAAGCGCGGACTGCACCCGGGAGAGGTCCTTGTTGTCGGGAACGACGACGACGGCGCCCCGTCCGGAGAGCAGCGTGGACCGGACGGCCTCGGCAATTTCGGCAGGCCAGTCCTGCGGGCCGTAGCCGCCGAGCGAGGACAGCACAGCGCGGGGGCGGTGGCCCGCAGCCAGATGGGTCAGGAAACGCGGTCCGTGCGGATAACGTGCCAGGGGGTTGGCTCCGGCCCCTTCCGGTCCGAGCACGGCGTTGTCCGGTCCGGGCACGGCGCCGGCCGCTGCCGTGTCCGAGACGGCGACGGTACCGGGGTCGCCGTCGGCACCTGAGCCGGCGTCAGCGGATCCCGCCCGCGCTTCCGAGGTGAACTCCTTGTCCACGCGGGCCGCGCGCGGCGGAATGGCCACCCGCAGCACATCGTGGACCGTTCCGGCGTAGCGTGCGGCGACGGCCTCAGCCAGGCGCAGGATCTGCGGGGAAAGCACGGGCTGCGGGGAGATTACCTTCCCCAGCGGCATCAACCGGGCGGTGGTGTCCGCTTCGGCCGCCCGTTCGGTGATAAATCCGGGGAGTTCCTGGCCGCCGAACCGGACTTTGACCCGGGCGCCGGGCACGGCGTCGGCGTCGAGGTCGGCCGGGACCAGATAGTCAAAGGGACGGTCCAGGTGCGGCAGCGGGGAATCCAGCAGGACGCGGGCAATCGGCAGGGCGGAAGCCGGCTGCGCCTTGCCCACGGGTTTTGCCGACGGCGTGAAGCCGTGCAGCAGGGAAAGCTGCACGGCCTCAGTGGTGTCGTCGGCGGCCATGGCCGGCTACACGTTGAAATAGCTGCGGAGGTCCTCGACCTTGTCCTTGCGCTCCCAGGTGAAACCTTCGTCCTCACGGCCGAAGTGGCCGTGGGCGGCAGTCCGCTGGTAGATGGGACGCTTGAGGTCCAGGCCGTTGATGATGCCCAGCGGACGCAGGTCGAAGACTTCCTTCACGGCGTCGGCAATCCGGGGCGGGTCCACTGTTTCGGTGCCGAAGGTTTCAACGTAGATGCCTACGGGGCGGGCCATTCCGATGGCGTAGGCAATCTGGATTTCCGCACGCCGGGCCAGGCCGGCGGCAACCACGTTCTTGGCCACCCAGCGCATGGCGTAGGCCGCGGAACGGTCCACCTTGCTCGGGTCCTTGCCGCTGAAGGCACCGCCGCCGTGGCGGGCGAATCCGCCGTAGGTGTCAACGATGATCTTGCGGCCGGTGAGGCCGGCATCACCGACGGGGCCGCCGATGACGAACGGTCCGCCCGGGTTGATGATGTGCTCGACGTCCGAGATGTCGAGGTCGGTGCCGGCGAGGACGGGGTTGACCACGTACTCCACCATGTCGGCCCGCAGCTGTTCCAGGTCCAGCTCGGCGGCGTGCTGCGTGGAGACGACCACGGAGTCCACGGAAACCGGGCGGTCGCCGTCATACCCCACAGTGACCTGGGTCTTGCCGTCAGGGCGCAGGTACGGGAGGGTGCCGTCCTTGCGGACGGTGGTGAGGCGTTCGGAGAGCCGGTGGGCCAGCCAGATAGGCGTGGGCATAAGCACCGAGGTCTCGTCGCTGGCGTAGCCGAACATGATGCCCTGGTCCCCCGCGCCCTGGGCGTCGTAGGGGTCAACAACTTTCCCGGTCCGGTTCTCCAGGGAGTTGAACACGCCGGAAGCAATTTCCGGGGACTGCTGGCCGATGGAAACGGAGACGCCGCAGCGGGCGCCGTCGAAGCCGTTGGCCGAGGAATCGTAACCGATGTCCAGGATGGTGTCGCGGACCAGCTGCGGGATCTCGACGTAACCCTCGGTGGTTACTTCTCCGGCGACGTGTACCAGGCCTGTGGTCACCAGGGTTTCAACGGCTACCCGGGACTCGGGGTCGACCTTGAGCAGGCCGTCGAGGATTGCGTCACTGATCTGGTCACAGATTTTGTCCGGGTGGCCCTCAGTGACGGATTCCGAGGTGAAAAGGCGCAGGTTCGACTGCGGCTTAGCGGGAGAGGAAGTAGAAGTCACGGGATTTACTCTACCGGGCCGCACCGACCATCGAAGCACGTGGAGGGTGCGCGGCCTCAGGCGGTGCGTGCAGCGAGCTCGGCGGAAATCCGCGCGATGATGCGTGCCGAAACGTCGGCTTTGGTACCGGCTGCGCTCTCACCGGCATCCTCTGCGGCGTCTGCCGGTGAGAGAATCCTCACCTCGGTTTCGTCCTGGCCGAAGACAAGGGACTTGCCGACCCGGTTGAGGACCAGCAGGTCGCAGCCCTTGCGGGCCAGCTTCTTGCGCCCGTATTCGAGCACATCGGAGGTGGCATCTCCGGTTTCGGCAGCAAAGCCGACAATAAGTTTCGGGGTGTGTGTTCCGGCGGCGTCGCGTGCCTGGACGAGTTCGCGCAGGATGTCGGGATTCCGGACGAGGGTGATCACGGGATCCGCTTCGTCGTCGCGTTTCTTGATTTTGGTGTCCACCACCTGTGAGGGACGGAAATCCGCCACCGCGGCAGCCATGATCACGACGTCGGAGTCCCCGGCGGCCGCATGCACGGCGGTACGCAGTTCGAGGGCTGTTTCGACACGGACAAGCTCGACGCCGCTCGGCGCCGGAACGTCCATGTGCGCCGCTATAAGCCGCACCCGGGCGCCGGCTGCCATTGCCGCTTCGGCCAGCGCTGTCCCCTGTTTTCCTGAGGAGCGGTTGCCGAGGAACCGGACCGGGTCCAGGGGTTCGCGGGTGCCGCCGGCGGTGATGGTGACGGTGGTGCCGGACAGGCCACCTGGAGCAGCTTCGGAGCTTGCACCTTCAACGCTGTTGGCTTCGACGCTGTCAGCTTCGACGGCGGCCAGTGCAGCGGTGAAGATAGCATCGGGTTCCGGCAGGCGGCCGGGACCGGTGTCCTTGCCGGTAAGCCGCCCGGTGCCCGGTTCCAGCACCACGGCGCCCCGGCTGCGCAGGGTCGCGACGTTGGCGGTGGTTGCGGGATGCATCCACATTTCGGTATGCATGGCCGGCGCAAATACCACCGGCCCGCGGGCCATCAGCAGGGTGTTGGTGAGCAGGTCGTTCGCCTGGCCGGCGGCAGCCCGGGCCAGCAGGTCCGCAGTGGCCGGAGCCACCACGATCAGATCCGCTTCATGTCCGAGCCGCACATGGTTAACCTTCTCCACTTCGTCGAAGACCGAGGAGGAGACGGGGTTGCCCGAGAGCGCCTCCCACGTGGAGACGCCGACGAACTGCTTGGAGGATTCGGTGGGGACAACAGTGACGTTGTGCCCGGCCTCGGTGAAAAGCCGCAGCAGCGACGCGGCCTTGTACGCGGCGATTCCGCCGCCGACGCCCAGGACTATGCGCACGCTGCTGCCTTCCCCCTTGTGTCCGCTGAGCTTTACTCGGCGTTCTCGTTCGGGCGCACCACGAGCATGCCGTCGTTGATCTCGCGCAGGGCGATGGACAACGGCTTTTCGTTCAGCTTGGTTTCCACCAGCGGGCCGACGTACTCGAACAGGCCCTCGTGCAGCTGGGAGTAGTAGGCGTTGATCTGGCGGGCGCGCTTGGCACCGTAAATGACCAGCGCGTACTTGGAATCGGCTGCTTCGAGCAGGTCGTCGATCGGCGGGTTGATGATGCCTTCAGACACAGGGTTCTCCAAAATTCTTGAACGGGATTCGCGGTTTGTCAGCGCGTGCGCGGACTGATTCCCATGAGTGATACAAGCTCAGCTGCAGCCCGCTTGACGTCATCATTAATGACGGTGTGATCGAACTCGGACTCGGCAGCAAGTTCCAGTTTAGCGGTTTCCAGCCGTTGCTGCTGCTCTTCGGACGTTTCGGTTCCGCGCCCCACGAGGCGCCGCACCATTTCATCCCATGTCGGCGGGGCCAGGAACACGAAATTCGCCTCCGGCATGGACTTCTTAACCTGCCGGGCACCCTGCAGATCGATCTCCAGCAACACGCTGCGGCCCTCGGCCATGGCTGCCTCGACGGTGCGGCGCAGGGTTCCGTAGCGGTTGCGTCCGTGGACCACTGCCCACTCGAGCATCTGGTCCTTCTCAACCATTTCGTCGAACTCTTCGGCGCTGACAAAGAAGTAATGTACGCCGTCTTCTTCACCCGGGCGGGGCGGTCGGGTGGTGGCCGAGACGGAAAGCCAGACCTCGGGATAGTTGTCCCGGATATAGGTGGATACAGTGCCCTTGCCAACTGCGGTTGGACCTGCCAGAACTGTCAGCCGCGGTTGCGACACGTAAACCTCATTCACTCGTTGTTATTGCTGGCCTCCGGAGCCTAATGGCCCGCCAGCAGGTCTATCAGCGCCTTGCGCTGATGTACGCCCAACCCCCGGACGCGGCGGGTCGGCGCAATACCTACCGTAGCCATTATTCCAGCTGCGCGGCGCTCCCCGACACCAGGCAGGGCGCGCAGCAGGTCCACGACCTTCAGCCGGCCGATTGCTTCCTCTCCGGAACGGGACAGGATGACTTCTTCGATGCTGAGATCACCGGACTTGATACGTGACTTAACCTCGGCACGGACAGCCCGGGCCGCAGTGGCCTTTTCGCGGGCCAGCGTACGCTCGGCTTCGGTCAGTGGCTTGAGGTTCAAGAGACGCTCCCGGACGAAGACACACCGCTGTCAGCGGCTCTGCTGGTAGGTCCGAACCTATCCGCAACCGAAGCCCAAATGCAATGGACACCGCTTCGCTGCACACGCCGCTCCGTTAGCCTACGGATGCCAGCTCCGATCCGGTCCGCAGTGCTGCTTCACGCAGGCCCCGGGGATCGGGGCCTGCCCGCAGGATGCCGCGGCTGGAGGTCGCCAGGACGTTGGGGTACGCCGCAGCGAAGGTTGCGCGCAGGTCGGCAGCCGTTGCACCCTGGGCACCCAGTCCCGGTGCCAGCAGCGGGGCACGCGAGGCGGCGAGGTCGATCTCCAGATCGGCCAGCGCCGTGCCGACGGTCGCGCCCACCACAAGTCCCACGGAGCCCAGCTCCGTCCCGCGAACCACTCCCTGGGCGGCATTTTCCGCCGCTGCCGCATCCACGATCCGGGCCGCTACGGAGCGTGCCCCTCCCCCGGCGCCGACGTGCTGAACGGACGCACCTTCCGGATTTGACGTCAGTGCCAGGACAAACACGCCGCGCCCGTTGGCAGCGGCAAGGTCCAGGGCGGGCCGCAGTGATTCGAACCCGAGATACGGACTGAGTGTCACGGCGTCGGCCGCCAGCGGCGAACCGTCCCGCAGCCACGCGTCCGCATAGGCCGCCATCGTGGAGCCGATGTCCCCGCGCTTGGCGTCGGCGATAGTGAGCACGCCGGCGTCTGAACAGGCCGCCAGCAGGCGTTCGAGGACCGCGATCCCGGCGGATCCGTGGCGCTCATACAGCGCTACCTGGGGCTTCACTGCTGCAACCTGCTCCCCCACCGCTTCGAGGACGGTGAGGGAGAAACGCTCCAGCCCGGCGGCGTCGTCGTTCAGGCCCCACTCGGCCAACAGCCCGGGATGCGGATCGATGCCGACGCACAGCTGCCCGCGGCGGTCCATGGCCGCGCGCAGCCGTGCACCGAAAGCGGGCCGCGCCTCAGGCACCGGCTGCCTTCAACCGGGCCGCGTGTTCCTGCAGTGAGGTCACGTCCCATTCGTAGGACCGCATTGCTTCGATTGCCTGGACGGCAGCACCGAACTCGGAAACGGTGGTGACCACGGGGCAGCCGATGGACGTGGCCGCGGCACGGATTTCGTATCCGTCGCCGCGGGCCTGACCGCCGGAAGGCGTGTTGACCACGAGGTTGATTTCGCCGGCGGTGATGAGGTCGACGACGGTCCCTTCCCCGTTCGGTCCCGTACCTTCGCCGACCTTGCGAACCACGGTGGCGGCAATGCCGTTGCGGCGCAGCACCTCGGCGGTGCCGCCCGTCGAGAGGATCTCGAAACCGAGGTCGGTCATCCGCTTCACCGGCATGATGATCGAGCGCTTGTCCCGGTTCGCCACCGACACGAAGACCTTGCCGGCAGTGGGCAGTGCACTGTTGGCGGCGGCCTGGGACTTGGCGAAGGCGGTGTCGAAGTACTTGTCGATGCCCATGACCTCGCCGGTGGAACGCATTTCCGGGCCCAGCAGGGAGTCCACCACGGTGCCTTCAGGCGTACGGAACCGGCTGAACGGCAGCACCGCTTCCTTCACGGCCACGGGGGCGTCCAGCGGCAGGGTGGAGCCGTCGCCGACGGCGGTCAGCTTCCCGGCGGCCCGCAGCTCGGCGATTGTGCTGCCGGTGCCGATCAGCGCGGCGGCCTTGGCCAGCTGGACGCCGGTGGCCTTGGAGACAAACGGCACAGTACGCGAGGCACGCGGGTTGGCTTCAATGACGTAGAGGATGTCCGAAGCCAGGGCGAACTGGATGTTGATCAGGCCGCGGACGCCCACGCCGGCGGCAATCACCCGGGTGGCCTCGCGGACCCGGTCGATCACGTCGGTGCCGAAGGTAATGGGCGGCAGCACACAGGCCGAGTCGCCGGAATGGATACCGGCCTCCTCAATGTGCTCCATGATGCCGCCCACGTAGAGGTCGGTGCCGTCGAAGAGCGCGTCGACGTCGATCTCGATGGCGTCTTCCAGGAACCGGTCCACCAGGACCGGATGGTCCGGGGTGATCTCGGTGGCGTTGGCGATGTAGCGGGAAAGGTTGGCTTCGTCGTAGACAATCTCCATGCCGCGGCCGCCCAGGACATAGGACGGGCGGACCAGGACGGGGTAGCCGATCTCATCCGCCACCCGCTTGGCGTCCTCGAAGGACACGGCCGTACCGTTCTTGGGCGCGGTCAGTCCGCCCTCATCCAGGACCTGCTGGAACGCACCGCGGTGTTCGGCCAGGTCGATTGCGGCGGGCGAGGTGCCCAGGATGGGCACACCGGCGTCGGCCAGGGCCTGCGCCAGCTTCAGCGGCGTCTGCCCGCCGAGCTGGACGAAGACACCCAGGACACCGCCGGTGCGCTGCTCCGCGGCGATGACCTCCAGGACATCTTCCAGGGTCAGCGGCTCGAAGTAGAGCCGGTCGGAGATGTCGTAGTCGGTGGAAACGGTTTCCGGGTTGCAGTTGATCATCACGGTCTCGTGGCCGGCTTCGCGCAGTGCCATGGTCGCGTGGACGCAGGAGTAGTCGAACTCGATGCCCTGCCCGATCCGGTTCGGGCCCGAACCGAGGATGATGATGGACGGCTTGGCGTGCTCGGCCACCTCGTCCTCCTCGTCATACGAGGAGTAGTGGTACGGCGTGTACGCCGCGAATTCGGCGGCGCAGGTGTCCACTGTCTTGTAGACCGGCCGCACGTTCAGGGCGTGCCGCACGCCGCGCACCACTGCTTCGGGGGTGTTGGTCAGCGCGCCGATCTGCTCGTCGGAGAAGCCGTGCCGCTTGGCCAGGCGGAGAATGTCCTCGTTGACCGACGGCGTGGCACGGATCTGCTCGGCGGTTTCGTTGATGAGCACCAGCTGGTCCAGGTACCAGGGGTCGATGCCGGTGGCTTCGAAGAGTTCCTCGATCGAGGCCCCGCCCAGCAGGGCCTGCTGCACCTGCTGCAGCCGGGCGGTAGTGGGACGCCGGGAAGCCTCAATGAGCCCGGGCACGTCGGCGGCATCCACCGGATCGAAGGACAGCGAAGAGCCCTTCTGTTCCAGGGAACGCAGCGCCTTCTGCAGGGCTTCGGTGAAGTTGCGGCCGATCGCCATGGCCTCGCCCACGGACTTCATGGTGGTGGTCAGCGTGGGATCCGCGGCCGGGAACTTCTCGAACGCGAACCGCGGAACCTTCACCACTACATAGTCCAGGGTGGGCTCGAACGACGCCGGGGTCTTCTTGGTGATGTCGTTCGGAATCTCGTCCAGGGTGTAGCCGAGGGAAAGCTTCGTGGCGATCTTGGCGATGGCGAAGCCGGTGGCCTTGGATGCCAGGGCCGAGGAGCGGGAGACGCGGGGGTTCATTTCAATGACCACCACGCGGCCGGTGTCCGGCTCGATGGCGAACTGGATGTTGCAGCCGCCGGTGTCCACGCCTACCTCGCGGATCACGGCGATCGCGATGTTGCGCAGCTTCTGGTACTCGCGGTCGGTGAGGGTCATGGCCGGGGCCACGGTGATCGAGTCCCCGGTATGCACGCCCACCGGATCGAAGTTCTCGATGGAACAGACGACAACCACGTTGTCGTTCCGATCCCGCATCATTTCCAGTTCGTATTCCTTCCAGCCCAGGATGCTCTCCTCGAGCAACACCTCGGAGGTGGGGCTGTACTGGATGCCGGCGCCGGCAATGCGGCGCAGGTCCTCGGCGTTGTAGGCCAGGCCGGAGCCGAGCCCGCCCATGGTGAAGGAAGGCCGGACCACCATCGGGTAGCCCAGTTCCTCCGCGGCGGCGAAGGCCTCGTCCATGCTGTGCACAATGATCGACTTCGCGGATTCGGCACCGCAGCGCTCGACGACGCCCTTGAACTTTTCGCGGTCCTCACCGAGTTCGATCGCGGCGATGTTCGCGCCGATCAGTTCCACGTTGTACTTCTCCAGCGCGCCGCTCTTGTCCAGGGCGATGGCGGTGTTCAGCGCGGTCTGCCCGCCGAGGGTGGGCAGGATCGCGTCGGGCCGTTCCTTGGCGATGATCTTCTCGACCACTTCCGGGGTGATCGGCTCCACGTAGGTGGCGTCAGCGAATTCCGGGTCGGTCATGATGGTGGCCGGGTTGGAGTTCACGAGGATGACCCGCAGGCCCTCCTCCTTGAGCACCCGCAGGGCCTGCGTTCCGGAGTAGTCGAATTCCGCGGCCTGGCCGATGACGATCGGACCGGAGCCGATGACCAGGACGGACTTGAGGTCGGTTCTGCGGGGCATTAGATGCTTTCCTTGCTCTTGCTGGCGGCCATCAGGTCCACGAAGCGGTCGAAGAGGTACGCGGAGTCGTGCGGCCCCGCTGCAGCCTCGGGGTGGTACTGGACCGAGAAGGCGGGGATGTCGAGGCAGGCGAGGCCCTCGACGACGTCGTCGTTCAGGCTCACGTGGCTGACCTCCACCCGGCCGTAGCGGGCCTCGGGTGCGGTGACGGGGCCGTCCAGCGGGGCGTCGACGGCGAACCCGTGGTTCTGGCTGGTGATTTCCACCTTGCCGGTCCGCCGGTCCATGACGGGCTGGTTGATCCCGCGGTGCCCGTAGCGCAGCTTGTAGGTGCCGAAGCCCAGGGCGCGGCCGAGGATCTGGTTGCCGAAGCAGATTCCGAAGAACGGGATGCGGGCGTCCAGCACTTCGCGCAGCAGGTCCACCTGGACGTCGGCGGTGGCCGGATCGCCGGGGCCGTTGGACATAAACACGCCGTCGGCACCCAGTGCTTTGATGTCCTCGAAGGTGGCGGCGGCGGGCAGCACGTAGGTGCGGATTCCGCGTTCGGCCAGACGCACCGGCGTCATGGACTTGATGCCCAGGTCGATGGCGGCGACGGTGAACAGCGGTTCGCCGGCCCAGCCGTGGTCCGCCGGATCGATGAGGTAGGTTTCGTCCACGCTGACCTCTTCGGCCAGCCGTGCGCCCTCCATACCCTGCTGGGCACGGACCTCGGCGAGCAGTTCGCTGTCCGGACGTTCGGCGTCGGACCCGGAGAAGATCCCGGCCTTCATGGCCCCGCGTTCGCGCAGGTGCCGCGTCACGGCGCGGGTGTCGACGCCGGAGATGCCGACGACGCCCTGTTCCGCCAGCTGCTCGTCCAAGGTGGATTCGGAACGCCAGCTGGAGGGGCGGCGGGCGGCGTCGCGCACAATGTATCCTGCCACCCAGATGCGCCGGGACTCGGCGTCGTCGCCGTTTACGCCGGTATTGCCGATATGCGGGGCCGTCTGGACCACGAGCTGCCGCGCATAGGAGGGGTCGGTGATGGTCTCCTGGTATCCGGTCATACCGGTGGCAAACACCGCTTCGCCCAGGGCCGTTCCCTGCGCGCCGTAGGCACGCCCGCGGAAGCTGCGGCCGTCTTCCAGCATCAGGACGGCGGGGGTGGGATTGATGATCTCGTGCACTGTCACAGTTGTTCCTCGCTAGGGGTGGCCGATTCCGGCAGAAGTTCAGTAATGGCGCGGACAAGGGGTGTCTTCTCGTCCGCTGAGCGGGTGCGGAAGCCGGTGTCGACGCGCTTGGGTCCCAGCTGCCAGGTCACGATGACCAGTCCGTCCTTTTCAACGAATTTTCCGGCCATGCCGCGCTCCAGGCGGACGCTGTGCAGATCCTGCCGCGGAATCCAGAGGTCGTCGGCACCGGAGCGGGCAAAGAGCACGCCTTCGGGGAAAACAGCAGCGGTGGCGTTGGACTTTACGCCCAGCCCGTAAACCGCCACGCGGTCAAGCCAGTCACCGGCGGTGGTGGTGGCGACGTATTGGCCCAGTGCCTGGGAGCCCGGATCGGACAGTTCGTCCGGCAGGGGCCGGGGGCGGGGAGTGTCCTGCTGGCGGCGTCGTCGGCCGCGCCAGCCCAGGGCGAACAGGCCCAGGACCACGACGATAAGGGCGGCCAGGCCCAGGAAGAAAAAGACCAGTTCCATCAGGATTCCTTTGCGGCAGCGGGGTGGGGCGAGTTCAGTCTGCCGTTCAGGACGGTGGGGTGGCCGGCGTAGAAAACCGCTTCGACTCCACCGGGCAGTTCCAGTCCGGCAAACGGACTGTTGCGTCCCTTACTAGCCATCTTAGAAGGGTCAACCCTCCTTCGCGCAGACGGGTTCACCAATATGACGTTGGCCGGTTCGCCGGCAGCCAGGGGCCTGCCCTGGCCCGGGACCCGGCCGATCAGCGCAGGTGTCGACGAGGTGACGCGGGCGAAACCTGCCCAGTCCATCAGCCCCGTGTCGATCATGGCGTGCTGCACCACCGACAGCGCCGTCTCCAGGCCGGTCATGCCCATGGCCGCCGTCGCCCACTCGCCTTCCTTGTGCTCGCTGGGGTGCGGGGCATGGTCGGTGCCCACAATGTCGATGGTGCCGTCGGCCAGGCCGCGGCGGACCGCCTGCACGTCCGCTTCGGTGCGCAGGGGCGGGTTCACCTTGTAGACCGGATCGTAGGTCCGCACCAGTTCATCGGTCAGCAGCAGATGGTGCGGGGTGACCTCGGCGGTGACCCGGATGCCGCGTTCCTTGGCCCAGCGGAGGATTTCCACCGACCCCGCGGTCGAGACGTGGCAGACATGCAGGCGGGAGCCCGTGTGCCGTGCCAGCAGGACGTCGCGGGCGATGATGGATTCCTCGGCGACGGCGGGCCAGCCGGCCAGCCCGAGGACGGCGCTGACTTCCCCTTCGTTCATCTGCGCGCCTTCAGTGAGGCGGGGCTCCTGTGCGTGCTGGGCAACGACGCCGTCGAATGCCTTCACGTATTCCAGCGCACGGCGCATCAGCACCGGGTCCGAGACGCACTTGCCGTCGTCGGAAAACACCCGCACGCGGGCCCTAGAGTCGGCCATCGCGCCGAGTTCGGCAAGCTGCCGGCCCTCAAGGCCCACGGTGACCGCCCCTACCGGACGTACATCCACCCAGCCGGCCCGCTCCCCCAGGTGAAGGACCTGTTCCACCACGCCGGCGGTGTCTGCGACCGGCATGCTGTTGGCCATGGCGTGCACGGCGGTGAAGCCGCCGAGCGCTGCGGCCCGGGTGCCGGTCTCCACCGTTTCGGCGTCTTCCCGGCCGGGTTCGCGGAGGTGTGTGTGAAGGTCCACCATGCCGGGCAGGGCGACCAGGCCCTCCGCCTCGATGACACGGGCGCCCTCGGGCACCGGCAGCGAGGCGGCGACGGCGGTGATGGTGCCGTCCTCGATGCGGATATCCGCACGTTCGGTGCCGAGCACTGACGCTCCGCGGATCAGATAGGTGCCGGAAGTGCTCATCGGGGTTGCTCCTGCTGGGTACGGGCGGTGCTGTTCTCTCCGGAGAGCAGCAGGTAAAGGGCGGCCATCCGCACGGAGACACCGTTGCGGACCTGGTCCAGGACGGTGGAGCGCGGCGAATCAGCGGCACGGGCGGAAATTTCCAGCCCGCGGTTCATCGGACCGGGGTGCATGATGATGGTGTCCGTCAGGCCCAGGGCGTCCAGCCGGTCGAGGCGGACGTCGTCCAGGCCCCAGCGGCGGGAATACTCGCGGACGGACGGGAAGAAGGCCGAGTGCATCCGTTCGCCCTGCACGCGCAGCATCATGACGGCATCCGGCCGGGTCGCCAGCGCCTCGTCCAGGTCGTAACTGACGGTGCAGGGCCAGGACTCGACGCCGAACGGCAGCAGCGTGGGCGGTGCAACGAGGGTGACCTCCGCGCCCAGTGTCCGAAGCAGCCACAGGTCCGAGCGGGCGACCCGCGAATGCAGCACGTCCCCGGCAATCACCACCTTCATTCCGGCCAGGTCGGTGCCGGCGGATTCCGTGCCGTGCAGCCGGGCCCAGTGCCGCCGCATGGTGAAGGCATCCAGCAGCGCCTGGGTGGGGTGTTCGTGCGTGCCGTCCCCGGCGTTGAGCACTGCGGCATCAATCCAGCCGGAGGACGCCAGCCGCGCCGGCGCTCCGGAGGATCCGTGCCGGATCACCACGGCGTCGGCGCCCATGGCTGCCAGCGTCTGTGCCGTGTCCTTCAGCGATTCGCCCTTGGAGACCGACGACCCCTTGGCGGAGAAATTGATGACGTCGGCGGACAGCCGTTTCGCGGCCGCTTCAAAGGAGATGCGCGTGCGGGTGGAGTCCTCGAAGAAGAGGTTCACCACGGTGCGCCCGCGCAGGGCCGGGAGCTTCTTCACTTCCCGCTCCCCTACTGCGGCCATCTGCTCCGCCGTATCCAGGATGGCCAGGGCGTCATCCCGGCCGAGGTCCAGCGTGGACAGCAGGTGCCTCATGCAATGCCCTCGATGACCACTTCGTCTGTGGCCGGACCGCCTGTGGCCGAGCTGTCACTTTCGGCCAGCCGGACCCGGACCTGCTCAATGGAAGCGGTGGGCAGGTTCTTGCCCACGTGGTCAGCCCGGATGGGCAGTTCGCGGTGGCCGCGGTCCACGAGGACCGCCAGCCGGACGATGCGCGGCCGGCCCAGGTCCACGAGGGCATCGAGCGCGGAGCGGATGGTGCGGCCGGAATACAGGACGTCATCCACCAGCACCACCACCTTGTCGTCAATGCCGGTGACGGGGACGCGGGTGGCGTAGGGCGGCCGGGTGGGCCTGCGGGCGAGATCGTCGCGGAACATGGTGACATCGAGCTGGCCGGTGATGGCAGCGGGATCGACGCCGGGGGCCGCGGCCGCGATCTTCGCGGCCAGGCGCTGGGCCAACGGATAGCCGCGGCGCGGAATCCCCATCAGGACCAGGTCTTCGGGGCCCTTGTTGGCCTCGAGGATCTCGTAGGCAATACGCGTCAGGGCGCGGTCAATGTCAGCTGAAGACAAAACAGTACGGCTGGAAATGGCATCTTTGGCCGTCATATTCGCTTCCTCCTTCCCCGCCTCACAGGACGGAACTTAAAGGTTGAATGCGGCACCAAGCTATCACAGGCCACGCCGCCGCCCGCTTGTGTGACGGTAAGTGCCGCAGTGCAACTATCCTGTCTGCTATGAGCAGGCCCAGCGCATGAGCGCACCCGGTATCTTCCCCGCCCAGCAGCAGCATCCGGCCCCTCCGGGCTATGGCCCTGCCGACGGCGCCGCACCCGTCCAGGCATTCTGGTCCCCTCCGGCACCACGCCGGGACAAGGGCCTGGCCGCCACCGTGGTGCTGATTGCGCTCTCCGCCGTGGCACTGGCCTGGGTGGGCATGTACCTGGTTGACGGCCTCGGCCCGCCGGCCTTTATTATCTGCGGGCTCCTCGCGCTGGTTCCCCTGGGCATCTGCGTGCTGGGTATCTGGTGGGTGGACCGGTGGGAGCCGGAACCGCGCAGCAGCCTGGTTTTCTCCTTCCTCTGGGGCGCCGGGGTTTCGGTGGCGATCGCCCTGCTGGTTGGCCCGTACTTCACGTATGCCCTGCTGGAGCTGGTCCCCTACGGCTCGGCGGACCTGCTGGGCGCGGTGGTCCAGGCTCCCGTGGTGGAGGAAATCGCCAAGGGCCTGGGCATCCTCCTGCTGCTGCTGGTGCGCCGGCGGATCTTTGACGGGCCGGTGGACGGCATCGTGTTTGCCGCTGCCGTGGCAGCGGGGTTCGCCTTCACGGAAAACATCCTCTACTTCGGGTCGGCGCTGCGGACGGCCGGCCCCGAAACGGTGTACGAGCTCGGGTTTATTTTCATCCTCCGCGGGCTGCTCTCGCCCTTTGCGCATGTCCTGTTCACCGCCTGCACCGGGCTCGCCCTGGGCCTGGCGGCGCGGCGTGCGGGCAACGTGTGGATCCTGCCGGCCTTCGTGCTCGGCTTGATCCCGGCCATGCTGGGGCACATGCTGTGGAACGGCGGCCCCGCGTTGTTTTTCGGGGACTTCTTCCTCTTCTACTTCCTGCTCCAGGTCCCGTTCTTCGGGGCGGCGGTCACCGGCGTATGGCTGCTGCGCCGCGCGGAGCAGCGCCTGACCCTGCGACGGCTCTCCGAATACGCCACGGCGGGCTGGTTCACCCCGGCAGAAGTGAGGATGCTGGCCACCGGTGCCGGCCGCCGCCAGGCAATGGGCTGGGCCCGGGCCACCGGGGCGGCACCGCACATGAAGGAATTCATCCGGCGGGCCACCCGCCTGGCCTTGACACGGCAGCAGATCGCCTCCGGCCGGGATGTCAGCGCCAATATGGAGTACGAGCGGACCCTGCTGGGTGAAGTTTCCGGCATCCGGACCACCATGCTGGCCGGGCAGGCCCTGCAGCCCCGGTAGGAACTGCTGACGCCTGAAAACGGCTGAGGACGCAGAAAAGACCGGCCCCGCGGGGCCGGTCTTTTTCCTGGCTGTTTGGATCCTGGCTAGGCCAGCAGGGACGGCTTGAGTTCCTGCAGCCGTCCGAGCAGGCCGTTGATGAAGGCCGGGGATTCGTCCGTGGAGAGCGCTTTCGCCAATTCCACGGCTTCGCTGATGGCCACCTTGTCGGGAACGTCGTCGTTGTAGAGAAGTTCCCAGGTGCCCAGGCGGAGGATGATGCGGTCCACCGAAGGCATGCGATCAAGCGTCCAGCCCTGCGAATACGTGCTCAGGAACTCATCGATCTGCTCCTGCATCGCAACCACGCCTTCCACCAGGTCCATGGTGTAGGGGTTGATGGTCTGGTCGGTCTTTTCGCGGCGGGCCCGAATGGCATCGAAGGCAGAAACCGAACGCTGTTCGGCTTCGAAAAGGACCTCCAGTGCCCGGGTCCGTGCTTTACTGCGTGCACTCACTCGTTAACGCGTCCCAGGTAGTCGCCGGTGCGGGTGTCAACCTTGACCTTGGTGCCCTGCTCCAGGAACAGGGGCACCTGGATCTCGTAGCCGGTCTCGATGGTGGCGGGCTTGGTGCCGCCGGTGGAGCGGTCGCCCTGCAGGCCCGGCTCGGTGTACGTGATTTCCATGGTGACCGACGGCGGCAGCTCGATGTACAGCGGCGAACCCTCGTGGATCGCGATGGTGACCATCATGGACTCCATCATGAAGTTCGCGTTGTCACCGACAATCTTGCCGGGGACCGTGAGCTGGTCGAAGTCGGAGGTGTCCATAAAGACGTAGTCTTCGCCGTCCTGGTACAGGTACTGGTAATCGCGGCGGTCCACGGTGGCGGTCTCGACCTTGATGCCGGCGTTGAACGTCTTGTCCACTACCTTGCCCGAAGTCACGTTGCGCATCTTGGTACGGACGAACGCACCACCCTTGCCCGGCTTAACGTGCTGGAACTCGATGATGCTCCAGAGGTTGCCTTCAAGCTTCAGCACGGTGCCGTTCTTGATGTCGTTGGTCGTCGCCACAGTTTCTCTTCCGTTGTTCGTCAGTCGTTAATCAAAGTACGTTCGTTGGTCAAAGTACGTTTTATTCAAGTCCGTCGACTATTCTACCCGCTCGCGCAGAACCTACAGGCTGAGGCGGATTCCGCCCTGCGGCTCGGAGGCGATCTCCTGGTAGGCCGCGAACAGAAGCGAGGTGTCGGGGACCTCGAGCATGGACGGTTTCGCCAGCCCGTCCAGCACCACGAAGCGCAGCAGGTCCCCGCGGGACTTCTTGTCCCGGCGCATGCCGTCCAGCAGGGCGGACCAGCGGTCCTTCCGGTAGGTCACGGGAAGGCCCAGCGAGGAGAGGATTTCCTTGTGCCGGTCCGCCGTGGCGTCATCCAGCCGGCCCACCGTCCGGCCCAGCTCCGCGGCGAAGACCAGTCCGACGGACACCGCAGCGCCGTGCCGCCACTGGTAGCGTTCCGCCAGCTCGATGGAGTGGCCCAGAGTGTGCCCGTAGTTCAGGAATTCCCGCCGGCCGGATTCGCGCAGGTCCGAGGAGACAATTTCAGCCTTGACACCGATGGAGCGTTCCACCAGTTCGCGGACGACGTCGGAAGCGCCGTCGGCCACTGCCTCCGGGTTCGCTTCGACCAGGTCCAGGATGGCGGGGTCGGCGATAAAACCGCACTTGATGACCTCTGCCATGCCGCTGAGCAGCTCGTTCTTCGGCAGGGTGGCCAGGGCGTCCAGGTCCGCCAGCACCCCGGCCGGCGGGTGGAAGGCGCCCACGAGGTTCTTGCCCTCGGCGGTGTTGATGGCGGTCTTGCCGCCCACGGCCGCATCCACCATGCCCAGCAGGGACGTGGGGATGTGCACCACTTTGATGCCGCGCAGCCAGGTCGCGGCCACGAAGCCGGCCACGTCGGTCACGGCCCCGCCGCCGACGGCGACAATGGCATCGGACCGGGTGAAATCGTTCTGGCCCAGGACCTGCCAGCAGAAGGACGCCACCTGGATGTGCTTGCCCTCTTCGGCGTCCGGGATCTCGGCGGTGACGGCGGTCAGGCCCGTGGCGGCGAGTTCATCGCGTACGGTATCGCCGGTGGTGCGCAGGGCGCGCGGGTGGATCACGAGGACGCGGCGTACGCGCTCACCCAGCATGTCCGGCAGCCGGCCAAGCAGACCGTTGCCTACGACGACGTCGTAGTTCTCTGCGGGGTTGGAGCCGGTCACCGGGATGATCGTGGGTTCGGAGGGCATCTAGTCTTCTCCTTTGATGAGGACGGAAGTCAGCCGGTCAATAATGGCCGGAACGGTAAGTCCCCTGGTGTCAATGGTGATGTCGGCCAGGGATTCGTATATGGGGCGGCGGATGTCCGCCAGCTCCTGCCAGCGCCGGACCGGGTCCGGCGCGAGCAGTGGACGGTGGCCTGCACGGGTGATCCGCGGAAGCACAGTGGCAAGGTCCGTATCCAGAAACACTACAGTGGCGCCGCTGAGCAGCTGCTGCGTCCCCGAGTCCAGTACGGCGCCGCCGCCCAGCGAGATGACGGTGGGCACCCTGGATTCGAGCGCCGCGGCAACCGTCCGTGCTTCGACCTCGCGGAAATAGTGTTCGCCGTAGGCGCTGAAGATACCGGCGATGGGCCCGTAGCGCGCCACGACGGCCTCGTCCGTGTCCAGGAAGGGCATCCCCTGGCGGGCGGCGAACCCTCGGCCGACCACCGATTTCCCGGCGGCCATAAAGCCCATCAGGACCAGGTGCCGGTCGAGCCCCCTGGAGCCGCCGTTCCTAGAGGACATCGGTTCCGGCGGATTCCAGGGGCTGCGGGATGGCGGCCAGGTAGGCGTGCAGGTTCCGCGCGGTTTCGGGCACGGAATCGCCGCCGAACTTCTCGATCACGGCTTCGGCCAGGACCAACGCCACCATGGCTTCGGCAACCACGCCGGCAGCGGGGACCGCACAGACATCCGACCGCTGGTGGTGGGCCCGGGCCGGTTCGGAGGTACTTACGTCAACGGTGCGCAGCGCCCGCGGCACAGTGGCAATGGGTTTCATTGCGGCACGTACCCGCAGCAGCTCGCCGATGCTCATGCCGCCTTCAATGCCGCCGGCACGGTTGCCGGAGCGGACCACGCGGCCCTCGGCGTCCTGCAGGATTTCGTCGTGGGCGGCGGAGCCGCGGCGGGTGGCAGTGAGGAATCCGTCCCCTACTTCCACGCCCTTGATGGCCTGGATGCCCATCAGGGCACCGGCGATCCGGGCGTCGAGCCGGCGGTCCCAATGAACGTAGCTGCCCAGTCCCGGCGGCAGCCCGTAGGCCAGCACCTCCACCACTCCCCCGAGCGTTTCGCCCTCCTTGTGGGCGGCATCGACTTCGGCAACCATGGCGGCCGAGACGCCTGCATCGAAGCAGCGCATCGGATCGGCGTCGAGCGCGTCGACGTCGGCCGGGAGCGGCAACGTCGAGTCCCCGGGCGCCATCACGCCGGCAATGCCCACGGTATGGCTGACCAGCTCAATGCCCAGCTGCTTCAGGAAGGCCGAGGCGACGGCGCCAAGCGCCACGCGGGTCGCGGTTTCCCGGGCGCTGGCGCGTTCCAGGACGGGACGTGCTTCGTCAAAACCGTACTTCTGCATGCCGGTGAAATCAGCATGACCCGGACGGGGGCGGGTGAGGGGCGCATTGCGGGCAGAGTCGGCCAGGATTGCCGGATCCACCGGATCCGCAGCCATCACCTGTTCCCATTTGGGCCACTCGGTGTTGCCGATTTCGATGGCCACCGGGCCGCCCTGGGTTTTGCCGTGGCGGACGCCGCCCAGGATGCGTACGGCATCCTGTTCGAATTTCATCCGGGCGCCGCGGCCGTAGCCGAGGCGGCGGCGGGCCAGTGCAGCGGAAATCAGGGTGCTGTCCACTTCCACTCCGGCAGGGACACCTTCAACAATTCCGACCAATGCAGGGCCATGGGACTCACCGGCGGTCAACCAACGCAACATGCTTTCAATACTGCCATGCCCGGCGCGGGCGTTCAGCGCCGTGGAATTCCCACGGCGTCACACATGGCGTTTGTGACGCCGGGTTCGTCAAAAAAGTCCGCCCCGGTAAACAGCTTTACCTGCTCCACGGCCTGGTAGAGCAGCATCTCGATGCCCGGCACCACCGTTCCGCCGAACCCGGACCAGGCGGCAGCGATCCGGCTTGGCCATGGGTCGTACGCGGCATCCAGGAGGATGGCTCCCTGCCGGACTTCGGTAATGTCCTTTGCCAGGCCGTCGGCGCCGTGCGGCGGCAGCGTGCAGATTACGACGTCGGCTGCCGCACAGGCCTCGGCCGCTTCCTCCCACGGGCGCGGCCGGACAGCAAGGCCGGTTGCACTGCCTGCTTCCAGTACCCCGGCCTGTCCGGGCGCCGGTTCCGGGAAGCGACGGGCGCAGACCACCGTTTCAGACGGGTCCAGCTGCGCGAGTGCCGCAATGGCCGCGCACGCCGTTCCCCCCGCGCCCAGCACCACGGCGCGCGGCCGGGCACCGATTCCGGCGTACCGCAGCGCGCCGGCAATGCCCGCGACGTCGGTGTTGTGGCCCGTCAGGACCGTGCGGGATCCCGTCCGGGAGAAGGTCACGGTATTCAGCACCCCGAGTGCCTGCACCAGCGGCTCGACTTCGTCCATCTGCGCCACCATGACCGCCTTCAGCGGCATAGTGACGGACAGACCTGTCCAGCCCGCCTGCCCGCGGAGGGAGGCCGCGAATCCCGCGGCCTCCTCAACACGAACGTCTATTGCCTCGTAGCTGCAGTCGAACCCTAAATGGTCGTACGCAGCCCGGTGCAGCCGGGGCGACTTGGAATGGCTGATCGGATGCCCCAGCACGGCAGCGCGCCGCGCGGCGCTATCCACTGCTAACCGCA
Source organism: Arthrobacter sp. zg-Y179 (assembly GCF_020907345.1). NCBI lineage: Bacteria > Bacillati > Actinomycetota > Actinomycetes > Micrococcales > Micrococcaceae > Arthrobacter > Arthrobacter sp. zg-Y179. Next base: position 203,641 of record NZ_JAJJOB010000007.1, on the reverse strand, counting down.
CCGCCCGGCTTTTTGGGTACTGCACCAGTTCTGGTATTCCTCGACGTACTTGGCGTGCTCGGCGAGGGTGGAGGAGAACTTGGTTTCGCCGCTGTCCAGGTTGACGGTGACCCAGTAGTAGTACGGGACGTCATCCGGGTTGGCCGCTGCCTCAATGGCCTCCCGGCTCGGGGAACCGATGGGACCGACGGGCAGGCCGGGGTTGGCGTAGGTGTTGTACGGGTTGGATTTGTCCGCTTTTTCCTCCGCGGTGAGTTCATAGCTCTTGCGGTTCAAGCCGTAGGTCACCGTGGCATCGGACTGGATCAGCCCGTTGGTTTCCTTGTTGTCCGGGCCCAGCCGGTTCTCAATGGAGCCGGCGACGGCACCGTAGTCGGCCTCCCCGGCCTCGGCCTGGATGATGCTGGCCTTGGTCAGGATCCGGTACTGCTCGGCGGGATCGGTAATCCCGGCCCCTTCGAGTTCAGCGAAGGTGTTATCCACCATCTCGGTGATGATCTCGGTGGCGTCCTTTTCGACGTCGAACCGGTATTCGCCCGGATGCAGGTAGCCCTCAAGGCTTACTGCTTCCTCCGGCAGGCCGAACTGCTGCGGGTCCGCGGCCAGGGCCTGGAACTCCGAAAGCGGGATCCGGGTGGAGGTGTTCAGGACTTCGAAGACCTCGCCCTGGCGCAGGTCGCGTGCCACGGCCGCGTAATGCACCTGGCTGCCGCCGTCCCCGAGCAGGGCATCCACGGCTGCGGACGAGGACATCTGGTACTTCATTTCGTACGTACCGGGCTGTATTTCCCGTCCGTCCGACTGGGCGGTGAAGGCGTTGACGAATTCCTTGGATGTGGCGACGATGTCTTCGGCTTCGAGCTTTCCGCCGATCAGCAGCGGGCCGTCGCCTTCTGCCACGGTAAAGGCCACGGTGCCGTTGCCGGCACCCTCGTAGTCCTGGATCTCGTTCATGCCCAGCAGGTCCCGGAGGAACATGATGAGGCCGAAAACCACCCCTGCAAACACGGCCAGCACGGTGACCATGATGATGGTACGGCGACGGCGGCGGCGCTGCTTTTCGCGGCTCGGCCGTTGGCTCCTGCGGCTGGGCAGGTCCGCGGGTTCCTCGAAGAACACGCCCACGGGGAGTTCATCACTGCCGCCCTGTCCGGGCCTGCGGTCAGGCTCCGCCATGGCCGGGTAATCGGGATATCTGTGGCTCACGGCGTATTACCGCCTTCGCGCTCGATGTCCTGCGAAATGTCGAACTCCTCAGTCGGGGCCGGCACCCCGCCGCTTTCGCGGCGCGGCCGGCGCAGTGTAACCAGCTCCCCTACGTCCCGGTTCAGGGATCGTTGTGTGTCAATAGACTGCTGCAGAATAGCCACAGCGGCCGCTTGATCAACCACTGTACGGTGATTCCGGCTGTTCATTCCAGCTTCGCGCAGGGAACGGTGCGCGGAGACCGTAGTCAGGCGTTCGTCCACCAGCCGCACCTGCTGTTCCTGGCCGGCATCGGCCAGGGCACGGACCAGCGTCTGCGCGTAGTCCCGTGCCATCTGCGTGGAGGCGGTTTCGCCGCCGCCCAGGCTGCGGGGCAGGCCGACAAACACTTCAACGGCACCCCGCTCCGCAGCTTCCCGGACCACCACGCGGATGTCACTGTTTTTCTTCGCGTCCCGCTTCAGCGTCCTGACCGGCATGGCCAGGACGCCGTCGGGGTCGCTGGCAGCGAGGCCGACCCGGACCAGGCCGACGTCGACGCCCAGCTTCACCCCGTGCAGACCGCTCAAGTCAGCTCCGCCCGGCCACGGCTTCGCGGATGGCCGTGAGGGCATCTACGATCCTGCCTGCGTCAGAGCCGCCGCCCTGGGCGACGTCGTCCTTGCCGCCGCCGCCGCCGCCGAGCACGCCGGCCGCAACCTTGACGAGTGCACCGGCCTTGACGCCGGCGCCGCGGGCGCCTTCGTTGGTGGCAACAATCACTACGGGACGGTTGTTGGAGACGCCTGCGACAGCCACCGCTGCGGGTTCGCTGCCCAAGCGGGAACGCAGGTCGAGGGCCAGGGTGCGCAGATCATCCGCTCCCCCGACCTCGCCGGCGTTGTGTGCCAGGAGCCGGACGCCGTCTACGTCCACTGCAGTGCCTACGAGGGCGGCAGCGGAAGCGGCCAGCTGCTCGCGGCGCAGCCGGTCCAGTTCCTTTTCAGTGGACTTCAGCTTGGCCAGGGTGGCGGCAAGGCGGTCCGGCAGTTGCGCCGACGGGACCTTGAGCATCTCGGACAGCTCGTTCACCAGTGCACGCTCGGCGGCGAGGTGGCGGAAGGCATCCATACCCACGAAGGCTTCGACCCGGCGGTTGCCGGATCCCACGGACTGCTCGCCCAGCAGCGTCAGGCTGCCGATGCGGGACGTCGAGGCCACGTGCGTGCCGCCGCAGAGTTCGCGGGACCAGTCGCCGTTCATTTCCACGACCCGCACGGTGTCACCGTAGGCTTCGCCGAACAGTGCAGTGGCGCCCAGGGCCTTGGCGTCCGCCAGGGACATGACCTTGGTCTCGACCTGGTAGTTGCTGCGGATCGCGAGGTTGGAGACCTCTTCGATTTCGGACTTCGCGGCATCGGAGAGGCCTTCGCCCCAGGAGAAGTCGAAGCGCAGGTAGCCGGCCTTGTTGAAGGAGCCGCGCTGCAGCGCTTCCGGGCCGAGGATCTGGTGCAGGGCGGCGTGCACAATGTGCGTGCCGGAGTGCGCCTGCTCCGCTTCGTGGCGGCGCTGGGCATCGACGGCGGCCAGCACGTTGGCACCGGCAGAGATCTCGCCTTCACGGACAATCGCCTTGTGCACGCTCAGTCCCTTGACCGGGCGCTGGACGTCCTGCACCTCGAGGACGAAGCCGTCACCAGTGATGAGGCCGGTATCGGCGGCCTGCCCGCCCGCTTCGGCATAGAACGGGGTCGAGTCCAGCACCAGGGAAATCTCCGAACCCTGCCCGGCGTATTCCACCCGGGAGTCCCCGGAAATGATGCCGCGGACCTTCGATTCGGTCTTCAGCTCGTCGTAGCCGGTGAACACGGTGGAGCCGGCGGCCAGCAGTTCGTTGAACACCGACATATCGGCGTGCCCGTGCTTCTTGCCGCGGGCATCTGCCTGGGCACGCTTGCGCTGCTCGGACATGAGGGAGCGGAATCCGGCCTCGTCGACCTTCAGTCCTGCTTCCTCGGCCATCTCCAGCGTGAGGTCGATGGGGAAACCGTAGGTGTCGTGCAGGGCAAACGCTTCTTCGCCGCTCAGGGGGGCTCCGGCAGCCTTGGAAACCTTGACGGCTTCTTCCAGGCGCTCGGTGCCGGAGGCGATGGTGCGCAGGAACGCCTTCTCCTCGGCGTAGGCAATCCGGCTGATCCGGGCGAAGTCGGCTTCAACCTCGGGGTAGGTGCCCTTCATGGCGTCGCGGGAGACGGGCAGGAGTTCGGGCAGCACGGCGGTGTCCACCCCCAGCAGGCGCATGGCACGCACGGCCCGGCGGATGAGGCGGCGCAGCACGTAGCCGCGGCCTTCGTTGGACGGGCTCACGCCGTCGGAAATCAGCATCAGGGCGGAGCGGATGTGGTCGGCAACCACGCGCATCCGGACGTCGTCCGTGTGGTGCGGGTCCGAGGGGTCTTCGGAGCTGGTGTAGGTCTTGCCGGAGAGTTCAGCGGCCTTATCCAGTACGGGGCGGACCTGGTCCGTCTCGTACATGTTCTCCACGCCCTGCAGGATCATGGCCAGGCGCTCAAGCCCGAGGCCGGTGTCGATGTTCTTCTGCGGCAGTTCGCCTGCCACGTCGAAGTCCGTCTTGGAGCGCACGGCGGAGAGCTGGTACTGCATAAAGACCAGGTTCCAGATCTCGATGTAGCGCGTCTCGTCTACTGCCGGGCCGCCCTCCTGGCCGTAGGCCGGGCCGCGGTCGTAGTAGATCTCGGAGCAGGGGCCGCCAGGGCCGGCCTGTCCGGTGTTCCAGTAGTTGTCAGCCTTGCCGGTCCCGATGATGCGTTCATTCGGAATGCCGATCTTGTCCCGCCAGATGGCGCGTGCTTCGTCGTCGCGCTCGTCGCCGTCTTCATAGACGGTGACCCAGAGCCGCTGCGGGTCCAGCCCGTAACCGCCCTTTTCGACGTCCGAGGTCAGCAGTTCCCAGGCGTAGGTGATCGCTTCTTCCTTGAAGTAGTCACCGAAGGAGAAGTTTCCCGCCATCTGGAAGAAAGTGCCGTGGCGGGCGGTCTTGCCCACTTCTTCGATGTCCGCTGTGCGGATGCACTTCTGCACGCTGGTTGCCCGGCTATACGGAGCCTTTTCGCGGGCGGTGAGGTAAGGGATGAACGGCACCATGCCGGCCACGGTGAACAGCAGCGAGGGATCGTTGGAGACGAGCGACGCCGAGGGCACCACCGTATGTCCCTTATTGCTGAAGTAATCCAGCCAGCGGCGTGCAATCTCGTGGGACTTCATGGTGCTTCTATACCCTTCCGGTAATGGTGTTTCAGCATGCAGGTGGGACTGCGTGCGTAATGCTGTGCTGCCAGTGACGAAGAAGTGCCGGCCGCTCAGCGGCGCGTGGACCTCAGCGTTTCGGCAACGTTGTCGGAGTTGTCCAGGCCCAGGGCGGCGCGCAGCTCGCCCTCGCGCTGGCCCATGCCTTCACGCAGGGCTTCGGCGAAGCTCTGCACGGCACCTGCTGCGGAATCCACCGCACGGTTGATCCCCGCCTGGCTCAGGCTGGTCTTGGCTTCGGATACCCGGCGGACGGCGATGACGCCGATGGCAACGCCAATGGACATCCAAAATACGCGCTTGATCATGGCTGGCTCCTGTAGTTGTTGGTGTGCTTAGCGGCTGCGTCGGCCGCGGCCGACGGTCCTGCGGGAAGCGAGGGCGGAACGGACGCCATAGCTGAACGCCGAGACCTTGATCAGCGGGGAACCCACGGTGGCGGCCACCAGGGAGGACAGAGCGGACAAGTTGGCCGATGCGTCCGAAACGTTCGAGGAGATGCCGTCCACCTTCTGCAGCTGCTGGTTGGTGGTGGACACCGTGGTGGTGACCTCGTCGATCAGCGGTGTGGTCTCCTCGCTGAGCGTACGGATGGCGCCGCGCATCTCGTCAAAGACCTTCCCCAGTTTCCAGACGGGAACGGCCAGCAACGCGACCAATACGGCAAACACACCGGCCGCGATCAGACCGGCTATATCTCCACCCGACATGGGACTCCTTCTTGCGCAAAAATTTGTGGTTCGCATCACCGTGACCGGCTCTGCCCGGAAGGTCCCGCCTGGATACGGCGAAAGACTCCGCTATGTACCTTACCTACTGCAACGCCGCGGCACTTACTTTTGCCGTCTACGCCACGAAAGGAGGAATACGGCCCCTGATAACGGAACAGCCCGCGGCACAAGGCCGCGGGCTGAACAGTAAACGGAAAAGTTTCCGTTATTAGCGTGCGTAGTATTCCACCACGAGCTGCTCTTCGCAGGTCACGGGGACTTCCGAGCGCTTCGGGCGACGCACGAGGCGTGCCTGCAGCTTGTCCAGGGAAACATCGAGGTAACCCGGAACGGCGGGCAGGACGTCGCGGTGGGCGCCGGCTGCGGCAACCTGGAACGGCGTCATGGTCTCGCTGCGCTGGTGCACGTGGATGAGCTGGCCTTCGGAAACGCGGAAGGACGGGCGGTCCACGCGGGCGCCGTCAACCATGATGTGACGGTGCACAACCAGCTGGCGGGCCTGGGCGATCGTGCGGGCAAAGCCTGCACGCAGCACGAGTGCGTCGAGACGCATTTCGAGCAGTTCGATCAGGTTTTCACCGGTCAGGCCGGCGGTACGGCGGGCTTCTTCGAAGACACGGGTCATCTGTGCTTCGCGGATGCCGTACTGGGCGCGCAGACGCTGCTTTTCACGCAGACGTACCGCGTAGTCGCTGTCCTGCTTGCGACGGGCGCGGCCGTGCTCACCCGGGGGGTAAGGCCGACGCTCGAAGTACTTTGCTGCCTTGGGGGTCAAAGCAATGCCGAGGGCGCGCGATGCGCGTGCCTGACGGCGTGCACGTGTGTTGTTAGCCACGTTCACCTTTCACTGTTTGGCGGTTTGGCCACGGCGGTAGAACGTGCCGTGACTGCTGCGAAATATGCTGGCCTCCATTAGGGAGAGCTCCGGCCAACCGCTGCCGTCTGCTACAGCCGAGGGTGTCGAAATCGACAACCGGCTTGCCAGTCAACCATCAATGCTAACACGCACAGCGGGGCCCGCCGGCAGGAGCAGGCGGGGCCGGTCAGGACTTCTCGCCCCGGATGATTCCCCGCAGCCGCTCCAGCCGCGCGGAGATGTCGCGCTCCACTCCGTTGCCGGTGGGTTCGTAGTAGTTCTTTCCGACCAGGTCATCCGGCGCGTACTGCTGGCGTGCGACGCCGTGCGGGGAATCGTGCGAATAGACGTAACCCTTGCCGTGCCCCAGCTGCTTCGCGCCCGGGTAGTGGGCATCGCGCAGATGGGGCGGAACGCCCTGCCCGCGCCCGGCCCGCACATCGGCAATGGCCGCGTTGATGCCGTTGTAGGCAGCGTTGGATTTCGGTGCGGTGGCAATATGCACCACTGCCTCGGCCAGGATGATCCGGCCTTCGGGCATGCCGATCAGCTGGACGGCCTGCGCGGCCGCGACGGCGGTCTGCAGCGCGGTCGGGTCCGCCATTCCCACGTCCTCCGAGGCGGAGATGATCAGCCGCCGGGAAATGAACCGCGGGTCCTCCCCCGATTCCAGCATGCGGGCCAGGTAGTGCAGGGCGGCGTCGACGTCCGATCCGCGGAGGGACTTGATGAACGCACTGGTGATGTCGTAGTGCTGGTCCCCCGCACGGTCGTAGCGCAGCGCCGCGACATCCAGTGCCTCTTCGGCATGCTTCAGCGTGACTTCCGGGATGTCGTCGCCGTCCGCTTTCTCGGAGTAGGCGACGCCGGCGGCGGCCTCGAGCGCGGTCAGGCCGCGGCGGGCGTCCCCTGCCGCCAGCCGGACCAGGTGCTCCAGCGCCTCGGCGCTAAGTGTGACCCGGCCCGCGAGTCCCCGCTCATCCTCGACCGCGCGTTGGAGCAGGGCGGCAATGTCCTCCTCGGTCAGCGGCTTCAGGGTGAGCAGCAGGGACCGGGACAGCAGCGGGGAAACCACGGAGAAGGACGGGTTCTCCGTGGTGGCTGCCATCAGGACCACCCACCGGTTTTCCACTCCGGGCAGCAGTGCATCCTGCTGGGCCTTGTTGAAGCGGTGGATCTCGTCCAGGAAGAGGATGGTGGTGACGCCGTGCAGGTCCCGGTCCGTCAGGGCCTGCTCCATGACCCGGCGGACGTCCTTGACGCCGGCCGTGATGGCGGAGAGTTCCACGAACTTGCGGCCCGCACCCCGGGCGACGACGTGCGCCAGCGTGGTCTTGCCGGTGCCGGGCGGCCCCCACAGCATGACGGAGGAAGGCCCGGCGGGGTTGCGTTCATCGGCGGAGGAAGCCAGAGTGCGCAGCGGGGAGCCGGGGCCGAGCAGGTGCTGTTGTCCCACCACCTCGTCCACCGTGCGCGGGCGCATCCGGACAGCCAGGGGGCTGCGCGGCCGCACTCTCGTGCCCGGGGCTGCCCCGGCGTCGTCGAACTCTGCGTCGTCGTCTCCGTCTACGCTGAACAAATCATTCCCCGGCAAACCATTCACGCTTCAAGGCTACTCGTGCCGTAACCTGAGCAGGTCCACCCCACTTTTCGTTGAAAGCAGACCCTGCCATGCCTGCCTCGCGCACCACCTATGTTCCGGCAGAGCGGCTGGCCGGCTGGCTGGAACGGTTCGAGGCGAACCAGGGGGCGCTTCAGTTCCTGCCCGGAAACGAAGGTATCCAGGTCCGGGCCGCGTCCGGCGCCGAGGCCGAACTGCTCGGACCGTGGCCTGCCGACGGCCGTCCGGGGCGGGGAACCAACGACGTCGAACGCCTCGCCTCACTGGCCGGGCAGGCCCGGACCCTGGGCCTGGTACTGGTCCGCCGCGGCGGATATGCCGTGGGTGTTGCCCGGGAAGGCCGCCTGCTGGGCTCGAAAACGGGATCACCCAACAGCCGCCGGGCCAACGCGGCCGACGCGTTGGCTGCCATCGCCGCGGAGCAGGCAGCAGCGGTATTCAGCGGTGCAACCCCGGAGTACCTCGTCTTCGGCGGCGACCGGATGCTGGCCGAGCAGGTGGCCGGACGGCGGGAGTTTGCGCGCTGGGCCGGCCTGCCCCGGCTGCGCCCGCTGGACGTCGCAGACCCGAAAGCAGCGGTGCTGGCACAGGCCGCCCGCAATGCGGCCTCGGTGTTCGTCCGGATCAGCCTGCCCTAGCGGTCGGTTAGTGCACTAGCGGTCGGTTACCGCACGCCCAGTCGCGCAACCACGGCGGCGGCCGGCTCCCCCACTGCCGACCGGTAACCGGTTCCGGCCCACAGGCTGGTGCCGTGCGGATCCCCGGCGGCAGCTGCCTGCGCCCGAAGCCCCTTGGTGACCTGGTTGACCAACGGGTACGCGGCCGGAGCGTCAGGATGCCCGGACATAAACCGGTTCGCCAGTCCCCGGGCGGTGCGGCCGGAGAAGGCCCGGGTCAGCGCGGTCTGCGTAAACTGCGGATCCTGCAGGGCCGCCCGGTGCACGGGACTGGTCCCGGCCTCCGGGCTCAACAGCAATGCGGTGCCGACCTGCACGGCGTCCGCACCGGCGGCCCGCAGGGTCCGCACCTGTGCAGCAGTGCTGATTCCTCCCGCGGCTATGAGTTCCACCCGGGCTGCGCTGAGGCCGTCCCGGACCGCGCGCACCAGCTCGATCAACGGCTGCTCGGCCGGATCGGCCGCGGCGTCGAAGGTCCCGCGGTGCCCGCCCGCCTCCGGCCCCTGCAGGCACAGCATCCGTGCGCCGGCCGCAACGGCCAGTTCCGCTTCCGCTGCGGTGGTCACGGTGACGGCGACGGCGGTGCCTGCGTCCCGGAGCGCAGTAATAACGTCCCTGCCGGGCAGGCCGAAGGTAAAGGACACCACCGGTACCTGCAGGCGGAGGACCGATTCGAGTTTGGCGTCCCAGCCGTCGTCGTCCTCCGGGTCCGGCAGCGGCAGCAGCTCCGGCGGATAGTCCCGGGTGAGCTGCTCCCGGTAGGCCAGGGCGGCAGCGACCTGCCGGGACGTTCCGGAACCACCGGTGTTCGCGGCGTCCGGCACGAAGAGGTTTACTCCGAACGGCCGCCCGGTCAACGCCCGGGTCGCGGTGATTTCCTCCGCCAGCGCCTCCGGGCTTCGATAGCCGGCGGCCAGGAACCCCAGGCCGCCGGCGTTGCTGACCGCCGCTGCCAGCGCCGGAGTGGACGGCCCGCCGGCCATGGGCGCGCCGACGACGGCGCGCGGAAGGGACCCCAGGGTAAACATGCCCGCAGCTACAGCTTTACGGTGCCGTCGATGCAGGTGGTGGTTTCCCCGCCGACCCAGATTTTCCGGTCCCGGGTAAAGATCCGCACCAGCCCGGAACGCTCCAGTACGGTGCCCTGTGTGACGGTGTAACGCTCCGGTGCCAGACCGGCTCCGATCAGCCACTGCGCCAGTCCGGCGTTGAGGCTGCCGGTGACGGGATCCTCCCGCACCCCGTGCCCGGGTGCGAAGGCACGGACTTCGAAGTCCGTTTCGCCGCCGTCGGGCTGCGGGCCGATGACTCCCACGGCCAGGGACCCCATAGCTGCCGGATCCGGCGTCAGGGACAGCACGGTTTCGGCATCCTTCAGGAGCAGGCCCAGCCAGCCGGGACCGTTGTCGATCCAGTTCGAGGCGGAGACCTGGTCCCGGCTAATCCCGAGGGCCTCCACGGCCTGCTTCAGCACCGCTTCCTCCAGCTCGCCTGAGCGGATCAGCGGCGGTGCACCGAACGCGGCCATCCCGGCCGAGGCGTGCAGGGTCACCAGTCCCACTTCGCATTCGGAGATCACGACGCCGGGATAGTGCGGAATGTTGCCGGCTTCGAGCCAGGCATGGCAGGTGCCCAGCGTGGGGTGTCCGGCGAAGGGGATCTCTCCCCCGGGCGTGAAGATCCGCACCCTGTAGTCGGCGCCTTCCTGCGTGGGCGGCAGCACGAACGTCGTCTCCGACAGGTTCGTCCACCGGGCAAAGGAGGCCATGGCTGCGTCGGATACGCCGTCTGCATCCAACACCACGGCCACCGGGTTGCCCAGATAGGGCTTGGTGCCGAATACGTCCACCTGCTTGAACCAGCGATCTCTCATGCCCAAACACTATCGGGTGCCGGTGCCGGACTGTCCAGCGGAAACGGGCATGTCCAAAACGCGGTTAAAGCACGGTACCCGGCCGCATGCTGCGACCGGGTACCGTGCCTGCGGCGGAAGGCTATGCTTCCTTCGCGGCTGCTTCCTTGTCCTTCTTGGCCTCCGGCTTGAAGTCCACGCCGGCTTCCTTGCGCTGCTGCGGCGTGATCGGTGCCGGAGCCTGCGTCAGCGGATCGTAGCCGCCGCCGGACTTCGGGAAGGCGATGACGTCGCGGATGGAGTCGGTGCCGGCCAGCAGGGCCACCACGCGGTCCCAGCCGAAGGCGATGCCGCCGTGGGGCGGTGCGCCGTACTTGAAGCCTTCAAGCAGGAACCCGAACTTCTCCTGGGCGTCTTCCTGTGAAAGGCCCATGACCTTGAAGACACGTTCCTGCACGTCGCGCTGGTGGATACGGATGGAACCGCCGCCGATTTCGTTGCCGTTGCAGACGATGTCGTAGGCGTAGGCCACTGCCGATTCGGGATCCGTGTCGAAGGTGTCCATGAATTCGGGCTTGGGCGAGGTGAAGGCGTGGTGCACGGCCGTCCAGGCGCCGCCGCCCACGGCCACGTCACCGGCGGCAACAGCGGCCGACGCCGGCTCGAACATCGGCGCGTCGACAACCCAGACGAAAGCCCAGTCCTTGGGGTCGATCAGGCCGGTGCGGTGGCCGATCTCCACGCGTGCGGCGCCGAGCAGGGCACGCGCTTCGCTCTTTTCGCCGGCACCGAAGAAGATGCAGTCACCCGGCTTGGCGCCCACCTTTTCGGCGAGGTTCTCCCGCTCGAAGTCGGTCAGGTTCTTGGCGACCGGACCGGTCAGCGTGCCGTCTTCCTGGATCAGTACGTAGGCCAGGCCCTTCGCTCCGCGCTGCTTGGCCCATTCCTGCCAGGCATCAAGCGTGCGGCGTGCCTGGGACGCGCCGCCCGGCATCACCACGGCACCCACGTAGGGAGCCTGGAAGACGCGGAAGGTGGTGTCCTTGAAGAATTCGGTGAGCTCGGTCAGCTCCAGGCCGAAACGCAGGTCCGGCTTGTCGGAACCGTAGCGGGCCATGGCATCCGCGTAGGTCATCCGCGGGATGGGGGTGCTGATCTCGACGCCGATCAGCTTCCACAGCGACTTCACGATCTGCTCGCCCAGGGCGATGATGTCGTCTTCCTCGACGAAGCTGGCTTCGATGTCCAGCTGCGTGAACTCCGGCTGGCGGTCAGCGCGGAAGTCCTCGTCGCGGTAGCAGCGGGCAATCTGGTAGTACTTCTCGAAGCCGCCCACCTGCAGCAGCTGCTTGAACAGCTGCGGGGACTGCGGCAGGGCGTACCAGGAACCCGGGGCCAGGCGTGCGGGAACCACGAAGTCGCGGGCACCCTCGGGGGTGGACCGGGTCAGGGTGGGGGTTTCGATCTCCACGAAGCCTTCGTCGTGCAGCAGTTCGCGGGCAACGCGGTTGGCTTCCGAGCGCAGGCGCATGGCGGCGGCCGGTGCCGGGCGGCGGAGGTCCAGGTAACGGTGGCGCAGGCGGGCTTCCTCGCCGACTTCCACATGCTCGTCGATCTGGAAGGGCAGCGGGTCCGAGGTGTTCAGGATAACGACGTCGTCCGCGATCACCTCGACTTCGCCCGTGGCCAGCGCCGGGTTCTCGTTACCCTCGGGCCGCTTCTGCACGGTGCCGGTGATCTGCAGGACGTACTCGTTGCGCAGCCCGTGGAAGACATCCTCTTCACGCACCACAACCTGCGCCACACCCGAGGCATCGCGGAGGTCGAGGAAGGCGACGCCGCCGTGGTCGCGCCGTCGGGCGACCCATCCTGCGAGAGTAACGGTCTGTCCAATATGCTCGGCCCTCAGGGAACCAAGGGCATGAGTGCGCAGCACAGCTGTCCTTTCGAAAAACTTGCGGAAACCACTGTTTCCGCCCATTGTAAATACACGGTCTACTTGAGAGTTTACCGGTGAACCGACCCCCACCCCGCCACGCACCTACCGATTGGACGGCCCTGTTGTCCGGCACTACCCAGCCGCGTGTTCCCCTGGGCGGCTTTGATGCCACCACTGCCGGCCTAGGCTCCATCGTCGGCGCCGGCGCGTTCGTCGCTTTCGCTCCGGCTGCGGCTGCTGCAGGACCGGCGCTGGGCGCGGGCCTCGGCATCGCGGCGGTTGTGGCCTTCCTCTGCGGGCTCTCCACCTTCCAGCTCAGCAGGGCCGTCTCACGCCGGCTCCCCGAGGACCGCGGCGGGGACGCCACGGCGCGCACGGCCGCGAGGATCCTGCTGGGGCCGTACAGCGGTTTCCTTTCCGGCTGGACCCTGGTCTGGGCGTTGCTGCTTTCCTCGGCTGTCCTGGCACTCGCGTTCGGCACGTATGTCTTCCCTGAGCATCCCAAGGCCGGCGCGGCGGGAGCCGTGGTTGTTATGGCCGCGGTGAACCTGCTGGGAGTAAACAGGGGTTCCTGGGTTACCCGCTTCATAGTGGCCTTTGTCTTCAGCGTCCTGGCCTTCACCGTGGTGGTGCTCTTCAACGAGGCACCCCACCAGCCGCTGCGGGTGGGTGCGGAGATTGAGGCCTCCGCTTCGGGTGTGCTGCAGGCAGCCGGGCTGCTGTTCTTCCTTTTCTCCGGGTACACGCGGCTGGCCACGCTGGGGTCCGGTGTACGCAATCCCTCACGCAACCTGCCTATCGCGATCCCCGCTGCCATTGCCGTGGCCTTCGCACTGTATTGGTTCATGGATTCCTCAATGCTGGCCTACTACGGAGCGGCTGCACTGTCCGCCGAGACCGCTCCCCTGCTTGATCCCCTGGAGAGTGTGGGCGCAGGCGTGGGCACGGGTGCCGTCATCCTTGCCGTTGCCGCCGCTGCCCTGGGCGGACTGTGGTCGCTGATGGAATCGGCAGGCCGGACAGCCTCCGACATGGCCGCCGACCGAGACCTTCCGTCCTTCTTCGGCTGGTCCAGGGAATCCCGCTTCGGCCGCGGACAGACCCCTTGGGCCGCCGAAGCCGCGGCCGCCGCCGTCGTCCTGATGCTTGTCGTGTTGGGGGATCTGGACGCTCTGCTGGGGATGGCGTCCTTCGCCCTCCTGTTCTACGCGGCCATCACCACGGTGTGTGCTTTCACGCTGAAGGACCGCACGCGCTACGCACCGCGGATCCTGAACCTGGCCGGTGCGTTGGGCGCCCTGCTGCTTGCCCTCGCCCTACCGCCCGTGTCCATCAGCCTGACCCTGATCATCCTCGTGGCGGGGCTCGTGGTCCGGTTGAGCTTCCGGCGCCCTCGGACCCCCAGGACGCCGCCGCCGTTCTAGGCCCGCCTAGGCGCCGGCCGCCTCCCACGCACGGACTTCGCCCAACAGCTCGGCGCGGCGTCCGGCAGACGCGAACGAGGCTTCAATCGAGTTGGCCGCCAACAGGGCAAGCTGCGCCCTGCTGAGCCCGAAGGCTTCCTGCACCGCCCGGAGATTGTCATCGACATAACCGTCAAAGTAGGCCGGGTCATCCGAGTTCACGGAAATATTCAGGCCGTGTTCGAGCATCCGCGGCAAGGGATGCTCGGCCAGGCCCGACACCGCCTGCAGCCGCACGTTGGACAGCGGGCAGACCGTCAGCGGCACTTTCCCGCGGACCAGACGGTCCACGAGGTCCGGGTCATCCAGGCAGCGGATCCCGTGGTCGATGCGGTCTGCCTGAAGCAGGTCCAGTGCCTGCTCAATGTAGGAGGACGGGCCTTCCTCGCCCGCGTGCGCTACGCTCCGCAGCCCTGCCTCCCGGGCACGCCGGTACAGCTCAACGAACGACGACGGCGGGTTACCAACTTCCGCGGAGTCCAGGCCGATCCCGATGATCGGCGCGTCCATTGCCAGCAGTTCCTCCAGCACCTGCAGCGCTTCGGCTACTGGGTGGTCACGCAGGAACGCGGCGATCAGCCCGGTTGAAATCCCGAAATCTTCCTCACTCCGGGCCAAAGCCGCCCAGACGCCGCCGACGGAGACGTCCAGCGGGACTCCGCGGACGAGGTGCGCCTGCGGATCCATCATCATCTCCACATGCCGCACCCCGGCCGCCGCTGCCCGGCGCAGGTAGGCACGTGTCATATCGGTGAAGTCCGCCTCGGTCCGCAGCACATCCATATTCGAGTAATAGAGGTCCAGGAAGGACTGCAGGTCCGTGAACCGGTACCGCGCACGGAGGTCCTCGAGGCCGTCGTAGGGCAGGTCGAGGCCGTTGCGGCCGGCCAGTTCGAAGATCAGCTCCGGTTCCAGCGTCCCCTCGATGTGGAGGTGGAGTTCGGCGCAGGGCGGTGTGGGAAGCAGGTCGGCAGGCATGGGTAAAGCCTAGGGGCCTGTGCGGTGCACCGCCATGGATGCGGTTAGCTGCGCTTCATCCAGTTCCACAGCACCGGCAGACTGATCTCCGCGTTCGTGCAGTCGCCGGTTGCGGCACCGGCTACCGCGAACATCGCTGCTGAGGCCCTGATCGCTAGGCGGACGGCACCTGCACGGGGGTTACCTGCACGGTGAGGTCCTCGGCCGGCGGGGTCCAGAGCGCGGGATCCGCCGGCACCTGCTCACCGGTCCGGATGTCCTTGACCTCGTGGCTGCCGTCTTCGGCGGTGAACCAGACAAACGGGATGCCCCGGCGGTCGGCGAACTTGATCTGCTTGCCGAACTTTTCCGCCTTCGGGGCAACTTCCACCGAAATCCCGCGGCTGCGCAGCTGGGCGGCGGTGTCCTGGGCTTCGGACCAGGACTCGTCGGTGGCCAGGGTCAGCAGCACCGTGGTGGGAACGCTGCGCGAAGCCTGCGCGAATTCCTGGCTGAGGATGCGCATGACCAGCCGGGTGACCCCAATGGAGAGTCCGACGCCGGGGAAGGTGCGGTTGCCCTTGCTGGCCAGGGAATCGTAGCGTCCGCCGGAGCAGATGGAGCCGAGCGCTTCATGCCCAACCAGGACCGTTTCGTAGACGGTGCCGGTGTAGTAGTCCAGGCCGCGGGCAATGCTGAGGTCCGCGAGGACCCGGCCCGGAGCGCGGCGGGAGGCTTCGCTGATGACCTGGAACAGTTCATCGAGGCCTTCGTCGAGCAGTTCGTTGGTCACGCCCAGTGCCCGGACCTGCTCCACGAACGAAGTGTCCTCCGTGCGGATGGAGGCCAGTTTCAGGGCAGCCTCCGCCTGTTCGGGGGTGGCGCCGAGTTCTTCCTGCAGGAGCTCGGCCACGCGCTGCGCGCCGATCTTCTCCAGCTTGTCGATGCTGCGCAGCACTCCGGCGGTGTCTTCCAGGCCGATGCCGCGGTAGAAGCCTTCGGCCAGCTTGCGGTTGTTGACCCGGATCTTAAACTCGGGGATCGGCAGGGCGCCCAGGGCTTCGGCAATCACCAGCGCCAGCTCGACGTCGTACCGGAACGGCAGCTCTCCGTCACCCACCACATCGATGTCGGCCTGCGTGAACTCGCGGGCGCGGCCTTCCTGCGGACGCTCGCCGCGCCAGACCTTCTGGATCTGGTAGCGGCGGAACGGGAAGGAGAGGTGGCCGGCGTTCTCCACCACGTAGCGGGCAAACGGCACCGTCAGGTCGAAGTGCAGGGCCAGCTGGTTGGGATCTTCCTTGCCGGCCGCCTCGCCCTCTTCGGCCTGCAGCCGGCTGAGTGCATAAACTTCCTTGTCGATATCTCCCTTGCGCAGCAGCTGGCCCACCGTTTCCACGGCGCGGGTTTCGATGTTGGAGAAGCCGTGCAGTTCGAAGGTGCGGCGCAGTACGTCCAAAACATGGAGTTCAACAAGGCGCTCCTGCGGTAGCCATTCGGGGAAACCGGACAGTGAGGCCTTGCGTGCCATGATGGCAACTCCTTAGGTGTGCGAAACGGCACAGGCGGAACCCCGCCCGGCCACGGTGCACGCAACCGCGTGCATAAACTATGTGCGGCACTCATTTTAGCCGCTTGGGACGCAGCCCCCGTTTTAGACCCGCGCGCCGGTCCCAGGCCCGATCCCCGATCCCGATCCAGTACAGGAGGCAACGGTGGCAGCAAACCGCACCAGCCGTGAAGACAGGCGCCGGCTGGCCCGGATGGAAGCACGGAAGGCCTTCGCCGCCGCCCGTGCCAAGCGGCGCAGGCGCGACAACCTCTTCGCCGCATCCGCCGCCGTCGTTGTCCTGGCCCTTTCCGTTGCGCTGCAGGTGGCCTGGTTCAGTTCCGACCCCACTGCGGAGGACCTGGAGCTGCTGCGGGACCAGGCCAGCGTCGCCGAACTGCCCGACGTTCCGGATCCCTCCGTCGCCGAGGGCAAGACCTTCACCGGGTCGCTGGCCCTGGGCCAGGGCGAGATCGGCGTGGAACTGGACGGCAATGCGGCACCCCAGGCGGTTGCCTCCTTCAAGACGCTTGCCGATGCGGGCTACTTCACCGGCAAGGACTGCCACCGTCTGACCGCCACCGAATCCACCTCCGTGCTCCAGTGCGGTTCGCCGAACGGGGACGGAAAGGCAGACCAGGACTTCCTGTGGGGGCCGGTGGAGAACACACCCGCCGACGGTTTCTACCCCGCCGGCACCATCGCCGTCGCCCGCGGCGACGACGTCATGAGCCACGGCACACAGTTCTTCATTGTTTACAAGGATTCGACGCTAACGCAGGAAACCGGCGGCTACACGATAATGGGTAAGGTAACGTCAGGTCTTGACGTACTGGAGGCCATTGCTTCCTCGGGGACAGCCTCCGGGGAGACCGATGGTTTCCCGAAAGACCCGGTGACGATCAACTCGTTCACCCTGAACTAAGTGGCGGCGCGGGCTTCGCAAACTGCCATCCATCGAGTGAAAGACTTTTAGCGGTGACAGACAGTCAGAAATCCGACGAAACAGCAGGCCCGTCCACTACGGAGACGTCCCGGCCTGCCACTCCGAGCCCCGCAGCACTTGCGGCGCGACGGCCCTCTCCCGCAGCCGTAGGCCCCCGGCCCGGCGCGGCAGCCCAGCCGGTGGTGGCTGCCCCGGCGGCCCACTCCACCCCGCTGGAGGAAGCCGCCCGCTTCGCGCGGATCGAGGAGGACGGCCATGTCTTCCTGATCGTGGACGGCGAGGAATCCGCCGTCGGCCAGTTCCCCGACGCCTCCAAGGAAGAAGCACTGGCCTACTTCGTGCGCAAGTACGACGACGTCGCCAGCCAGCTCCTGCTCCTTGAGCAGCGGGTGCAGGTCAAGGCTCCGGCTGCGGACATCCACAAGACCCTGAAGCACCTGGCCCAGCAGGTGGCCGAGCGCAAGATGGTGGGTGACATCAAGGCGCTCGATGCCCGCATCGAAGCCCTCGAAGCCTCGCTTCAGGAAGCCGAGGCCGCCGAGCGCGCCGAGGCTGAGGCCGCCAAGGCGCGTGAGCTTGCCGCCCGTGAAGCCATTGTTGCCGAGGCGGAGGAAATCGCTGCCAAGGACCCGGCCACTATCCAGTGGAAGACCAGCAGCAACCGGATGAACGAGCTGTTCGATGCGTGGAAGACCGCGCAGAAGAACGGCCCGCGCCTGGGCCGCAGCACCGAGGACACCCTGTGGAAGCGGTTCCGCTCCGCCCGCACGGTCTTCGACCGCCACCGCCGTGCCTACTTCTCCCAGCTGGACAGTGAAAACTCGTCCGCCAAGGCTGCGAAGGAGGCACTTATTGCCCGCGCCGAGGAACTGGCCACATCCACGGACTGGGGCAACACCGCCGCTGAATACCGGCAGCTCATGGACGAGTGGAAGGCCTCCAAGCGCGCCAGCCGCAAGGACGACGATGCCCTGTGGGCCCGCTTCCGTGCGGCGCAGGATAAGTTCTTCGCCGCCCGCCAGGCAGCGAACGAGGTTATCGACGAGGAATTCGCCGCGAACCTCGTGGTCAAGGAAGAGCTGCTGCGGGAAGCACAGGCCCTGCTGCCGATCACGGACCTGAACTCGGCCCGCAAGGCCCTCCAGTCGATCCGGGAACGCTGGGAAGACGCCGGCAAGGTGCCCCGGGCGGATATGGGCCGCATGGAAGCCGGCATCCGCAAGGTTGAGGAAGCCGTGAAGGCTGCCGAAGACGAGCACTGGCAGCGGAGCAACCCCGAGACCAAGGCACGCACCAACTCGGCCCTGTCCCAGCTGGAGGCGACCATCGCGTCCCTCGAACAGGACCTGGCCGACGCCGAGAAGGCGGGCAACGCGAAAAAGATCGCGGACGCCCGCGAGGCCCTGGAAGCCCGCCAGCAGTGGCTGGCAATGCTGCAGAAGTCCGCGCAGGACTTCGCCTAGGCCATGTAGCGTCTCCACGGCGAAAGCCCCGTCCTTCCCGTTATCCACAACGGGCGGGGCGGGGCTTTCGCTTTGCCCGCAGGCTGCACATGCTGGTGTGTATGCCCGCGCAGCTCTTTCCCTACCCCGGCGCCCTCCCGCAAATCACTTCCACGGGCGGAGCGCTGTTCACCGCGGGTGACGTGTTCCGGCACGAGGAACTCCAGGCCATGGCGATGGACGGGCTGCTCCGCCATGTGTACGCGGGAACCTTTGTACGCTGGGATGTCCGGCCGGACCCGGTGGTCCGTGCCCTCGCGGCGTCGGCCGAGCTGCCCGTGCAGCTGCGCCGCCGGCTGACCATGGGACGAATGACCGCTGCCTGGATCTACGGCTGCGCTCCGCGGCCGTCCCGCCTCGATGTCCTGGCGGACCGCCGCAGCCGCACCAGTGCTCTGCAGCCCTTCAGTACCGCGGTCCTCCACGAGGTCCTGCTGGGCCCTGCAGACCGTGCGGACGTGGGAACGGTGTCCGTTAGCTCACCGCTGCGGACCGCCGTCGACGTCGCCCTCTATGCGGGCACCGCAGACGCGGTCTCCACCCTGCGGCGCCTGGCCGCGCTCCCGGCCCTGACCTGCCGGCTGGACCTCGTGCAGCGTGCCCTGGAAGCCGGAAACCGGATACCGGGCAAAGCAGCGGCGCTGGAACGCGTTGCGGCTGCCGCCGCCTAGCCGATCGGTTAGCGGAACCCGGCGCCTAGACCCGCCGCTGCGACCCAGTGGTGCGGTAGACGTCGAACACGCCGTCGATCTTGCGGACCGCGCTGAGGATGTGGTTCAGATACTTCGGGTCCCCCATCTCGAACACGAACTTCGACATCGCCACGCGGTCGCTGGAGGTGTTGACGCTGGCGGAGAGGATGTTCACGTGGTTGTCCGAGAGGACCCGCGTCACGTCCGACAGCAGGCTCTTGCGGTCCAGCGCTTCCACCTGGATCTCGACCAGGAAGACACTGGACTGGGTGGGTGCCCATTCCACGGGGACAATGCGGTCCGGTGTGGCGCGCAGTTCCTGTACGTTGCGGCAGTCGCTGCGGTGTACCGAAACACCCGAACCGCGGGTCACGAACCCGATGATCGGATCCGGCGGGACAGGGGTGCAGCAGCGGGCCAGTTTGACCCATACGTCGCCGGTGCCGCGCACGGTGACGCCGGAATCGGAGAACTTGGGACGGCGGGCCGCGGTGGACACCGGCGTTTCGGCCAGGTCCTCCTCGGCGCCCTGGTGCCCGCCCATCAGGTTGACCAGGTGCTCAATGACGTTCTGCGCGGAGGTGTGGCCGTCGCCCACTGCGGCGTACAGCGCGGAAATGTCCTGGTGGTGCAGTTCTTCGGCCACCGCCACCAGTGCATCGTGCGTCATCAGGCGCTGCAGCGGCAGGTTCTGCTTGCGCATGCCGCGGGTGAGCAGGTCCTTGCCCTTTTCGATTGCCTCTTCGCGGCGTTCCTTGGTGAACCACTGCCGGATCTTGTTCCGGGCGCGCGGGCTCTTGACGAAGCCCTGCCAGTCCTGGCTGGGTCCGGCGCCCTCGGCCTTGGAGGTGAAGATCTCCACCCAGTCGCCGTGCTGCAGTTCGCTGTTGAGCGGCACCAGTTTCCCGTTGACGCGTGCACCGATGGTCCGGTGGCCCACCTCGGTGTGGACGGCGTAGGCGAAGTCCACCGGCGTCGACCCGGCCGGAAGCGCCATGACCTCGCCCTTGGGCGTAAAGACGAAGACTTCGCGCGCATTGATCTCGAACCGCAGCGAATCCAGGAACTCGTCGGGATCCGAGGTTTCCTGCTGCCAGTCCACGAGGCTGCGCAGCCAGCCCATGTCGTCAGGGGCTTCGGGGCCCTTGTTTCCGTCCTTGTACTTCCAGTGCGCGGCCACACCGTATTCGGCGCGGCGGTGCATGTCGTGCGTGCGGATCTGGATTTCCACGGGCTTGCCCCCGGGGCCGATCACCGTGGTGTGCAGCGACTGGTACATGTTGAACTTCGGCATCGCGATGTAGTCCTTGAACCGCCCGGGCAGGGGGTTCCACCGCGAATGCAGGGCACCGAGGGTGGCGTAGCAGTCGCGGACGGAGTCCACCAGGACGCGCACGCCCATCAGGTCATGGATGTCGTCGAAGTCTTTGCCCCGCACGATCATCTTCTGGTAGATCGAGTAATAGTGCTTGGGCCGGCCGGTGATGGTGGCCTTGATCTTGACCGCATGCAGGTCATCGGCGATCTGCGACCGTACGGTGCCCAGGTACTTTTCCCGTTCCGGCGTCCGGTCCCCCACCATCCGCACGATTTCGTCATACACCTTGGGATGCAGCGCGGCGAAGGAAAGATCCTCCAGCTCCCACTTGATGGTGTTCATACCCAGCCGGTGGGCCAGCGGAGCGAAGATTTCCAGGGTTTCGCGCGCCTTTTTGGCGGACGATTCCGGCGAGACAAACCGCCAGGTGCGGGCGTTGTGCAGCCGGTCCGCGAGCTTGATGACCAGGACGCGGATGTCCTTGGCCATGGCAACGACCATTTTGCGCACGGTCTCGGACTGCGCCGCATCGCCGAAGGTGACCTTGTCCAGCTTCGTGACACCGTCCACGAGCATGGCCACCTCGGGGCCGAACTCGCCCCGCAGCTCGTCCAGGGTATAGCTGGTGTCCTCCACCGTGTCATGCAGCAGCGCCGCGGCCAGAGTGGTGCCGGTCATGCCCAGCTCCGCCAGGATGGTCGCCACCGCCACCGGATGCGTGATATACGGATCCCCGCTCTTGCGCTTCTGGCCCTCGTGGCTGCGCTCGGCAACCACATAGGCGCGCTGGATCAGCTCCAGGTCTTCCTTGGGGTTGTTGACCCGGACCGTGCGGAGCAGCGGTTCCAGCATCGGCGAGTAACCGGGGTGGCCCCGGCCTGCCAGCCGGGCGAGCCGTGCACGGGTGGAGGCACGGCGGCCGGTCGAGGGCGCACGGCCCGCGCCGCTGCCGACTTTCACCGGAGCGGAAGCCGGGCCGGTTACTGGAAGCAGGGCGTCAGTGGTGCTTGCGGCAGCGTCCATTGCCGCAGCTTCGCGCGCTGCGGTGCTCTCGTGCCCCGAGCCGGTTCCCGAGGTGCCGCTGTTTCCTGCCTTATCGGCAGGCGTTGCACTGTTGGCCACTGACGACCTTTCTTCCGTGCTCTCAAAAGCAGGTGGTCAAAACGTTTTGGCGGCCGCGCTTTACGCAGCCCTGTCAACCAGTCTAAGCCTGCCCGCACCGCACTTAAACCGCCGGTTCCGTACTCGCTTGGCATGGAGTACGGAACCGGATGGTCGGAGCGGGATTTGCCCCTTAGGCGCTGACCGCCGTCGAGCCCTTGGCTTCGCTTGCCCGGCGCTCGGCCACCCGCTTGGCCTGCTTGCGGATGTCCGGTTCATTCCGGCGCAGCCACGCGTACAGCGGCGCTGCAATGTAGATGGTCGCAACGGTGCCCAGGATGATGCCCACGAACAATGCCAGGGACAGATCCTTCAGGGTTCCGGCGCCCAGCAGCAGCGCACCGATGAACAGGATGGAGGCCACCGGGAGGACTGCCACCACGGAAGTGTTGATGGACCGCACCAGGGTCTGGTTCACGGCCAGGTTCACTTCTTCCGCGAAGGTCCGCTTGGTCCGCTTGTCCAGGTCCTTCGTGTTTTCCCGGACCTTGTCGAACACCACCACCGTGTCATACAGCGAGTAGCTGAGCACGGTAAGGAAACCGATGATGGCCGACGGCGTGACTTCGAAACCGCTCAGGGCGTAGACGCCGGCGGTGACCACCATAACCACCAACAGTCCGACGACGGCGGCAACCGACATCTTCCAGGTCCGGAAGTACAAGGCCATCAGCACCGCAGCCAGTGCCACGAAGACGACGAGGCCCACCAGCGCCTGCCGGCTGACGTCGCTGCCCCAGGTGGGACCGATGAAGGTGGAGGTGACCTCGTCCTGGCTTACGCCGTAGGTATCCGCCAGTGATTCCTTGACCTCGATCGTCTGGTCATCGCTCAGCTTCTCCGTCTGGATCCGCATGGTGCCCGGGGCGATGTTGGTGACCTTCGGGTCGGCGGTCCCGGCAACCTCGGCCACGGCCTTCTCGCCGCCGCTGACGTCGGTGTTGCTGACGTTGGAGACCGTGAATTCGGAGCCGCCGCGGAACTCGATGCCGAGGTTGAATCCGCCCTTGGCCACCGGTATGGCGATCGAAAGCAGCACGGCTGCCGCTGCGATGATGAACCACAGCTTTGCCTTGCCAACGAAGTTGTAGGACCGCTTGCCGGTGTAAAGGTCGTTGCCGAATGCGGCGAAACTGGGGAGCTTACTCATTACTCGCCGTCCTTCTCGGAGCTGCGGCCGCTACCGGCCATTGAATCCTGCTTTTCGGCAAGCCGCCGTTCGGCGATGGTCATCCGTCGTTCGGCTTCCTTGGCCGCTCCCTTGTTCTTGGCGCGCGCAGCCGGCGCTTCGGAGGGATCCCGCAGGCGTCCTGCACCGCGGTACAGCGGTACGGCGCCCAGCTTGCTCGGATCGAGGCCGGAGAAGCGGTGGCCGTCACCGAAGAACTTGGTGCGGGCCAGAAGCACCATGGTGGGGTGCGTGAACATAAAGACCACGATGAGGTCCGCAATGGCGGTGAGGCCCAGGGTGAACGCAAAGCCGCGCACGTTGCCCACTGCCACGAAGTACAGGACGACGGCGGCGAGGATGTTTACGGCCTTGGAGGCCAGGACGGTGCGCTTGGCGCGCTTCCACCCGTTGTCCACCGCGGAAACCAGGCCGCGGCCGTCGCGAAGCTCGTCACGGATGCGTTCGAAGTACACGATGAACGAGTCCGCAGTCTGCCCGATGGCGACGATCAGGCCGGCCACGCCTGCCAGCGAGAGCCGGTAGTTGTGGCTCCAGCCCAGGATGGCGATGGCCAGGTAGGACAGCAGCCCGGCGACGACGAGGGAGGCGATGGTGACGAAGCCCAGCGCACGGTACTGGAAGAGCGAGTAGACGGCGACCAGGGCCAGGCCGATCAGGCCGGCGATGATGCCCATCCTCAGCTGGTCGGAGCCGAGGGTTGCCGAGACCTGCTGTTCGCTCTGGATCTCGAAGCTGATCGGCAGGGCGCCGTATTTCAGCTGCTCGGACAGCGCTTCGGAGCTTTCCTGCGTGAAGTTGCCGGTGATCTGGGGCTTGCCGTCGGTGATGACCGCGTTGACGGTCGGCGCGGAAATGATCTGCCCGTCGAGGACGATGGCGAACTGGTTCCGCGGGTCGCCCTGCGGGAAGGCGAAGAGACGCTCGGTCACGTCGCGGAACTTGTCGGTGCCCTCTCCGTTGAACTCGATGTTCACGGCCCACTGGTTGGTGGAGACACCGTTGTTGCCCTGTGCCATACCGAAGCTGGCGGTGGAGATGTCTACACCGGGAACTTCAACCGGGCCCAGGATGTACTTGCCGGCGGTGCCGGGCTCGCAGGCCACCATCGGCTGGTCGGCCGGTGCCTGCTCCGCGTTGGCGATGGTGTCCGGGTTCAGGCAATCAGTGGTTTCGAACTGTGTCTGCAGCTCGGGTGAAATCCAGTTGGTGTCCGAAGCATCCGTGGGTTCCGCCGACGGGGTGGGCAGCTGTTCCGCAGGAGTGGGATCCGTTACTGCTGCACCCTGTCCCCCGCCGCCGGTGAGGACCGGACGGAACTCCATGTTCGCGGAAGCCTGGATCAGCTCGCGGGTCTCGGGATCGGGGACACCGGGCAGCGACACCACGACGTTGCGGTTGGACTGCGTGCTGATCTCCGCTTCGGAGACGCCGCTGCCGTCCACGCGCTGGCGGATAATCTCCACGGCCTGGTCGAGCTGTTCGGTGGTGATTTCGGAGTCACCGCCCTGCACCTCGGGAGCAAGGATCATCTGGGTGCCGCCCTCAAGGTCGAGGGCGAGTTTCGGGGTCCAACTGGCGTTGCTCCACATGGAACCACCGCCAAGCAAAAGGGCCAAGGCAGCAAAAATGACGCCCAACCAGAGGAGCGTCTTTTTCGCGGCCGAGCCGGGGCCGGTACGGGGCATAGGGAATTTTCCTTAAGGGCGAAGATCACCGGGACCGTCATGGTCTCCGGGCGGCAAGCGGGGCACCGATGCCCCGCTTGGCTCGTGGAGAGTCTAGTTCTCTTTTTTGTCGTCGCGGTTCAGGCGCTTGAGTGTTTCTTCAGGTGTCTCGTCCTGAACGGCGTCCTGGCGCTCGGAGGTGTCCTTGCCGAGCGTGAGGGAAGAGGCGTCATCGGGGACCGCGGCGGCGTCATCGGCCGGTGTTTCTTCGGCGGGAACGGTGACGACCTTGGTCAGTGCCTGGAGGTGCACCGTGGCGGTGTTGCCGGGGGAAAGTTCCAGCACTGCCTTGTTTTCTTCCTGGTCCACGGAAACAATCCGGCCGAAAAGCCCGAACTGGGTCATGACCTCGGTGCCGGGAAGCATTTGGGCCCGCTGCTGGGTAACCGTCTGCTGCGACTTCTTCTGCTTGCGGAACATCATGATGACGAAGACCGCCAGCAGCAGAGGGAGAAAGAGATCAGCAATATTCACGTGGAGAGTTCCGTTTCTGTTGAGGAAGTGCCGGGCGTCCGGGCATGCTGCCGGGACCATGCCCAAGGGCCAGTCTAAACGGAAAACGTGGGAGCGGACTGTTAAGTTTCCGGCCCGGTCTCCTCGGCGGGAGCGGATGACGTGTTTGTACCGGGGCCGGAAAACATGTTCTGCGGCATGGCGGCGGCAACGTTCTCGGGCATTTGGAGGCCCAGATGCTCCCACGCGGCCCGGGTCGCAATGCGGCCCCGCGGAGTCCTGCCGAGCAGGCCTTCACGGACCAGGTACGGTTCAGCCACCGTCTCCACGGTCTCCGGCTCCTCGCCGACGGCGATTGCCAGCGTTGAAAGTCCCACCGGTCCCCCGTTGAACTTGGTGATCAGCGCGGTGAGCACGGCGCGGTCCAACCGGTCGAGGCCGAGCACATCCACCTCGTACATATCCAGCGCGGCCCCGGCAGAGCGGGCATCAATCTGCTCGATGCCGTGCACCAGCGCCCAGTCGCGGACGCGGCGCAGCAGCCGGTTCGCAATTCGGGGAGTGCCGCGCGAGCGTCCGGCAACCTCGGCGAAGCCTGCGGAGTTGACCTTCATGTCCATCAGCATGGCCGAGCGGCGCAGTACCAGTTCCAGCTCGTCCGTCGAGTAGAACTCCAGGTGGCCGGTGAATCCGAAACGGTCCCGCAGCGGACCGGGCAGCAGGCCCGCCCGGGTGGTGGCTCCCACGAGGGTGAACGGCGGCAGGTCCAGCGGGATGGCCGTGGCACCGGCTCCCTTGCCGACGATGATGTCGACGCGGAAATCCTCCATGGCCATGTAAAGCATTTCCTCGGCCGGCCGGGACATGCGGTGGATTTCATCCAGGAACAGCACCTCGCCCTCGGTCAGGGAGGACAGGATGGCTGCGAGGTCGCCGGCATGCTGGATGGCCGGCCCGGAACTGATCCGCAGCGGTGCGTTCATTTCCGCAGCAATGATCATGGACAGGGTGGTCTTGCCCAGCCCGGGCGGGCCGGACAGCAGGACGTGGTCCGCGCTGCGGCCGCGCAGCCGGGACGCTTCGAGTACCAGCGAGAGCTGTTCCCGCACGCGCTTCTGCCCCACGAAGTCGTCCAGGTTCTTGGGACGCAGTGCGGCTTCAATGGCTTTGTCGTCCGGATCCGGCCCCGGAGCAACCAGGGAGTCAGCGGACACCTCAGCCTGCCTTTCGGCGCGAGGAGGCCCGGGCGCCGTCGGTGCCGAGGCGTCGCAGCGTCAGTTTCAGGATTTCCCCCACGTTGCCGGCGGCAGCGACGTCGGGATGCTCAGCGGCGGTGTCCTCCATAGCGGCAGTGGCGTCCTTTTCGGACCAGCCGAGACCGGTCATGGCCGCCAGGACCTGCTCCTGCCAGCGCGGCGCGGCCGGGTTTTCCACGGTGCCGTGCGGCACAAGCTTGTCGGCCAGTTCGAGGACAATGCGGCGGGCACCCTTGGGGCCGATGCCCGAAACCTTGCTGAAGGCCTTGTCGTCGCCGGTGGATGCGGCCACCCGGATGGCTTCGGGAGTGTGCACGGCAAGGACGGCCAGGGCAATCCGCGGGCCCACGCCGCTGACGCCGAGGAGGATTTCAAAGACCTCGCGCTGATCCGCGTCGCTGAACCCGTACAGGGTCATGGAGTCTTCGCGCACGATCATGGCGGTATGGACGCTGGCTTCACTTCCCGTGCGCAGCGAAGCCAGCGTCTGGGGAGTGGCCTGGACGAGCATCCCGAATCCGTTGACATCAATGACGGCAGAGGTAAGGCCCACGTGCGAAACGACCCCGCGGAGGGAACTGATCATGAAGGAACTCCAGAGGCTGTATAGAACATATCTACGAATACCCTACTTGCTGGCGCCCGCATTCCCCTGTTGTTCAGTAGCTTCCGCGTTTTGCCCGTGCTTCCGCTTCGGCCCAGAGCCGCTGGGCCGGGGTCAGTCCGGTAGCCGGCGCCGTGCCCCGCGACGCAGAGCCTGCGGTGGGTCCGGGACCGGCGACGCCGCGGCGCCAGGCGTGCGTGATCGCCAGGGCAAGGGCGTCGGCTGCGTCCGCCGGCTTGGGCATTTCGTCCAGCCGCAGGATCTTGGTCACCATCTTGCCCACGGCGTCCTTATTGGCCGAGCCGGAGCCGGTGACCGCCGCCTTGACCTCAGTGGGAGTGTGCAGGGCCACCGGGATGCCGCGCCGTGCAGCGGCGGCAATAACGACGCCGGATGCCTGGGCAGTACCCATCACCGTGCTGACGTTGAGCTGGCTGAACACCCGTTCCACGGCCAGGACATCGGGCCGGTGGGTGTCCAGCCACAGCTCGATGGCTTCGGAAATGACCAGCAACCGTGCGTCAAGCGCGGTGCCGGCCACCGTGCCGACAACTCCGACGGCCACGAGGGTGGCCCGGCGGTTTCCCTCGACCTCAACTACTCCAAGGCCGCAACGGGTGAGGCCGGGGTCCACCCCCAGGACGCGTAAAGACACTGGTTCGGCGCTTAGTCGTCTTCTTCAAGCTCGGCCATAACGGCGGCCGGGATATCAGCGTTGGAGTAGACATTCTGCACGTCGTCGAGGTCTTCCAGCGCATCCACAAGCTTGAGGAACTTGCGGGCAGCGTCCGCATCCAGTTCCACATGCATGGACGGGACGAATTCTGCTTCATCGGTTTCGTACTCGATGCTCGCCTCTTCCAGCGCACCGACGACGGCGCGGAGGTCCTGCGGCTCGGAGATGATCTCGAAGTTCTCGCCGGATTCCTTGACTTCGTCCGCACCGGCATCCAGGACGGCCATGAGCAGGTCGTCTTCAGTGAGGCCGTTCTTGGGGAGGTTCACTACGCCCTTGCGGGTGAACATGTAAGCCACCGAACCGGGATCGCCCATGTTGCCGCCGTTGCGGGTCACGGCGAGGCGGACCTCGGAAGCCGCACGGTTCTTGTTGTCCGTGAGGCACTCGATCAGGAGGGCGGAACCCTGCGGACCGTAGCCCTCGTACATGATCGTCTGGTAATCGACGGCTTCGCCGAGCAGGCCCGCGCCGCGCTTGACCGCACGGTTAATGTTGTCGATCGGCACCGACGTCTTCTTGGCCTTGGAAACGGCCAGTTCAAGGGCCGGGTTGCCCGCCATGTCGGCTCCGCCGGCACGTGCTGCAACTTCGATGTTCTTGATCAGCTTGGCGAAGGACTTGGCGCGCTTGGCATCAATTACGGCCTTCTTGTGCTTGGTGGTTGCCCATTTAGAGTGGCCCGACATGCTCTACGCTTCTCCTCTGATCGATAAAAAAGTCCGGCTGCTTGCCGCCCGTCCAGGACTCCGGGGAACCCGGGCCGAACAGGGAGACCAGCTAAGCTTCCCGAACGCACTGCCACAATTCTAGCGACCGATTCCGTTTCCGGGGCCGGAAACGCTTCCTGGCTCCGGGCCGGGGACGCATCCCGAGGGATATAACACCGTTGACATGCCCGGATGCGTGCAGCCTCACCCCTTGCGGATCGGTGCTGTACCAAGGGTGTGCGCTATATTCAGTAACCATGAGTTCTTTCTCCATCCTGGTCGGAAAACTGGTCCGCAGTGCCTCCAAACTGCGTGGCGGCGGCTCCGCCCTGCCGGGCCTGGTAGTGGAGAAGATCGATCCCGATTTCATTCGCCGTACCCTCGCAGACCTGCCGCTCGGCGTCGCCGTCGTGTCCGGAACCAACGGCAAGACCACCACTACCAAGATGGTGGTGGAGCTGCTGGAGAGCCAGGGGCTAAAGGTCTTCACCAACCGCACGGGCAGCAACTTCACCCGCGGCGTCGCAGCGGCGCTGCTGGGCGAAGTGAACCTGCGCGGGCACCTGGATGCGGACATCGCCGTCCTGGAACTGGACGAAGCCCACGCCGTGCACTTCGTGAAACTGATCCAGCCGCGCTACAGCCTGCTGCTGAATGTCCTGCGTGACCAGTTGGACCGGTTCGGCGAGATCGACAAGACCACCCGCCTGCTGGAATCCATTGCCCGCGCGACCACCGAGACGGTGGTGCTGAACCGCGAGGATCCCCGCGTGGCGGGCATTGCCGATTCCCTGAACGGCCAGCGTGCCGTGTACTTCGGTCTCGACGCCTCGCTGCGCAGCACCTTCCCCAACGACGACGAGATGCGCGGCAGCCTCGCCGAGGCACTGGCGGCAACGCAGGAGGCCGACGTCGTCCTTGAACGCGTGAGTGAGACGGATGCCGATTTCCTGGTCGACGGACAGGTCCGCACTTCCGGACTGAAGCTGCGCGGCGTTTACAACATCTTCAATGCCGCCGCCGCCCTCGCCTTTGCTCGGACGATCAAGGGCAAGGACCTCGACTCCGACGCGTTGTTCGAGGCACTTGCCAATGTGGAGCCTGCCTTCGGGCGCGGCGAGTCCCTGACCGTCAACGGCCAGCCGCTGGAGCTGGTCCTGGTGAAGAATCCCAGCGGCTTCCGCCTGGGCCTGAAGTCCTTTGCCGCACACGGCTACTCAACAATGATCGCCATCAATGACAACTACGCCGACGGCCGGGACATGTCCTGGCTGTGGGACGTGGACTTCGAATCCCTGGCCGAGGGCGGAGTCGACGTCGTCAGCGGCGTGCGCGCCTACGACATGGCGCTGCGGCTGAAGTACGACGACGTACCGGTGCGCACCATCGAAGCGGACATCACGGATGGATTGAAGCGTTTCATCAAGGACTCCCCCGGGGTTCCCATGCGGATCTTCTGCACGTACACGGCCATGCTGGCCGTACGCCGGGAACTCTCCAAGATCACGAAGGTAGAGGTGGTCTCATGACCGAGGACCGCACAATCAAGATCCTGCAGCTGTACCCGCGGGAAATGAACATTTACGGCGACTGGGGCAACGTGCTGGTGCTCAAGCAGCGCCTGAAGTGGTACGGCTACACGCCTGTTGTCGAGGAGTACAACGCCGGGGACGAGTTCCCTGCCGATGTTGACATCATTGTCGGCGGCGGCGGCCAGGACAGCGGACAGGTGGTGATCCAGCAGGATCTCCAGCAGTTGGCACCTACCCTTCAGGGACTTGCCGAGGACGGCCTGCCGATGCTGGTGATCTGCGGTCTGTACCAGTTGTTCGGGCGGTTCTTCAAGACGCATGAGGGCGCGCTCATTCCGGGAATCGGCATTCTGGATATGGAGACCCACGGCGGTGACGTGCGGTTGATCGGCAACGTGCTTTCCGTCAGCGAGGAATTCGGTGAGATCCACGGCTACGAGAACCACAGCGGCCAGACGTTCCTCGGCCCGGGCGTGAAGCCGCTCGCGGAGATCCGCAAGGGTGAAGGCAACAACACCAAGGACAGCACCGAGGGTGCGCGGTACAAGAACGTGGTGGCCAGTTACCTGCACGGTTCCCTCCTTCCCAAGAACCCGGCCATTGCGGACTTCCTGATCGAGAAGGCAGCCACGCGGAAGTTCGGCAGCTTCTCCCCTGTGCCCCGTTCGGAAGAGGATCTGGCCGAGCTGTCGAAGCTCTCGGATGCGGCACGCCAGCACGCCGGGCAGCGGCCGCGCTAGCCTGCCTTGCCGGGTGGGCCGCTTTTCGTCCGGGTGCCGGGGCTGCCCGTTAGTCTGATGGTCATGATCCCCAGTGCTGACCTTGATGCCTACGCAAAAAAGATGCGCCGGCTAGTGGAAATAGGAACCGACCTTGAGGTCGATGCACGGTTTATAGACATGCTGGCCCCCCGCAACAGCCGGATCCTTGATGTCGGCTGCGGCATCGGCTCGGCGGTTAATGCGCTGCGTCAGAGTGGGCATCAGGCGTACGGCATCGATCCGGCTCTTGCCGTCTTGGACATCGCCGCCGACATCTTCGATAGCGATTGGTATCGACAGCTGGCCGTGGACGAACTCTCTGATGAGCGCCTGCGTGGTGAGGGTCTGCCCGGCAGGTACGAGGTCATCTTGATGTCTGGAAACGTGCCGGCATTCCTTTCCAGCAAGGCTTTGCAGGACGCTTTCAGGCGGGTCTGTGGGCTCCTGGTTGACGGTGGCCTGTTTGTGGTCGGTACCACCGTTGACACAAGGGGCGGTCCGCAGGCCCAGGATGCTGCGGCGCGTTCCGCAGGGCTACCGCTACTGAATCGATTCTCGGACTGGCACCTCGGCGCTTTCGATGAGGACTCAGGCTGGTCCGTGAGCGTTTATGCGAAACCAGGTGCGCTAGACACTCGTACCGGCCCGGACGGGATATTCATTCTGAAGCGCTGACACGCGGACAAGCTAAGTGGGCAGGGGCGTCAGATCAGTCCAGGACGCCCTCCTCCAGCAGACCGCACCGCGGCGACAGCGACGACGTGGCCGTCTCGGCATCGCACTTAGCGCTGCGGCTCGAACGAGCGGGTGCCCGGCAGCGGCGGCGCCGTGGATTGATAGGTGTGTCCGGTCGGCGTGGTGATTTCGACTGTGTGCCGGCCCGGACTTCCACTGCTTTCAGCACGCCATCCAGGTGCTTCCTTGGCTTGGTTGCAGGCTTCGCAGAGTCCCTGCAGGTTCTTTGCATTGGTGGCGCCCCCGTCCCGGTGCCGGCGGATGTGGTCGCGGTGCCGTATTGGCGCGTTGCACCACGGTGTCCGGCAGATTTGATCCCTTGCGGAGATGAATTTCGCCAACGATTCGGGGACAAACCGCGCCTTCGAGTCCATGCCAATGAGTTCACCGGATGCCGGGGCCGTGTAGAGGCGTCGGAGCCAGAGATCCGACGGGGAAACGGATCCACCACGCCGAGCTGCCCGGCCTTTACGTCCCGCGTTGGACGTCGTGCCGCTTCCGGTCGTTTCACCGCTAAAGCTGCGGCTTCCGGTCTGGTCGGCAACTGCCTGACGGCTTCCGGTCTGGTCGGCAACTGCCTGACGGCTTCCGGTCTGGTCGGCAACGGCCTGACGGCTTCCGGTCTGGTTGTCATCAGCAGCGCGCCATCCGGCCGTCCGACCGAGGGCCCTGCCAGTTCCGGCTTTTCGTACCGCGTCGCGTGCCCACATGGCCGGCACCACACCGTATCCATGGAGGTAGGCCGGCTCATCCGAGCCGGCAAGCAGCGTACGGTCCGTCATAACAAGCTGGACCTCCAGTGGTACGCGGTCGGTCTGGGCAAGACCAGTGATTCTTGCAACCAGCGTGTCAGCCATGATCTGGCCCCGGCTGCGTTCATCTCCACGTGCCCGGAGGGAATCTGCTTCACGGCTGAGGGAGGCAAATACGGCCACACCCTGGGCCACCGGCAATAGGCCGGTCAGGTAGGTCATGGTGTCCGGGGCGGGCCGGCAGGAAACATAGCGGTCCGCCTGCGCCTTGGCCGCCCGGCGGACCATCGCTTCCTGATCAATCCGGTAAGTCAGTTTCCGGATCCTGCCGATCAGGCGTCCGTCGCCCATCCCCTCGAGTCCGGCAACATCTCCGGCTACCTCACGGTCCACCAAGCGCCGGTCGGATACCGACAGGCATGCCGTCTCGCGGACGAGCAGCGTTGCCCGCCATTCGTTGAGTCTGCCCTCGGACAGCGCCCGGAGGGTGCATGGCATTTCATGTGCAAGTGCCTTGGAGAAGCCAAGAATCCGCCCGCCGCGTGCAGGCGACTCGCGTCGGGCAAGGGCGATCTGAGCAGCCACGCCTCTCCCCTGCTGCTCCTTGGGAATGCCGGAGCGGGAGTGCTTCGCACGGACTGAGGCATCGAAGGCGGCTGTGACGCGAACCTGGGCCGCTGCAGCAGCGGCCTTAAGTTCTTCGAGTACGCGCAGACGGTTTATCAGTTCCGCGTCCGTGGCGGAGGTGATGTCAGCCAGGGCCCGCCCGGACGACAGCTCGGCGATCCACGATGTGACCGGTGAGGATGACGGTTCGTTGCCGCTAGGCGCCGCGTCGGCGTTTGCCGTACCAGGGCACCCACTGCTCGACAGCGCTGGCGCAGACGCCGGCCCGTTGCTGCCACCGCGGTATCCAGTGGGTGTACCGACGGAGGGGTCAACGCCGTCAACAGGTGGTGGGTACTCCAAATTTGATTCGAACATGTGTTCGATGCTATGGGTTCAAAACCGCACCTGCAATAGGCGTTTTCGTCCTTGTGGAAAACTACCCACAACCCCGAGTACCCCTGCTCTGACCTGCAGAAACACTTGAAAGAGTGGGACCGTATCCTGCCTCCGTCGGTCGATCCGGGGTGCTCGCCCGAGGCCTGCCAGCGTGGGCTCGAAGGCTAGCCTGGATCCGCGGCAGTCGGCGGCCGGGCGGCCGGTCCCAGCCGTCGGCCGGGCTCCGCTCGCGTGTTACCGTTCGGGCGGACGCCCAACCGGACGCCCAACCGGACGCCCAACCGGATGCCTAACCGGACGCCCAACCGAAAGCCGCAAGCCCCGACTGAAGCGCGACCTCAAAGAAACGAGCCGCATGACTGCATCGAAACCGGCTAACTACTACGCCGTTCCCGAACTTGCGGCCGCCTACGACGCCGACACCGAAGCCCGGCAGGATCTGCCGTTCTATCTGTCCTTGGCCGAGACACTGGGAGCCAGGCGCGTTGCGGACATCGGAGCGGGAACGGGCCTGCTGTGCAGCCTGCTGGCCGGGCAAGGGCATGAAGTGATCGCTGTCGAGCCGGAAGAAACCATGCTCTCGCTCGCTGCATCCCAGCCGCATGCCGACACCGTCACCTGGATCCGAGGTACCGCGGAACACCTGCCGGATGCCTGCGCCGATCTGGTTCTGATGACCGGACATGTCGCGCAGTACTTCCTTGATGACACCTCCTGGGTACAGGTGCTCACGCATGCCAGACGAGCACAGCACCAGCCGGGGAACAGTCACCCAGACCATCCAGCGTAAGGAAGACCGGATCACGCACACCGATACCTGGACCGACGGGACCGGAACCTGGACGACGACAGAGACCCTCCGCTTCCCCTCCTGGGACACGGTTACCGCGGGTTTGGAAGCCGCAGGACTTAGGGTCGATCAGTGCTGGGGTAACTGGGATCGAAGCCCGGTGCGGCAGGATTCACCGGAGTGGATTTTTCTCACCGAAGCGGTTTAGCCCCGTACCCGGCCGCCCACACGCCATACCCCCCGCCTACCCTCCCCCGCCGTCCTGCGACACGAGCCATTCATGTGCCCCGGCGTCGGCCGCCCCCATGGACTCGACCACCGGAATAGTCCGTGCACGCACCGCTTCGCGCTGGGCCGGCGGCGCGCATTCCCCCTGCGGCAGGTCCCCCGCAACGGAACACCACCGGTACGGGTCCCGGACAATCACCGACGGCGCCCAGGCGAGGTCGCTGACCGTCCACGCCCCGGCGCCGTCGCGGGCGAACTGTGCCCGGACTATCAGGCCTTCGTTGTTGACGTCGTACGAAGGCGAAAGCTCCGTCACCGCGTTGCCGAGCCCGTAGACAATCCAGGTGCCGTTGTAGTTCTCGATCGGCAGCACCGAATGCGTGTGGTGGCCGTAAATGAAGTCGAACTCGCCGCTGTCGGCCAGCGCATGGGCAGTTTCCAGCTGCTGGGCATTGGGCACCGACGCGTATTCCTCGCCGGCATGGATGGCCGCGACGACGACGTCGGCCCCCTCCGCACGGGCCGCCCGGGCCTTGGCGATCATCGCCGGGGCGTCGATCAGATCCACCTGCCACGGATACTCGGCCACCAGCCCGTTCAACCCGTAAGTGGCCTCAATGACGGCCAGGTCCCCGGCCGGAGCGGACAGGAGCATGGGTGCGCCGGCACCGGTCTCGGCAGCGTACGAGCCGGTGTGCGCCAGCCCCAGGGAATCCAGCACGCCCAGCGTGCGGTTCAGGCCGGCCGTACCGGCGTCGATGGTGTGGTTGCTGGCGGTGGTGCAGCCGGAATAGCCGACGGCAGCCGCTGCCGTGAGGATCTGCGGCGGCACGTTGAACATGGGATAGCCCGTATACGGCCCGTCCGGTTCCGCCACCGGAGTTTCCATATGGCACACGGCCAGGTCCGATCCGGATATGTAGGTCCGCTGCCCGGCCAGCAACGGCTCGAAGTCCAGCGGTCCCTTGCCCGTGGCACCCGCATCCACCGCGGCCTGCTCCCACAGCTGCGGATGGACCAGCAGGTCGCCGGCAAGCATGAGGGAAAAGCAGTTCTCCGTGGGACAGTCCGGCCCCATGCCGGGGTTGCCGGGCTCCGCGGACGGTAACGACGGCGACGCTGACCGGGCAGGCGACGCTGGTGAGGAGGACGCCGACGACGGCGCGCCGGCACCCCCGCCGCCCTCCGGCCCGTCGCTCCTGTCTCCGCCGTCCACCATGCAGCCGCCGAGCAGCAGGCCCAGCACCAGCACCGCCGCAAGCCCCGGCAGGCGGAGCAGCGCCCCAGGCCCCGCACCAGGCCCCGCACCAGGCCCCGCAGGACGAATACCCAGGTTGCGTTTCATGAACTCCCCCACGCATCTCCCCAGGCCCGCAGGCTGCGGCAGCGGGGAATCGGACCGATCCTACTGCAGTGTCAGGTTGGAGCAGGATGCCCCGCTGTGCCAGTCTTGGGCTTTATGGACAACCCTTTCCTTTACCCGAGTAGCCTGCCGTACCAGCTGCCTCCGTTCGCGCAGATCAACGAAGATGTTTTCCTGCCCGCCTTTGACTCCGGAATTTCCGGGCACGCCGCGCAGATTGAGCGCATTGCCGCGAACCCGCAGGCCCCCGACTTCGAAAACACCATCGCCGAACTGGAGGCCTCGGGACAGGAACTAGGGCGCACCGCCGTCGTCTTCTTCACCCTCTGTGCCGCGGACGCTACGGAGGGCGTGCAGCGGATCCAGCAGGAGATCGGCCCGCGGCTTGCCGCCCACGAGGACTCGATCTACCTCAACCGGCAGCTCTTTGCCCGGGTCGAAGCCGTCGCGGCGAACCTCACCGGCCTGGACGATGAGCAGGCACGTCTCGTATCCGAGTACCGCCGCCGCTTCATCCGCGCCGGAGCGCAGCTCGATGACGCCGGGCAGGCCCGCATGCGGGAGTTGAACGCCCGGCTGTCGGAACTGGGCACACAGTTTTCCCAGCGCCTGCTCAAGGACACCAACGATTCGGCCCTGGTGGTGGACGACGCCGCCGACCTGGACGGCCTGCCCGAGGACGACATCGCCGCAGCAGCGACCGCTGCGACGGAAGCGGGACACGACGGCAAGTACCTGCTGTCCCTCGTGCTGCCTACCCCGCAGCCGGCCCTGGCGTCGCTGACCAACCGTGAGAGCCGCCGTCGGCTGCATGAGGCCGCCCGAAACCGCGGTTTCCGGAACAACGACGGGAACACGCTTGCCCTCGCCGCCGAAATGGCCGCCCTGCGCGCGGAGAAGGCCGCACTGCTCGGTTTCGCCAGCCATGCCGAGTACGGCACGGATGACCAGACCGCACCGTCTCTGGACGCGATCCACGAAATGCTGGACAAGCTCGCCCCTGCAGCCGTGCGCAATGCCAAAGCCGAGGCCGAAGAGCTGCGCGAAGCGGCCCGGCGGGACGGACACGAACTGGCTGCCTGGGACTGGGCGTATTACTCGGAGCAGGTCCGGCGGGAGAAGTTCGACGTCGACTCCTCCGCCCTGCGCCCGTACTTCGAACTGGAACGCGTTCTCACTGACGGCGTCTTCTACGCCGCCAACCGCCTCTACGGACTGACGTTCACCGAACGGACAGACCTCGCGGGCTATCACCCCGACGTCCGGGTCTGGGAAGTGAAGGACGACGACGGCACCGGGCTGGGCCTGTTCCTGGGTGACTATTACACCCGGGACACCAAAAACGGCGGCGCCTGGATGAATTCCCTGGTCCACCAGTCCCGGCTGCTGGACGCCCCGCCCGTGGTCATCAACAACCTGAACATTTCCAAGCCCGCGGGCGGTGAGCCGACCCTGCTGACTTTCGGCGAGGTGGTCACGGCGTTCCACGAATTCGGCCATGCGCTGCACGGACTGTTCTCTGATGTCAGCTATCCCCAGTTCTCCGGCACCGCCGTACCCCGCGACTTCGTGGAATACCCGTCGCAGGTCAACGAGATGTGGATGCTGTGGCCGGAGGTGGTCAGCAACTTCGCGAAGCACTACGTCACCGGGGAGCCGCTGCCGCAGGAGGAAATCGACAAGGTGAATGCGGCGGCCGTCTGGGGTGAAGGATTCTCCACCACCGAGTACCTGGGTGCCGCCCTGCTGGATCTGGCCTGGCACGAACTCGCGCCCGGCGAAACGGTGCAGGATCCGGAAGCCTTCGAGGCAGCGGCCCTGGCGGCGGCCGGCGTCGACCTGGACCTGGTTCCGCCGCGTTACCGCACCGGCTACTTCAAGCACATCTTTGCCGGCGGCTACGCTGCCTCGTACTACGCGTACATCTGGAGCGAAGTGCTCGACGCCGACACGGTCGAGTGGTTCAGGGAGAACGGCGGCCTGACCCGGGAGAACGGGGACCGTTTCCGGACGGAGCTGTTGTCCCGCGGCAACAGCATCGACCCGCTGCAGGCGTTCCGGAACTTCCGCGGACGCGATGCGGAGATCCAGCCGCTGCTGGACCGGCGCGGCCTGGCCTAAGCGCGCCGCTGCCGCAGCGACCCTAAACAGGCAGCGACCATAAACAGAAGGCGGGAACCGGATCACCGGTTCCCGCCTTCTGTTGCGTCTGGTAAGCCTGCCTAGGCCGGATTGGCCATCCGCGCCTGCTTCCGCACGGTGTGCATCCGCTGGCCGATGGTCACGCAGCTGGCCAGGGTCAGCAGGATCAGGACCACCAGCAGCAGGACCTCCGGTACGCCCAGTCCCACCAGTCCGGTGGCGACCAGCAGGGAGACCAGCCGTTCGGCCCGCTCGGCAATGCCGACATTGGCGGAGAAACCCAGTGACTCGGCCTTGGCCCGGATGTAGGAAACCAGCATGCCGACCACCAGGCAGAGAACGGCCGCGGTGCCGATAGCGTCGTTGCCGCCGCCGGTGAAGAACCAGATGGCGACGCCGGCAAACAAGGCGCCGTCAGCGAAGCGGTCAAGGGTGGAATCCAGGAACCCGCCCCAGCTGCCCTGGCGCTGCTGCTGCCGGGCCATGATCCCGTCAACCACGTCGGAGAAGATGAAGACGGTGATGAAGATGGTGCCCCAGAACAATTCACCCAGCGGATAAAAGACCAGGCCGCCGATCATCACACCGAGCGTGCCGGCAATGGTGACCATGTCCGGGGTCACCCCCCGGCGCAGCAGCCAGGTGGCCAGCGGGGTGAAAACGGCAGTGAAGAATCCCCGTGCGTATTTGTTGAGCACGCGTCAGTCCTCGCTGTCCGGGCCGGAGCCCTCTTCAGGCCAGGCGTCGGCCACTTGCCGGCGCACGTCGCCCAGGGTCTGGGTGATGGCCTTGGTCTGCGCGATGATCGGCAGGAAGTTTCCATCACCGCCCCACCGCGGAACGATGTGCTGGTGCAGGTGGGCAGCAATCCCGGCCCCGCCGGTTTCGCCCTGGTTCATACCCAGGTTGAAACCGGTGGGGCTGGACACCTTCCGCAGCACGCGCATGGCGGTCTGGGTCAGCGCCGCGATTTCCGCCGTCTCCTCCGGGTCGATGTCCGTGTAGTCCGGCACATGCCGGTACGGGCAGACCAGCAGGTGGCCGGCGTTGTACGGGAAGAGGTTCAGGATAACGAAGGCATGCTTCCCGCGGTGGACAATCAGCGATTCCTCGTCCGACCGCTCCGGCGCGGCGCAGAACGGGCAGGTCTCCTTCGAGGAGACCTGCTTCTGCCCGCCCTTGATGTAGGCAAGCCGGTGCGGGGTCCAGAGCCGCTGGAATGCGTCGGGGACGCCGGCGAGTTCAAACGTGTCCGTCACCGCGGCGTCGTCAGGCTGTTCTCCCATAGCGTCCCCGCCGCCCTACTTGTCCCGGTTACGGACGGCTTCGACAATCCGCTTGACGGCCTCTTCAACGGGCACCCCGTTGTCCTGGCTGCCGTCGCGGAAGCGGAAGGACACGGCGCCTGCCTCGGCGTCGTCGCCGCCGGCGATCAGGACAAACGGGATCTTGTCCTTGGATGCCGTGCGGATCTTCTTCGGGAAGCGGTCGGTTCCGGTGTCCACCTGGGCGCGGATGCCCTGGGCCTTGAGCTTGTCGACGACGTCGAACATGTAGTCGTTGAACGCTTCGGCCACGGGGATGCCGACTACCTGAACCGGTGCCAGCCAGGCCGGGAACGCGCCGGCGTAGTGCTCGGTGAGTACAGCCATGAAGCGTTCCACGGAGCCGAACAGGGCGCGGTGGATCATGACCGGGCGCTGGCGGGTGCCGTCAGCGGCCTGGTACTCGAGCTCGAAGCGCTCGGGCAGGTTGAAGTCCAGCTGGATGGTGGACATCTGCCAGGTGCGGCCGATGGCGTCGCGGGCCTGGACGGAGATCTTCGGGCCGTAGAAGGCTGCTCCGCCCGGATCCGGAACCAGGTCCAGGCCGGAAGCTTCGGCAACCTCGGCGAGGGTGCGGGTGGCTTCCTCCCAGATGTCGTCAGAGCCGACGAACTTCTCCGGATCCTTGGTGGACAGCTCCAGGTAGAAGTCATCCAGGCCGTAATCCTTGAGCAGATCCAGCACGAACTTCAGCGTGGTGGTCAGCTCGTCCTTCATCTGCTCACGGGTGCAGTAGATGTGGGCGTCGTCCTGGGTCATGCCCCGCACGCGCGTCAGGCCGTGGATCACGCCGGACTTCTCGTAGCGGTACACGGAGCCGAATTCGAACAGCCGCAGCGGCAGCTCACGGTAGGACCGTCCGCGGGAGCGGAAGATCAGGTTGTGCATGGGGCAGTTCATCGGCTTCAGGTAGTAGTCCTGGCCGGGCTTGGTGACCTCGCCGGTCTCCGGGTCGGTGACCTCATCCACGTGCATGGGAGGGAACATCCCGTCGCGGTACCAGTCCAGGTGGCCGGAGACCTCGTACAGGTGGCCCTTGGTGATGTGCGGGGTGTAGACGAACTCGTAGCCGGCCTCGGTGTGGCGCTGGCGGGAGTAGTCCTCCATGGCCTTGCGGATGATGCCGCCCTTGGGGTGGAACACCGGCAGGCCCGAGCCCAGTTCATCCGGGAAGGAGAACAGGTCCAGTTCGGTACCCAGCTTGCGGTGGTCGCGGCGCTCGGCTTCGGCCAGGCGTTCCTGGTACGCCTTCAGGGCGTCCTTGGTAGGCCACGCGGTGCCGTAGATGCGCTGCAGCTGCTGGTTCTTCTGGTTGCCGAGCCAGTAGGCGGCGGCGGAGCGGGTGAGGGCGAAGGCGTTGGAGATCAGCTTGGTGTTGGGCAGGTGCGGGCCGCGGCACAGGTCGCACCAGACGACGTCGCCGGACTTGCGGTCCACATTGTCGTAAATGGTGATCTCGCCGGCACCGACCTCGATGCTGGCACCTTCGCCGGCTTCCTCGGCGCCGTCCTTCTTGCCCAGCAGTTCAAGCTTGTACGGCTCGTTCTTCATGGCTTCGCGGGCTTCGTCTTCGCTGACCACGCGGCGGGCAAACTTCTGGTTCGAGTTGATGATCTTCTGCATCATCTTCTCGAGGGTCTTCAGGTCCTCCGGCGTGAACGGCTCGGCAACGTCGAAGTCGAAGTAGAAGCCGTCCTTGATGTACGGGCCGATGCCCAGCTTGGCGTCCGGACGCAGCTGCTGCACGGCCTGGGCCATGACGTGTGCGGTGGAGTGGCGCAGGACATTCAGTCCGTCTTCGGACTCAATGGTGACGGACTCCACGATGTCGCCCTGCTCCAGCGGCGTATCCAGGTCCTTGAGGACGGAGTGAACGCGCATCACGACGACGTCGCGGCGGTCGAAGAAGAGCTGCGCACCAGTGGTGCCAGTATCCACCGTGGTCTCTTCGCCGTCGACGATGAGGGTGAACTTCTCTGGCACTGACACGGTTGTCTCCTAGATTTCGTTGTACGGCGTCTGCTGCACGGCCTGGACACGGCCGCACTTCCGCCCGTACCGATGTTATCCGCTGCGCTTGGACCCCACCAACATGCCGCGCTGACGGCCGGGCTTCGGAAGCGAGTCCGTGTCCGCCAGGTTCCATGCCTCGAGGGCCTGGAGGCTGATGCCCCGCGGGCCGGTGCGGCGGGTCAACCCGCGGACCAGCAGCAGCTCCGTGCCGAAAAGCAGCGGACCGGATTTCTCCTGCGCCTCATGGAAGAACGTGCAGTCAATGCACCCGGTACCGTCGTCGAGGCTGATGAACACCACCCGGCGTCCCCCGCGCATGGGCGGAGTCTGCGTGGCCACCCGGATCCCGGCGACCAGCACCTCGGTCCCGTTGCGCAGGTCCATCAGCGCTTCCGCGGGAGTGACGCCCAGCCCGCGCAGCAGCGGACCGTAGCTTTCCATCAGGTGCGCGCTGACGTCCACGGACAGCAGGTCCAGTTCGGTGCGGACCTTTTCCCGCAGACCCGGTTCGGGCAGGTGATGGTGCAGGTTCGCCAGCTCGGTATCGCCCAGCGGCAGGGCCAGCTGCCCGGGAATCGGATCGTGCTTCCGGGACGCGGACTTGGCCGGCGCACCGTCGAGGTACTGGATCAGGTCCGCACGGCTTCCCTCGGAGCCGGTCTGCCTGCTGAGCGAATCAAAGGCACCGAGCTGCGCCAGCCGGCGCAGCGTGGGCCGGGAAACCTTCGCGCGTGCCCGCAGGTCCGCCAGGGAGTCATAGGGCTGCCCGGCGGCAATGCGCTTTAGCTCGACGGCAGACAGCCCGTAGATCCCCGCCAGGGACAGCCGGATGCCCAGCCGTCCGTCGTCGAGCCGTTCCACCCGGTAGGTTTCGCCGCTGCGGTTAATGTCCAGGGGCAGGATGGGGATACCCATCCGCCGGGCCTCGGCCACGAGCAGCCGGCGGGGATACATCCCGGGATCGTGCTCGAAAATCCCGGCGAGGAACGCTGCCGGGTGGTGCGCCTTCAACCATGCGGATTGGTAGGTGGGCACGGCAAAGGCAGCACCGTGGGCCTTGCAGAAGCCGAAGCTGCCGAAGGCCTTGAGCGTGTCCCAGACCTTGTCGATGGTCTCCGGAGTGTAGCCGCGGGCGGCGGCCTTGCTGCGGAAGTATTCCTCCACGCCGGGCTCGGCGGTTTCGTTGCCCAGCAGCCGGCGC
The DNA here is from genome assembly GCF_020907345.1 of Arthrobacter sp. zg-Y179. Taxonomy (NCBI): domain Bacteria; kingdom Bacillati; phylum Actinomycetota; class Actinomycetes; order Micrococcales; family Micrococcaceae; genus Arthrobacter; species Arthrobacter sp. zg-Y179. The sequence goes on along the minus strand of NZ_JAJJOB010000007.1, from coordinate 161,343 downwards.
AGCTCATCCGCCTTCGCCAGCCCGCAGCCGGTGAAGACGTTCAGGGTCCGCAGCACCTGCTCGTGGAAGACGGTGACGCCGTGCGTTTCGGCCAGCACCGGGCGCAGCGCCTCGTGCGGGTACACCTCCGGGGAGAAGCCGTGCCGGTGTTCCAGGAACGGGCGGACCATGTCGGATTTCATCGGGCCGGGCCGGAACAGGGAAATGTCGATGATCAGGTCATTGAATTCCCGCGGTGCCAGCTTGCCCACCAGCTCGCGCTGCCCCGGGGATTCGATCTGGAAGCAGCCCAGGGTGTGCGTGCTGCGGATGAGTTCGTAGGTGGGTTCGTCGTCGAACGGCACGGCATCCAGGTTGATCCGGCCGTCCGCTTCGACGAACTCCGGATCCGGCTCCTCCGGCCCGTCCCGATGCTTCCCGGCGGCAATGACCTCTTCACGGGAGGAGTGCACACGCACTACTTCGCGCACGGCAAAGGCCATGGCGCTCTGCATCCGCACACCCAGCACGTCGAGTTTGAGCATTCCCATGGGGTCCATGTCGTGCTTGTCGAACTGGGACATGGGCAGGCCCAGGCCGCTGGGCTGCACGGGGGTGCGGTCCAGGAGCGAGGTGTCCCCCAGGATCACTCCGCAGGGATGCATGGAAATGTGCCGGGGCAGCCGGTCCAGGCGTTCGGTGAGGTCCACCAGCAGGTCCAGCTGCTGGTTCTTTTCCACCTGGCCGGAGAATTCCCGCAGTTCGGGCTTTTCGGCGAGCGCCTCGCGGAAGTTGCGGGCCGAGAAACGCCACAGCTGCTTAGCCACAGCGCCGATCTCCTCCTCGGGCATACCCAGCGCCAGGCCGGCGTCGCGCACCGCTCCCCGTGCCCGGTAGCCGTTCTGCATGCTCATCAGCGTGACGCGTTCGGAGCCGAAGCGTTCGAAGATGCGGTGATAGACGTTGTGCCGCTCAGCGCTTTCAACGTCAATGTCGATGTCCGGCAGCGTGGACCGGTCCCGGGAGAGGAAGCGTTCAAAGATCAGGTCATGGTCCAGCGGGTTCACGTGGCTGACGCCCAGCAGGTAGTTCACCAGCGAGGAGGCTCCCGACCCCCGGGCAGCGGCGCGTACCCCCATCCCGGTGATCATGTCCGATACTTCCGCAACGGTGAGGAAGTACGAAGCGAAGCCCAGCCGCTCGATGATGCCCAGCTCGTGTTCGAGCCGGTTGCGCAGTTCGACTTCGGCAATGGAGTCCCGGGCGCGCAGTCTGCGGGTAATCCCCGCCTCGCAGCGCTGGCGCAGTTCGATCATGGGTTCGGCCTCGATGCCGATCACTGAGGCTTCGGGCACCACGGGCTGCTTCCAACCCATATCCGCCACGGGGTCTATCCGGCAGTTATCCGCGAGCGCCGCAGTGTCGGCCAGCATCCGTGCCGCTCCCGAGGAACCGTAACCTGCCTCCGAGCTGATCTCGCGGGCCAGTGCAGTCATCTCCCGTGTCCCCTTGAGCCAGCCCTGTCCGTTGGGCTGTAAGTCCGGGAGGTGGGAGAGCGAGGTCAGCGAGCGCGCGGCGTCGAGCACGTCGGCGGTGGCGGCTCCATCCTCATCCACATACCGCACGGCATTGGTGAGGACGCCGGGCACACGCATCTCGTCGGCCAGCCGGAACATGCGTACAGCGTGGGCAAGGCTGAGGTTCTCCCCCGGCGCAGACAGATGCGTGACCACCTCGACGGCGAGCGCCCGGGCGGGGATCAGCGAGCGCCAGCGGCCGAACAGGGTGCGGGCGACGGCGTAGCTGCGGCTGCGCATGGCCTGACCGACGTCGGACTGCGGGCCGACGAGGACGGTCAGGACCGGTTCGGCCTCCTCATCGGGGACACCTTCCCCGGCTCCTACGCCGCGGACGTACCCGGCAAGCTGCTCCATGGTGACGCCTACCGGTTTGCCGGCGCGTGCCCGGGAGGCGGAGGTGGCGGCGTGTGCGGCGGAGATCAGCCGGCACAGGGCCCGGTAGCCCGCTCCCCCGGTATGCCCGTGGGCGAGAATAACCACCCGGCCCGTGACGGCGTTACTGCCATCCAGCACGGCCAGGTCCACGCCCACAATGGGATCGATGCCCGCTTCCATGCAGGCCCGCAGGTGCTTGACCGTGCCATAGAGCCCGTCCCGGTCGGTGCAGGCGAGCGCATCCGCACCGTCGGCCGCTGCGGCCTGCGCCATCTCCTCCGGCCAGGACACCCCGTAGTGGGCGCTGAACGCAGTGGCTGCGTGCAGGTGGATAAAGCTCATTGCTTAGGCGCTGTCTTCCATTAGGCACTGTCCCTCAGGGCGTCATGAATGCGGATCAGGCGCCAGCGGTCGCTGCGGACGTGATGCGACAGGTCCAGGGTGCGCAGGTCGGAGCGGTCATTGACCCGGGCCTGGACCCGCCAGATCTCGGTATCCACCAGCCCGGCGCCGTGGCCGCGTTCGGCGCGGGTTTCCTCTTCCCACCAGTTGCGGCGTTCATACCAGCGCACCGGGTCCGCCCCCACCTTGTAGGTGCGCCCGCCCCAGATAAGCCGGAGAGGCTGGCCCGCGGGCGAGCACACCACCTCGATTGCTTCGCTGAAGGTACCCATTCAGCTTCCTCTCCGCCCCGGTACACAGGCACACCGCCTGCGTTTCTCCCCACTGGTTATCAGTTGGTTATCAGTTGGCAACTAATTCGAACATATGTTCGAACAGCTCCGCCACCAGTGTACGACCAGCCGGGGACAAACGGCACCACTCGGGGATGGATCGGAAGGGGAGACCCGCTCCGGCACAAAAGGCCCGCGGTGCCGCCGCGGAAGTAGATGCCCGCGCATGGTGCAGACTGTTCCCAGACACACCGGATCCGGCGCAGCAGACCGGTACGGGGGCAGTTTTCACCGATTGGGGGCAGAGCATGACGGCAGACAGCAACACACCGTTCAGCGGGCAGGGACCTGAACCATGGGATCCGTTCGGGCAGGAGTCTGAACCGCAGCACCATAATCCATATATGCAGGACGTCCTGCCTGCCCATCAGGGACCGGTTCCTCCCACCTCAGGTCCCCGGCAGACAAGGTTCAGCGCAGCGGCAATCACTGGAATGGTCCTCGTGACGATCGTCTGGGCTATCGTCGTCCGCCCCCTCATCGCCGTCGCCCCCAGGGACATCTCCGACTTCTCCATTTTTGGCTTCTTCGTCTTTTCCGGCCTGTTCACCCTGCTCGGAGGAGTGGTGGGATTCAGCGTGGCGCTCGCCAAGGGCAATAAGAAGCTTGCCGCCCGCCTCTACATCATCCCCTCCCTGATCTGGCAGGGAGGGATCCTGGCTGCACTTCTTCTCCTGGTGATCGCCTTTGTCGGTTATGGCGGCACCTAGCCCGCTTAGCGGTCCGCTTCGCCGCTCACCCGCGCCGTGGTGGACAACGGCGTCTCCTTGATGAACAGGCACAGCACCAGGGCAACTGCCACGATGGGCACGCTGAGCAGGAAGATGGGAGGCAGGGCCTGCCCGAATGCCGCGGCGATGAAGTCCTGCGCCGGCGCGGGGAGCCCGCGCAGCATGGCCGGACTCAGCGAATTGATGTCCCCTCCGAGGGCAGTCCCGGCCCCCGGCGGCGCCGCTGCAATCTCATTGCCCAGCCGGTGGATGAAGATCGACCCGAACAGCGCGATCCCGAACGAGGCACCGATCTGGCGGAAATAATTCGCTGCGGAAATCGCCGCGCCCATATCCCTGCCCGGCACGCTGTTCTGCACAATCAGCACCAGGTTCTGCATCAGCATTCCCAGCCCGAGTCCCATCACCAGCATGCCAATTGCGGTGAAACCGTATGGTGTGGTGTCTGAGATCCGTGAGAGCAGCACCAACCCGGCAATGATCACCGCACACCCCAGCACCGGGTAAATCTTGTACCGGCCGGTGCGGGAAATCAGCTGCCCGGTGCCGATGGAGGTCAGCAGCAGCCCGCCCATCATGGGCAGCATCATCAGGCCCGACTGCGTGGCGGTGGCCCGGTTGACCATCTGCAGGAACGTGGGCAGGTAGGAAATGGTGGAGAACATCGCGATTCCGACGGCGATGCCCACCAGCACCGGCAGCAGGAAATTCCGGCTGCGGAACAGGCCAAGCGGAAGGATGGGTTCCTCTGCCCGCCTCTCCACCAGGACAAATGACGTGCCGGCCGCCAGCGTCACCACGGCCAGGGCAAGAATCTGCGGACTTGACCAGGCGTAGGTGGTGCCGGCCCAGGTGGTGAGCATCACCAGGGCGGCGCTCGCGAGCGCAAGCAGCCCGGCGCCTGCGTAATCCAGTTTCGGGCGTCTGCCCCGGGGTTTGGGCAGATGCAGCGAAGACACGACGACGGCGAGCGCCACCGCGCCGATGGGCAGGTTGATGTAGAACACCCACCGCCAGGACCAGGCATCGGTGATCCAGCCGCCCAGCAGCGGACCGCCCACGGATGCCAGCCCGAAGGCCGCCCCGATCAGGCCCATGTACTTCCCGCGCTCCCGCGGGGAAACCAGGTCTCCCAGGATGGCCTGCGCCCCGATCATCAGCCCGCCGCCGCCGATGCCCTGCAGGGCACGGAAACCGATCAGCTGGCCCATGTTCTGCGCCAGTCCGGACAGGGCCGAGCCGGCGAGGAACACCACGATGGCGAAAATGAAAATGCTTTTGCGGCCAAACAGATCACCGAGCTTGCCGTAGATCGGCAGGCCGATGGTTGCCGCCAGGATATACGCGGTGACCACCCAGGACAGATGCTCCAACCCGTTCAGGTCCCCCACAATGGTGGGCAGGGCCGTAGCGACGATGGTTTGGTCCAGGGCTGCCAGCAGCACGGACAGCACCAGTCCCGTGAAAACCGGCACGAGTTTCCGCTTCGGTTCCTCGCTCCGGGCGGCCTCCACCCGGTGCTTCGGCATGGCGGTCCCGGAGCGGGCAGCGGGCGCCGCTGTGCGCGGCGTTATTGCTCTGTGGGACATGGCGGGTTTCTTCTCTTCATGGTTGTTGTTGGCCTACGTTGCGTCCACGTTCACCCGCGCCGTCCGGGACAACGGCTGCTGCACAAGAAACAGCGTCAGGACAAAGGCCGCTCCCAGGATCGGCACCCCGAGCAGGAAGATCGGCGGCAGCGCCTCGCCGAACGCGGATTTGATGAAGTCCTGCGCCGGAGCGGGCAGCGCCCTGATGCTGTCCGGACTGATCGAATTGGCGCCGCCCGACGCCGCATCGCCGGCTCCGGCCGGCGCGGAGGCCAGCTGGTCGTTCAGCCGGCGGATGAACAGGGAACCGAACAGGGCAATCCCCAGCGAACCGCCCATCTGCCGGAAGTAGTTGGCGGTGGAAACCCCGGTGCCCATGTCCTTGGCAGGGACGCTGTTCTGCACAATCAGCACCACGTTCTGCATCAGCGCCCCGATCCCCAGTCCCAGCACGAACATGCCCAGCGCGGTGAGGGAGTACGGCGTCGTACTGGAGATGCGCGAGAGCAGCAGCAGTCCGCAGATCATGGTGAGTGAGCCGAGAATCGGATAGATCTTGTACTTGCCCGTGCGGGAGATCAGCTGCCCCGTCCCGATCGAGGTGGTGAGCAGCCCCGCGGTCATGGGGAGCATCATCAGCCCGGACATAGTGGGACTGGCTCCGTTGACGATCTGCAGGAAGGTGGGCAGGTAGGCAATGGACCCGAACATGGCCAGGCCTACCGCGAGCCCCACCAGCGTGCAGATCAGGAAGTTGCGGATCCCGAACAGGCGCAGCGGGAGTATCGGTTCGGACGCGCGCAGTTCCACCGGAATGAAGATGGCGACGGCGACGGCGGCCACCGCTCCCAGCGTGAGGATGGTGGGCGAGGTCCAGGCATAGTTGTTGCCGCCCCAGCTGGTCAGCAGCACCAGGGCGGCGCTGCCGACGGCAAGCAGTGCGGCCCCGGCATAGTCCAGCCGGATCCCTTTGCGTTCGGACCGCGGCAGGTGCAGCGCGGTGATGATGACCGCGAGCGCCACCGCACCGATGGGCAGGTTGATGTAGAACACCCACCGCCAGGACCAGTAGTCGGTGAGGTATCCGCCAAGCAGCGGGCCGCTGACGGAAGCGATGCCGAACGCCGCGCCGATCAGGCCCATGTACTTGCCGCGCTCGCGGGCGGGCACAATGTCGCCGATGATGGCCTGCGCACCGATGATCAGCCCGCCGCCGCCTACCCCCTGGACAGCACGGTAGGCGATGAGCTCGGTCATGCTGTGCGCCTGCCCGGACAGGGCGGAGCCGCCCAGGAAAACCACGATGGCGAAAATGAAGATGTTCTTGCGCCCGAGCAGGTCCCCGAGCTTCCCGTAAATCGGCAGCCCGATGGTGGAGGTCAGCAGGTAGGCGGTGATCACCCAGGAGAGATGGTCCATGCCCTGCAGATCCCCCACGATGGTGGGCAGGGCGGTGGAGACGATGGTCTGGTCCAGGGCGGCGACAAGCACCGCCAGCATCAGCCCGGCGAAAACGACGGCGATCTGGCGCCGCGAGTGCCCGCCTCCCGCATCGGCGCGGCCCTGCACGCTGTCCCCGCCCGCTGGCGGGCCGCTCCGGGCCTGCGGCGTGTGCGCCACCAGGGGGACGGCGTTGACCGGCGCTCCCATGGCACCGGCCATCCCGGCTATCGGATGGGTTGCTGCGGTTCCGTGGGGAGTAAACCGGTCGGCCATGCACTCCTCCTTGGAAATTTCCGCCGGATGAGGGCAGTCCGGCCGGAACTTCCATTCGACGCCCACCGTCCCGCCAAGTCAACGGTCGGCGGCGGCCACCCATGCCGGTACCGGCAGGCGTCGTGGCTGTCTGGTCCAGGGCGGAGGGGCGCGAAGTCATATAGCCAGCGAACTGCTCCCTGCCTCGGCGTTGTTCCCCGGGTAGGACAGGCGCACACTGGCACTAATCGCGGACCGGCCATGCTGCCGAAGCCGCACGGATCACCTTCGGGGTACGCCATGAACCGTACAATCAGTGTCATTTTCCGCGCCATACCGCTGCTCATGGGCGCTGTCTGTCTGTCCTTTGGCCTCTACATCCTGGCCGGGCCCAACGATGCCGATCACTTTGTCGCCGGACACGTCAACGTCGGGCTGACCGCCATCTGTTACGCGCTGTTCACTACGGCGGCCACCATCATCAGGCAGCTCATCAACCGCTATGGGCGCGGGTGGGCGATCATCCTGCCGCTCTCCGGCTACGTGGCTGCCGCCGCCGCCGTCATCTGGGGCATCGTCCTGGCCAACCGGGACAACACCGCGGAGAACCTCACGGCGGGCTTCGTTGTGATCGGCATCGGCTTCATCGCCGCGTGCGTCAGCACCGTCGCGGCCGCGTCCACAAAATTCACGCTCATCCAGTCAGCACAGTTACTCGAGCCTCAGGGCGGCCCGCCGGAAGGTGCTCACTCCCGCGCCGCCGGCGCCGTGCTGCTCGCAGTTCCGGTTGGAGCCGCCGCCGTCGGTTTCTCCCTTGCAATCGGCCTGTTGGTGCGCGGAGATACCCCCGGATTCGTTGCCGGCCACGTCCTGATCGGCCTGTCGGCGATCTGCACGTCGCTGATCGCCCTGGTCGCGAGCATCGTGCGCCAGGTGCGCAACGAATTCAGCGACGGCGAACGTTCCGCCTGGCCCTGGTTCGTCGCTGCCGCTGGCACGATCAATGTGCTGCTCGGACTATTCGTGCTGTTCAGCTCACACGAGCCCTATCGGCTGGCCCCGGGCTGTGTGCTGATCGGCCTCGGGCTGATCTGCTTCAGCATCCTGTCGAAGGTGCTGTTGCTAGCCCTCGTCTGGCGTCGCACGTTTGCCCTGGCCAACCGCATCCCGCTGATGCCCATCGGCACAGCGCTCACCTGTCTGTTCTTCGCCGCGTTCCTCTTTGAAGCCGCAGGCACAGACCCGGCGTTCTTTGTCCCCGCGCACGTGCTGGTTGGGCTCGGAGCTGTCTGCTTTACGCTCTTCTCAATCGTGTCCATCCTCGAAGCGGGAACGTCGGAGTAGCAGAGCAGCGTTAAGGCTCGGCGGTAAACTAGGCAAATTCCATTCCTTCCGCCGGGCGGGGACGGGTGAGCCAGTACTGGGTGCCTGCGGCATCCCGGGCCACGATGCCTTCATCCACCAGATAGCGGCGGATGGCAGCGGGGTCTGCGGTGAAGGCCGTCAGCCTGCTGGTGAGTTCCTTCTCCGACAGCACTGGCCTCAGCCCCGGCTCCGGCGGCCGGGCGTGTTCAAACACCTCCCCGGCCAGGAAATGGAGCAGCTCCAGCCGGTCGGAGCGTTTGCGCGGGTAGGACTCGAGCCTGCCGTTAACCAGGAACCGGCGGGCCGACGTGTCGGGTGTGCGTACCCCGGCGGCCAGCAGATCAGCGAAGACGGAGGCTACGGGTTCCACCCCGCGCTCGCCGACGCGGACCAGGCCGGCGTTCTGCAGCACGGCCAACGACTTCGCCTCGGCAGCGGTGAGGTCCGCCGGGTCCAGGCGTACTCCGTCGTCGGCCGCCAGCACGGCGCGGGCGTACAGGTGCAGGCGCCGGCGGTCTGCGAGCGCCGCCGCCACGGGACGCCAGCGGTTTGCCTCCGGCGTCGAACTAGTTTCCCCCATGGCTCCCCTTCAAACCCGTGTCCGGTTCCTGGGCGTCTCTGACCGGCGGTGAAAGCACCTGGACCGGCGGCATCTCATGCATCATCCCCATGACCTGCAGTTCGGCGTACAGGTCCGCCACGGCCGGGGGACGCCAGTCCCTCACTGTGATGAGCGTTCCGTCCGGGTAGTCCTGCACGGCGGCAGCGGCAATGGGAAAGGGCAGCCGCCCGTAGGCCGTCCGGGAGAACCAGTTGAGGTATCCGACGGCGGGTTCCCGGTAAGACGTATGTGCCGGCAATCCCAACCGGGCCCGGCGCTCGCTGACCCTGTCATAGCATTCCCAGCTGGTAAGGCTCGCCGTTTCCGGCTCCCAGATGCGGATCAGCTTCCGGAACCAGCCGGAGGCTTCGTCCGGGGTGCCGATAGTGAAGCCCGCCGGCAGTACCAGGGAGATTTCGTTGGGTCTCGGACCGAGGTTCCGGCCGGCGGTAACGTCCAGGGAGAACAGCGGCACCTTGGCATCTTGGTCAGCGTAAAGCCGGAACTGCGTCTTTCTGGTGCCGGTGGAAAACGGCGAGTCGGGAGCGTCGCGCTCCCGGTTGCTTTCAATTGCCCGGCCCAGTGCGGACGGGTCGGTAAAGTCCGCAGCGTCCCTGAACACTAGTGCCCGGCCGTGCCACTCACTCTCCGAAGCATCAAACCGTCCCCGGAACTGATCCAGCATCCGCAGGATCCGGCCGGCAACCTGCTCCGCCGTTTCCCTCCTGGCACCCCACTCCAGCCGAACACGGACTGCCTTATCCTCCGGAAACAGGTCGGCCACAGTGAGTGTCATGCGGCACAACCTACCCGATTCAGGCCCGGTCTTCGTGGAAGGGCCCATCGAGAACCTGGTGATCCGGCATCTCGTGCAGCATCCCCATGGTCTCCAGCTCGGCATACAGGTCGGCGACGGCGGCGACGTTCCAATCCGGAACCGCAATCAGCGTCCCGTCCGGGTCCTCACGGGTCACCGCATCCAGCGGGAAAGGAAGCCTGCCGTACCCGGTGCGCGAGAACCAGTTCAGATAGCCGACGGACGGAGCGTAAATCGAGCGGTTCCCGCTGCCTAGCCGCTTCTCCATCTCCCTGCAGGCATCCATGGTGTCCGGGGTGGAAAGGCAGGCGGTTTCCGGCTGCCAGATCCGGGCGAGTCCGCCGAACCAGCTGTGGGCCTCCTCCGGTGGGCCAATGATGAATTCTGCGGGCGGCCGCAGGGAGATGCTGTTTGCCGGGGTTCCCCAGACATTACTGCGGCCGGCAGAGATATCGAACTGAAACAGTCCGTTGTCCGGATCGCCGGAACCGGTCAATGAGAATTTTGCCCTGAGGGTTCCGGTGTCCACATGCGAGTCGGGAACATCGCGCTGGCGGGGACTTTGAATCAGCGCACCCAGCGCTTCCGGCGCGTCCGGGATGTCAACCCATTTAGGTCCGGGCCCGAAGAGGGTTTTCACGGACATCTGCCATCGCGCATCGGGATCCGGGAACCTGCTCCGGAACAAGGGAAGCGTCAGCAGTATCCGTTCGGCGACCTGTACCGGAGTCTCCTTGCGCGACCCCCATTCCAGGGACAGCCAGGCATGGACCCGGCGGGTCTTCGGGAACAGTTCCCCCACGGTTTGTGTCATGCGGCACAACCTACCCGATGCGGGCAACCCGCGGTTGAGGCGCCGACGGCGTGTGGCCCGGTGTGCCGGGAGCGGTCCCTCGCTAGCTGCGGCTGAAGGCGTCCAGTTTGCGCTGGGTCTCCATCTCGTGGCGGACCTTCAGCTCGTAGTCGATGAAGGCCTCGATCATGGCCTTGTACGTGCGTTCCACCACATTGCAGTCGCCGTCCTGCTCCTGGGCCGCATGGCGGACATGGGCGATGACTTCCTCCATGCGCTTGGGCGAGCGGACGGCGTCGTCGTTGTCCTTCAGTCCCCCGGCGACGCGCACCAGCCGCTGCCGCCGCCAGATCAGCGCGACAATTTCTTCATCGATTTCGTCAATTGCTGTCCGGACATTGTCTAGCTGTCCCGAAACGGATTTCTGCTCAGCTGGTTCCATGCCTTAAGAGTAACCATTCCCGGGCCGCAGGCACCGCAGCGGGCCTCCGCTACCCGGGTAATGGCCGTCCGGCGCATTCATGGCAGGATCATAGGCGTGAATCCCCACGTTTCCGTGGTCACCGTAGGCGTACGGGACCTCGAAGTAACTTACGCGTTCTACGTTTCGCGGCTCGGCTGGGAAACTGTGCAGTACGTCCCCGACGAGGTGATCTTCTTCCAGATCAACCACGGGCTGCTCCTGGCCTTTTTCCGGGCAGACCATCTGGCGGCGGAAGCCGGTGCGGCCGGCGAGCTCCACAACGCCCCGGTCACCCTCGGGCACAACGTGGATTCGGCCGCAGAGGTCGACGCCGTGCTGGCCAACGCCGCCGGCGCCGGCGGGGTCATCACCGCGCCCGGAACCCAGATGAGCTGGGGCGGCTATTCCGGCTACTTCACGGACCCCGACGGGCTGCGCTGGGAAGTCTGCTTCAACCCCGGCCTCAGGGTGGACGACGCCGGCCGGGTCACCCTGGCAGTGATTTCCGAATAAGTTCCCGCTAGAACAGCACGTCCTCCGTCGGCACCGTCTCCGCCTGGTCCGGATGCAGCAGGTACTCGCCGTCGTTGCGCACGTTGCCCACGGCAGGGTGGGCTTCGGACAGTACCCAGTCCGCCGCCGTCGTGTAGGCCTGCGCCGTAGCCAGGGCTACCAGCGTGCCCGCATCTCGCCGTGCCGGGTCCAGCCAGGCAGCCATTGCGTCCTTGGACAGCGGCAGCGGCAGCCGGTCATGCAGGCCGGCCAGTTCGCGCAGCACCGGTTCGGCGCTGTCTGCCGGGGGCGAGGCGACGGTGAGGATCGACGTCGAGAGCAGCCACATCTCCGGGTCGCCTTCGGCCTTGGCCGGATCCCGCCACCACTCATACAGGCCGGCAAAGTAGATCGGGGCGCCGTCGGCCCGGGAAACGTGGAACGGGCGGCGCGCCTTGCCGGGGCCGGCCTTCCATTCGTAGTAGCCGTCCACCGGCACCGCACAGCGGCGCGAGAGAACTGCCTCACGAAAGGTGGGCTTTTCCAGGACGGTCTCGCTGCGGGCGTTGAACGCACGCACGCCTACGGATGCATCACCTGCCCACCCGGGAACCAGGCCCCACCGGGCAACGTGGATCTGGCGCACCTGCGTCCGGCCCCGGCCCGGCACGTCCACGAAGCGTTCGAGGACAACGGGGACGTCCGACGTCGGGGCTACGTTCCAGGACGCGCGCAGTTCCAGGCGGGCGTCAGCCTCCGCTTCAGCCTCGGCCACGAGGTCCCCCGCGGAGCGGGCCATCACGTATCTTCCGCACATGCCTCCAGTCTGCCACCGGGAATGCCGCCGGCCGGAATACTGTTGGATCAGGCAACAATCCATTTCGACGAAGAGGAGCAACCATCGTGGCTGCCACTGCTGAAGCTTTCACCCCCGCAACCGGAACCATCACCATGTTCTCCACCTCCTGGTGCGGATACTGCCGGCGCCTGAAGTCGCAGCTGGATGCCCAGGGCATCGGCTACACCGAGGTCAACATCGAAGACGTGGAAGGTACTGCGGAGCTCGTGGCCTCGCTCAACGGCGGCAACCAGACCGTCCCGACCGTGATTTTCCCGGACGGTTCCGCGGCCACCAACCCTTCCGCTTCCGAGGTGAAGTCCCGCCTCGGCCTCTAGCGGATAGGGCCCCTCGGGCCCGGCGGACGGCGGAACCACGTGCTTGACACTCGGTTACTGAGTAGTAGTGTGGGGGCTCTTCCAGAGGGAACGGGTATTACCGGGACACGAAGGAGCGAGATGAAGACCACGATGACACGTACCGCCGTCCTCCTATCGACAGCCGGACTGGTCGCCGGTTCCGCAGTTTTCGCGGCACCGGCCTCAGCGTCCGTCACCGAATGCGAACCCGGATCCACGGCAACCACCTTCACCGGGTCCGCCACAAGCCGGGAAACAGCCGGTACGGCAACGCTCACGAACAGTTCCACGGTCACTGCACCTGTCGCGCTCACCAGTGAACGTTCCGTGACCAGCCAGGCGTCTACCAAGGGACCGGTACCGCTCAGTGCGATCCTCCCCGCTGTGCGGTCCGAGGTCAGCCCGCTGGCGTTCGAAACCGCCAGCTGGCGTGCCGGACAGTCGGTATTCCAACTGACCTTGCCGGCGGGCCAGTCACACGATGTGACATACGGGTTCAACCTGATGTCGTTTTCCGGTTCGCAGCAGGAATGTGGACTCGACGGACGCTTCGGTCCCGCAACGGACTTCAGCGGCACCGTTCCAACCGGAACCTTCGTAGACTTCTAGCGCCGCGGGCGGGAAGCCGCCGGGCGGTGAGTCAGGGACGCAGCAGTGCCTTTATGGTCCGCCGTTCGTCCATGGCCCGGTAGGCTTCCGCGGCCTCGCCCAGCGGCAGCTCCAGGGTAAAGACCTTCCCCGGGTTGATCTTGCGCTGCAGGATCAACTCCATGAGCTCGGGCAGGAACCGGCGCACCGGCGCCGGGCCGCCCAGCAGGTGAATCTCAGCGAAAAAGAGCTGTTCGCCGGGTAGCTGCACGCCGTGCGGCACCCCCACGTAGCCCATATGGCCGCCTGGACGGGTGCAGCCGATGCCCTGCAGCATCGAAGCCTGTGTCCCCACTGCCTCCACCACGCTGTGGGCGCCCATCCCGCCGGTCAGCTCACGCACCGCTGCCACGCCGTCGTCGCCGCGTTCCTGGACAATGTCCGTGGCTCCGAACTCCCGGGCCAGTTCCTGCCGGTCCGGGTGGCCGCTCATGGCGATGATCCGTTCGGCGCCCATCTGCCGGGCGGCCAGCACGGCCAGGAGACCCACCGCGCCGTCGCCCACCACGGCGACCGTCTTGCCGGGCCCGGCTTCGGCAGCAGCCGCACCGAACCAGCCGGTACCGAGCACGTCCGAAGCGGTGAGCAGCGACGGGATCACGTCTGCATCCGGTGGTTCCGCGGTCGCCACGAGCGTGCCGTCCGCGAGGGGAACCCGTAAATACTCGGCCTGCGCTCCGCCGACGCCCTCGGCATGGACACATCGGCTTTGATAACCCGCGGTGCAGATCTCGCAGGTGTTGTCGGAGGCGAAAAAGGAGCCCACCACAAACTGGCCCGGCCGGATCAGCGAAACCGCTGCCCCGGTTTCTTCGACTACGCCCACGTATTCATGCCCCATCGGACGGGGCCGGCGCACCGCGTCGATGCCCCGGTACGGCCACAGGTCCGATCCGCAGACGCAGGCCGCCACCACTTTCAGGATGGCGTCAGTGGGTTCCTGGAGTACCGGCCGGGGGACATCCTCCACCCGGACATCCCGCTCTCCGTACAACAGGGTTCCTAGCATGGTGCACTTCCTGGTGTTGGCGGCTGTCACTCCGGACCCGTTCCTGCCTTCCATGCTAGGACGGTGCCCGGCCCGGCGGCAGGCCCTGACGGTTGAGCCGGGAGCGGAAGGGCAATTCCTGCTTCGCCCCCGGCGCCCCGGGTCCATAGGATGGGAAGCGGGATGCTGGACTCAGGCTTCCCGCCCGGACATCGAAAGAGGCAGCACACACATGGTTCATAAGGTTCAGGCCGTAGTCGTCAAGGAAAAGAACGCCCCCGTCTCCCTGGAGACCATCCTGGTTCCGGACCCCGGACCCGGCGAAGCGCTGGTGGACATCCTCACCTGCGGTGTCTGCCATACCGACCTGCACTACAAACAGGGCGCCATCAACGATGACTATCCGTTCCTGCTCGGACACGAAGCCACCGGCGTCGTTTCCGCCGTCGGTCCCGACGTTACCGAGGTAGCCCCCGGGGACCGAGTGGTGCTGAACTGGCGCGCCGTGTGCGGCGAATGCCGCGCCTGCCGCAAGGGCGAGCCGCAGTACTGCTTCAACACCGCCAACGCCACGCAGAAGATGACCCTGGAGGACGGCACCGAGCTGACGCCCGCACTGGGCATCGGTGCGTTCGCGGAGAAGACCCTTGTGGCCGCCGGCCAGTGCACCAAGGTGGACGACGACGTCGACGCCGCCGCGGTGGGCCTGCTCGGCTGCGGCGTTATGGCCGGCATCGGTGCCGCCATCAACACCGGCGCCGTGCAGCGCGGGGAATCCGTGGCCGTGATCGGCTGCGGCGGCGTGGGCATTGCCGCCGTCGCCGGCGCAAAGCTGGCCGGAGCCACCACCATCATCGCCGTGGACATTGACTCGGCCAAGGTTGAACTGGCCATGGCCCAGGGCGCTACGCACGGCATCAACTCCAAGGACGAAGATCCGGTGGAAGCCATCCGCGCGCTCACCGGCGGCTTCGGCGCCGACGTCGTGATTGACGCGGTGGGACGGCCGGAAACCTATAAGCAGGCCTTCTACGCCCGTGACCTCGCCGGCCGCGTGGTGCTGGTGGGTGTGCCGAACCCGGAGATGAAGATCGAGCTGCCGCTGGCGGACGTGTTCGGCCGCGGCGGCTCCCTGAAGTCCTCCTGGTACGGCGACTGCCTGCCCTCCCGGGACTTTCCCATGCTGGTGGAACAGTACAAGCTCGGCCGGCTGGACCTGGATGCCTTCGTCACCGAGCGCATCGGCCTGGGCGACATTGAGGAAGCCTTCACCAAGATGCATGACGGCAAGGTCCTGCGTTCGGTGGTGGAACTGTAATGTTCCGCATCGACAACGTGGTCACCTCGGGAACCTTCTCCCTGGACGGCGGCACCTGGGACGTGGACAACAACGTCTGGATTGTCGGCGACGACCTCCAGGTGATCGTCATCGACCCGGCGCACAACATCAACGCGATCGCCGAAGCCGTGGGTGACCGGGAGGTCATGGCCATCCTGCTCACCCACGGGCATGACGACCACATCCGTGCCGTCGGCAAGGCCCGGGACCGCTTCAGCGCCCCGGTGTTCCTGCACGCCGCGGACCGGATGCTGTGGGACGCAGTGTTCCCCGACGAGGGGCCGGACGATGTGATTGAGGACGGCGACACGTTCGAGATTGCCGGCCACACGCTGCGCGCCCTGCACACGCCGGGGCACTCCCCCGGATCGGTCTGCTTCTCGCTGGCTGCGGGCGAGGACGTTCCGGAGCCCGTGGTCTTCAGCGGCGACACGCTGTTTCAGGGCGGCCCCGGCGCCACGGGCCGCTCCTACAGCGACTTCCCGACCATCATCGAGTCCATCCGGGAACGGCTGCTGACGCTGCCGGCGGAGACGAAGGTGCTCACCGGGCACGGGGATTCGACGTCGATCGCCGCCGAAGGGCCGCACCTGCAGGAATGGATCGACCGGGGTCACTAGGACCCCCGGGATCTTCCATGCGCATGCCTTGACCGTCGGGGTTAGGGTATGCGCATGGGGGATACTCGCGCACAGCTGCTGGATTTGTCCGTCGACGAGGCCGACGCCGAAGCGCGGATGCACGAGGTGCGTTCATGGCTCCGGGCCAGCCGTTGGAGCGCACCCGCGCCCCACAACTACGACTACCTCTACAGCGAGCATGTGTCCGACGGTCCGGGCCCCCGCCTGACGGAGCAACTGGACCCTCGCTCGCCGGATTTTGTCTTCACCTTCATTCCCGGCCGCGATCTCTATCTCCATGGCGACAGCACGGGGGGCCCGGAGTGCCGCAAATGCGGTGAAGCCACGGACATCGACGACGTCGCGGGAATGGTCCAGGAATGGCTGGACTCGCACCAGGAACCGGACCTCGCCTGTCCCCGCTGTTCATGGCACGCGCCCTGGGGAAACTGGGACCTCAGCTGGTCACTGGTGGTTTCCTCGTTTGCCGTCATCATCCACCAGGACTCCCATACCCCGGACCAACAGGCATTTGCCCAGCACCTTAAGTCGCAGTTGCAGGCCGACCTCGGTGGGCGATGGGTGCTCATGCACTTCAAGGGTTAAGACTATTCCGACCGCATCCGCAGGCCCCGGTACGGAAGAGCGTTTCCTGCAGCACACCCCACCGTGTGTAGCGGGTCGGGACAGAAAAGCCATCCCGTAGTAGGGTCAGCGCATGGGGGACACTCGTGCGCAGCTGCTGGATTTGTCCGTGGACGACGCAGGCGCCGAAGCGCGCATGCACGAGGTGCGGAAATGGTTCCGGGACAACGGTTGGAGCGCACCCGACCCACAGGTCTACGACTACCGGCACAGCCAGGAGGTGTCCGACGGACCCGGCCCCCGCCTCATGGGGCAACTGGATCCCCGCCGGCCGCACTTTGTCTTCACCTTCATTCCAGGTCTTGACGTCTATTTCCTGGGCGACAGCACGGGCGGGCCGGAGTGCCGGAAATGCGGCGAAGAACTGGACATCGACATGGTGGCCAGGATGATCCAGGGCTGGCTGGACTCAGGTCAGGAACCGGAGCTCACCTGTCCCCGCTGTTCGTGGCACGCCCCCTGGGGTCGCTGGGAGCTCAGCACCTCCCTGGTTGTCGCCTCGTTTGCCGTCATCATCGACCGGGACTGGCATGTCCCGATCGGCCAGGATTGGCGTACCGCGGTGGATCCGTACGACCTTCCACGACGTTTTGTGGAGGAGTTGCAGGCCGATCTCGGCGGGCACTGGGTGTTTATGTATTTTCACGACTAAGACCTTCGAAGCGGCTGAATCCGCAGGCCCTTGTTTCGGCTGGCGGCCCGCCAGAGACTTGTTCCATGGCACTGCAGATCAGCCCCGCATTCTGGAAGTTCCTGCCCCAGCTGCGCTACGAGCCCACGCCGCGGCGTATCCGTGCGCAGCTCGGCGGCAACACCGTGGTGGATTCCACCCATGCGGTGCTGGCCTATGAACCGAGACGGGTCACCCCCATCTATGCGGTGCCCGCCGAGGACATTGCGGCAGAGGTGACTGCTGCCTCGGAGCCCGACGGCGACCCGCTGGCCGAGGTGCCCCCGGATGCCCTGATGGACCCGCGCTATTCCTTCTCCGCGCACACGGCCCCCGGCCAGCCACTGGACCTCCGCGCCGGATCGCACGAGCTGCCCGGTGCGGGGTTCCGGGCGGATGATGCGGATCTTCACGGATATGTGCTGCTGGACTTCAATGCGTTCGACCGCTGGCTGGAGGAAGACCAGGTGGTTCAGGGGCACCCCCGGGACCCCTTCCACCGGGTCGACGCCCTCGACTCCTCGCGGGCGGTGCGGGTGCATCTGGACGGACAGCTGCTGGCAGAGACCCGCCAGCCGCTGCTCGTCTACGAAACCATGCTCCCGCCGCGGACCTATTTTCCGCGCTCTGACGTGGACTGGGACGTCCTCGACGCGTCCCTAACCCGGTCGGTCTGCCCGTACAAGGGGACGGCGAACTACTGGTCGGTTACCGGGCATCCGGCGGGAACTGACCTGGCCTGGTCCTATGAGGCGGTGCTGCCCGATTCGGCGCAGCTCAAGGACCGGGTCTCGTTCTTCGATGAGCGCACCGAGGTCTACGTGGACGACGCCAAACAGGAGATCACCTCCCTGTTCCGCTTCTGAGGCTGCTTCAGTCCGCCGTATCGGCGATCTGGATGAGGTTGCCCACGGTGTCAGAGAAAACCGCCGTCGTTATTGGTCCCATCCGGGTAGGCAGCTGAGTGAAGGCCACACCCAGGTCCAACAGCCGGTGATATTCGTCCTCCACGCTGTCCACGGCGAAGGAGGTGAACGGGATCCCGTCCGCTACCAGAGCCTCTGTGAACGGCGCGACGGCGGGATGCCCGGCCGGTTCGAGCAGCAGTTCCACCCCGGCGTCCTCCCCCGGCACCCCCACGGTCAGCCAGCGCGCACCGCCCGCCGGCACATCCTGCCGCTGTTCGAATCCCAGCACCCGCGTGTAAAAATCCAGTGCCTTGTCTTGGTCGTCCACAAAAATACTGGTCACCACAATCCTCATGGATGCTCCCTGTCCGTTCGGGTTTTCACGGGCCGACTATCCGGTGGTTCCGTCGGTACACGGCCAGTATCCGGTGCACCAGGCAAATGCGGGAGGGGGTCCTGTCAAACCCCCGGCTGTGCAGGGCACTGGCCGCTGATAACCGGTGTTCGTAGCGTTGTTCCACCAACACCGCATCGAAAAGGAAGGCCACACCATGTCATCGCCTAATGAACCGTATGAACTCGCCCGCAGACGCGTCATCGCGAAGACCATCTACAAGGGGGTGGTCGGTCTCTGGCTGCTGCTTGCGGTCCTTCAGGTCGCTATCTGGTACTTCACGACGCCGGACGGCTACTTCTGGCCGGTCTGGCCGATCCTGGGAACTCTTGTCGCCGCGGTCGTTGCGGGGATCCCCGTCTACGCAGGCCGTCCCGCCATATCGGAGCGCCGTGTTGAAGCCGAAGTGGCTCGGATGCAGCGAAACGGCTGACCCGTACCGGGAGAGGACATCATGGTCCGTGCCGGCCACGCTCACGCGGGAGTGCTCGTCATCCTCGGCCTCCTTGTCATGGTGATCGTGCAGGCGAACGGAGTGCCCGAGCCGTTCGCCACGATCTCCCTCGGCGTCTTCGTGGCTGCCATCCTGATGCCCACCGGTTTTTTCGTCTCCGTGATCGGCCAGGATCCCGCGCGGCCCAACCGGGCCATTATGCTTCTCTGGATTGGAGCGGCTGTGCTGGGCGTCGGTCTGCTCTCCGCGGGCGTCGGGCTCATCATTCAGGGAGTCACGTCAGCGCCATGAACATAACAGAGGCAGTTGCACTGGTAACCGGAGCGAACAGGGGCTGGGGCGGGAGTTCGTGACCCAGCTGGTTGAGCGGGTGCCCTGCCTCCCGAAGCTTTTTACGCAGGCATGGGCCCCTTCGCCTGAGCCGCTGCCGGGGTTGAGCTGACGGACCGTTGAGCGCGCTGCAGATTGCGGATGAGTTCCTCGCGGCTTTGTCCATCCACGTGGTGGCGCCACATCGGCGTACCGGGGCTGCTGCGCCAGGATTCGCTCAGGGGACTGTTATCAACTGCGTCGAATCCGAGATCGTCATAGAACCGGGTCACCAGTTCGACGGCCTCCGGATAGTCGCTGGAGACGACCAGCGCCTTACGGTCAGGTGCTCCGGCCGGTCGCGCCAGCCGCATGATGGCCGGCAGCGCGTCGCTGGGGACACGGAGGTGGAAGCGCTCATGGAACTGGACATGATTGAACGCCTTGACGACCCTCGAGGTGGGCAGCTGTTCCTGACGCAACTCATGAATTGTCTTGAGCCCGGAGTCGACATCGGGGAAGTTCCCGTCGCGCCAGACCATGTAATTGTTGTTATCGATCACGACCTTTCCTGCGAGTTCCTGCACCGGCAGCCGGTCACCGGGCGCGTACGGGAACGCGGTGACGGCGAAGTCAGCTGCAGCCGCGGCCTCTGCCGCGTAGGCGGCGCGTGCCCGCGGTCCCAAGTCCTTGACCAGCCGCTGCAAGGTTTCGGGTCCCCGCGAATTCGCGATGACGACGTCGTAGCCCGCCGCCGTTGCCACCCGGGCAAGCGTTGTTCCGGCCTGGCCCGCGCCGAGGATGCCGATAGTAGTCACGGTATTACTCCTTGGTTGACCTGGCGCCGGTTTGCGGATGTTCCTGGCTCCTGTTCGTTGAGAAGGCCGCGGAGGCAAGGAGCGCAAGTTTCTCAGCATCGTCCGAGCCGGCGTCGGGGTGGTAAATGACGAGCATCAGTCCGTCCGTTCCGTTGATGCCCAGCCGCTCCCGGTTGAGGGTCATTTCCCCGACCTGCGGGTGGTTGAGCCGCATCGGGGTGCCTCTCTGGGGCCCCACTTCATGCCGTGCCCACAATCGCCGGAAGTAGGGGCTCGCCAGTGAAAGCTCTCCGACGAGTTCAATGAAACGGGGATTGTCGACATCCTTGCCCACGGACTGCCGAAGGTTCGCAATGAAGCACTCCGTCACCCCTTCCCACTCCGGATAAAGGGCCTGCTCGGCCGGGTCGAGGAACATGTCCCTCAGCTGGTTCCCCCCGAGATCAAGACGCGGTGAGAGCGCTTTCGCCAGGCTGTTCGCGGCCAGGATGTCGAAGTACCGCCCCTCGATGAAGGCGGGCTGGGCGAGCGAATCCAGCAGCTTGAGTGCACCGGCGGGAGCGGTTTCCTTGGCCGGCCGGCGAACGCGCTGCCGGGGAACGTCCGCGACCAGCGTGAGCAGGTACGCGAGGTGGTCGTCGTCAAGTTGGAGCACGCGGGCGATGGACTCGAGGACCTGCACGGAGGGGTGCCGGTCCCGCCCGCGCTCCAACCGCAGGTAGTAATCGGCGCTGATGCCGGCGAGCATGGCCACTTCCTCGCGCCGCAGTCCGGGCACGCGCCGCACACCTATGTCCGGGATGCCGGCCTGCTTCGGTGTTACCAGCTCGCGCCTGGCCCGCAGGTAGTCGCCAAGGGCGTTCGATGTCTTACTCATGGGAGCCAGCCTAGGACCAGGCAGGGCAGATGGGACAGCGGCAGAGGGGGTCCTGTCACTCCCCCGGCTGGACAGGGCACGGCCGGTGAAAGCGGGCATTCTTAGCGTTGCAGTGGCTCAGCTGGTGTTGGGGCATGTCGTTTACATAAGTGCCCGTGATGCCGCCGAGGGCCGGCTCGATGTCCTGGTCCACAACGCAGGCATCGGCCGCACAACTCGGCATCCGGAAAGTCGACGCCCGTCTAGTCCAGCTCTTCGAACACATCACTCAGCACCGCACCCCCTGGCTGCCACGGCGGCCAGGCAATGACCAGGGGCTCAACTGAGACGGAACGGGCCCAGCCGGCATCCTCTTCCGAATCCGGGGGCACGCCCGGGGAGACCACATGGCGCTGGGTCCGGTGTTCCAGCAGCCCCGCCACAATCCGGTGCGCCACGCTGCCGACGTCCACCTCCATGCCGATCAGGTCGTCCGGAACCGGGCGAAGGTCATACACCCTGTCCTCGTCCCAGGGTGCCAGTCCGCGCCGCACCCGGCCGCGGTTCCACCGATCCCAGGTGGAGCGCCGGACGGCGCCGTGCACCAGGCG
Organism: Arthrobacter sp. zg-Y179; assembly: GCF_020907345.1. NCBI lineage: Bacteria > Bacillati > Actinomycetota > Actinomycetes > Micrococcales > Micrococcaceae > Arthrobacter > Arthrobacter sp. zg-Y179. The sequence goes on along the minus strand of NZ_JAJJOB010000007.1, from coordinate 139,672 downwards.
CTGCAGCCCCGGACCGCCGCCGTTCCGAAGATCCGCGAAGGCGGCGTCCGTGGCCGCTCCAACTGCAATGTGGTCCGGGTGCCCGGTGATCCCGTCGGGGCCGAAGGTGGCGACGACGTCGGGCCTCTCCTGCGCCAGGATGCCGCCTATCCGTTCCACCAGTTCCGCGAAGGGAACCTGCGCCACTGCGCCGTCGTCGTAGTCCAGCCACTCGTGGCGGTCCGGCGGCCTGCCGTGCGCCGTCCATGCGGCTTCCATTTCCCGCCGCCGGATCCGCCCGAGCGGTTCGTTGACCGGCGGGTAGGACGGATCTATCTGCCCGGCGCCGCCGTCGGTCGCGTGGACCAGGATGAAGCGGAACCCCGGATCGTCTTCGTGCAGCGCCACTGTTCCCGCCAGTCCGTAGGCGTCGTCGTCGGGATGGGCGACAACGAGGGCAAGGACATGCGATCCGGTCATTTCCGGCACCTCCCGCGGCAGAGGGCTCTGCCACCGTTCCAGCGTAGGACGAGGGGCAGGCAAGAGGAACCTGCTGCTCTTTCGGGTATTTTCCCGCGGCATTCGTTACGGTGCATGAGCGATAACCGGGACCAACTGTGAATGGTACGACGGCGACCCCGAGCCTCGGCTTGCCTGTCCCGACTGCTCATGGACGGGACTATTCGGTGACTGGGAACTGGGGAGTTGCATGGCCATGGCGTCCTTCGCGGTCATCATTGATACCGGCACCGGCGGGTATTCACCCGAACTCGTTACGACCCTGCTCGAAGCCCTCCGTACAGACCTCGGCGGACGCTGGGTGTACATCAATAAGTACATTTAAACCGGGCCCCCGGAACGGGCGGCGTCCGCCCGCCGCTGGAGCTAGGCTGACATGCCATGGAGTGGTTCAGCGCCGAAGGATATGAATTCGCCCGCCAGATCCTGCAGCGCGGCATTGCCGCCGTGTACCTGATCGCGTTCCTCTCAGCGGCGGCCCAGTTCCCGGCGTTGCTGGGCGAAAACGGCCTGCTTCCGGCACCTCAGTTCCTGACCCGGATCAAGGGCCGGGGCATCCCTACCCTCTTCCACTGGCACTACTCGGACCGGTTCCTGCTCGCCGTGGCGTGGGCCGGCGCCGCCGTCTCCGCGCTGCTGGTGGCGGGAGTGCCGCAGTCCGGGCCGTGGTGGCTGCCGATGGCAGCTTTCCTATTTATCTGGGGGCTGTACCTGTCCGTGGTGAACATCGGGCAGACGTTCTACGGGTTCGGCTGGGAATCGCTGCTGCTGGAGGCGGGGTTCCTGGCTGCGTTCCTGGGCTCCGACGACGTCGCGGTTCCGGTCGCGGTGCTGTGGGCCTTCCGCTGGCTGGTGTTCCGGCTCGAATTCGGTGCCGGCCTGATCAAGATGCGAGGCGACAGGGTGTGGCGGGATCTCACCGCCCTGTACTACCACCACGAAACCCAGCCGATGCCGAACCCGGCCAGCTGGTTCTTCCACCACCTGCCAAAGCCACTGCACCGGATGGAGGTGCTGGGCAACCACTTCGCCCAGCTGGTGGTGCCGTTCTTCCTGTTCTTCCCGCAGCCGGTGGCTTCGATTGCCGCGGCGGTGGTGATTGTTACCCAGTTCTGGCTCGTCCTTTCGGGGAACTTCGCCTGGCTGAACGTGCTGACCATCCTGCTCGCGTGCACGGCGATCAGCGATTCGGCCGTGCAGGCGGTGCTCCCGGAGGCACAGCTCGCCGCACCGGATCCGGAGGCGACCCCTGCGGCGTTCGCCGTCGTCGTCGGCGCCGCAACCCTGGCGGTGCTGTACTGGGCGTGGGCACCGCTGAAGAACCTGGTCCGCCGCGACCAGCTGATGAATGCCAGCTTCAACCGATGGCACCTCTCCAATGCCTACGGTGCGTTCGGCAGCATTACGCGGCACCGGGACGAGGTGGTCATCGAGGGCACCAACGATCCGCCGGGGCCGGACGCCCGCTGGCTGGAGTACGAGTTCAAGGGCAAGCCCGGGGACCCGCGACGGATGCCGCGCCAGTTTGCGCCCTACCACCTGCGCTTGGACTGGCTGATGTGGTTCCTGGGCCTGGGCGCCTCGGGTGCCTGGTTCCCGGTGCTGCTGCGCAAGCTGCTCGCCGCCGACCGGCGGACCCTGCGCCTGCTGCGCAGGGACCCGTTCGACGGCGAGCCGCCCCGCTGGATCCGTGCCCGGGTCTACCGCTACCGCTATTCCACGCCGGCGGAGCTGCGCCGCGAACGGGTCTGGTGGGTGCGGGAGCCCCGCGGATTCCTGGTGGACCCCGTTGGGGGTCCGGGCACGAGGCCGGGCCGGTCCTAGGCGGTTGCCTTGGTGACCACGTTGTGCGTGGCGTGGTCATACAGGAAAGTCAGCGGACCGCCGGCATGCCACAGCTCGATGTTGCCGCCGTCGCGGTGTGCGTCGAACCCGTAGTTCTCGTCCCACGAACCGTTCAGTGCGACCTTGTAGGTGTACGTGCCTTCGGGCAGGTCCACCGTGAGCTTCCACAGTTCGTCGTGGCGGTCGAAGGTGAACTGCGCTCCGGCCGGATTCCAGTCCTCGGTACCGAGTGCCGCGCCGAAATCGCCGGCGAGGGCCACGGACTCCGGCTGCGGGAAGGACGGCTCCGGGATGTCGGTCTCCGGGTGCGAGCCGTGCTGCTCGGCCGGAGCGGAAGGGACGGCGACGGCGTCGCGCAGGACCTCTTCCACTACTTCCTCAGCCGGGGAAGCGGCTTCGGCCGCAGCTACCGGCTTTCCGCTGAGGGCGGCGGACAGGTGCGCCGGTTCCGGGAAGTCCTTCAGGGCCCGGCGGCCCTCGTTGGTGATGCTCCAGCCGGCGCGGGCTTCCTTGAGGATCCAGCCCGCCTTGACGAGCTTGGTGGTGGCGTTCACCAGGGCACGCTCGCCGCGGGTGGTGCCGCTGGCCAGGGCCTCCGCTTCGCGTCCTGCGAGCGGTACACGGTCCAGGGCGGCACCGAGTACCTTTGCCCTGCTGACCTTGCCGGTAGCTGACGGGTCCTCTGCTGCGAGGATCTCAAGGACCGCCTGCAGCCGCAGCGCAGTGTTTTCAACGGTGTCTGAGCCCAATGGAATTCCTTTGTTACGAATGTAGATAGCCGCTCCGGTTAAGCCGGCTCACCGCCATCAACACTATCCCCGCCAGCCGCAGGGACGAAGCGACGCGGCCCTAGTGTTGCGCAACTCTCCCCCGCAGCGCGGTGAAATCCCCGTCCACGAGGGGCGCGTAGCCGGCGTAGGCCGCCAGCACGGCGTCCAGCACCTGGGCCATGTCCAGACCCGGTGCGAGGTCCCGGGCGGCTCCGGCGGTGCGCGGGTCCCAGTCCAGCCCGAGCTCGGCGTAACAGTCGGTCAACACCCGGCGCAGCGGTACGGCGTTGTCCACCACCAGCACCGAGGAAAACAGCCAGCCGCCGGCAATCACCCGTTGGGCCGTGCCCACCAGTTTGATCCGCTCCCCGCCGGGAGCCTCGCCGGAGACAGTGAACTCCCCGGGGCAGTACTCCCCCGGGATCTCGCCTACACCGGCGGTCAGCCCGACCTTGCGGAACGCGCCGGCCAGCAGCTCGCCGAAGTCCGCGAACCGGCGTCTCGAGCCGGCGAGGGCATCTGCGTCCGGCTCCACATGATCCAGGACCAGGCAGCCCTCGTGGTAGGCGGCGGCCCGGCCGCCGGCCTTGCGGACCAGAGGCTCGAATCCTTGCCGGCGGCTGGCCGCCTGCGCCGCGGCGAAGCCGGGCAGCTTGGCGTCGCGCTGCCCCAGGGCCACCGTGGGGCGGGGACGGTAAATCCGCAGGGACGGGCCGAGCTCCCCGCCGCGGACGGCCTCGAGCATGGCGAGCGCAAAATCGAGGTCGGCGGCCGCGCCCAGGGATTCCTCCTGCCGGAACACTTCCAAGGCGGCGGGCACCGCCTACGCTCCGCCGAGCGGCCGGACGGTCAGGATCTGCTCGCTGCGTCCAAACGGTCCCTGCAGGTCATGCAGGACCGTCGAAGTCAGGCCGATGCCGTCGGCACCGAAAGTCACCCGGGTATCCAGGCCCAGCCATTCCCCCCGGGGCTCGCGGTGCAGGTGCAGCTGCAGGTCCACGTTCGGGAACATGTAGCTGTCCCCGCCCGGGGGCACGCGGGTGGAAATACCGTTGGCGGTGTCTGCCATGCCCACGAGGCGGACCAGGTCCGACGTCGGCGTGCCCTCCACCATTTCATGCGGGGTGCGCAGCCACGCCCGGCCGCGGCCCGGACGCAGCCCCGGCAGCGCCCGCTTCTCCAGGGATTCAATAAACGCCCCGGGCCACTCGGTCATGCCTTCATGGGTGCCCGCCTCTGCCGGACCGGGCATGGCGTCGTCTTCCAGCGCAGCCACCTCGGCCGTCGGGCCGCGGGCGAGGCGCCAGGCGGTGGCGCGCACGGCGGTGCGGCCCTCAACCACCATCTCGGCCTGCACCAGTTCAATGGTCCGTCCGGGGCGCAGGACGGAGGTTTTCACCTCGAAGGCGGTGCGCGGGATCAACCCGAAAATGTCGTAGCTGATCCGGGCCATGCGCAGCTCGGGGCGTGGACGGAACTGCTCCAGGCAGTGGGCCAGCAGGCCGGAAATGGGGGCCATGTGCTGCTCCTGCGGATTCCAGGCCCCCTGGGTGTGAATGGTTGCCTCATAGGCGTCGTTGCCCAGCGAGCGGTAATACGATTCAGCCACGTGCTTGCTTCTCCCTGCCGTTCCGGAATTGGCTTTCAGGCTACCCCAGCACCGCCCGACGGCTGGCCCCGCAACGTAACGGGGAGCACACTGGCCCGATGGAATATACGCATCTCGGCCGCTCCGGCCTGTCCGTGTCCCGCCTGTGCCTGGGCACCATGAACTTCGGACCCAAAACCGACGAGGCGGACGCCCACGCCATCATGGACTCCGCCCGGGAAACCGGCATCAATTTCTTCGACACCGCGAACGTCTACGGCTGGGGTGAGCGTAAGGGCTGGACCGAGCAGATCATCGGACGCTGGTTCACAAAAGGCGGCGGGCGGCGCGAGGACACCGTCCTCGCCACCAAGCTCTACGGCTCCATGAGCGAACGCCCCAATGATACCTACCTCTCGGCCTTGAACATCCGGCGCGCCCTGGACGCCAGCCTGAAGCGGCTGCAGACCGATTACATCGACCTCTACCAGTTCCACCACGTTGACCGGAACACGCCGTGGGAGGAGATCTGGCAGGCCATGGAGGTGGCGGTGGCGCAGGGCAAGATCATTTACAACGGCAGCAGCAACTTCGCCGGCTGGCACATTGCCCGGGCGCAGGAAAACGCCCGCCGGCGGAACTTCGCAGGGCTGGTAAGCGAGCAGAGCATCTACAACCTGATCAACCGGTCCGTGGAACTGGAAGTCCTTCCCGCGGCGCAGCAGTACGGGCTCGGAATCCTGCCGTGGTCACCGCTGCAGGGAGGCCTGCTGGGCGGGATCCTGGCGAAGGAGGCCGACGGCGGCGGACGGCGTGCCGAGGGCAGGGTGCGGAACCTGCTGGAGAAACACGAGGAGCAGATCCGGCAGTACGAGGCCCTGGCCGCGGAACTGGACATCCTGCCCGGCGTCCTGGCACTGGCCTGGCTGCTGCACCAGCCGGCGGTGACGGCGCCGCTGGTGGGTCCGCGCACCCAGGAGCAGCTGGACGAGGCCCTCCTCGCCCTGGACGTCACCCTTGATTCACGGACGCTGGACCGGCTGGACGAAATCTTTCCCGGGCACTCGCCGGCGCCGGAGGACTACGCCTGGTGAACCACGTGGCTTCCTAAAGCGTCAGGCGCTCGCAGGCTCGATCAGTTCCGGCCCGTTGTTGCGCACCGAGTTGACCTCGCGGGACACCACCCGCGGGGTCAGCGTGGGTTCGGGCACGGCGTCCAGCAGCTGGGCCACATCGGCGCCGTCCGTCAGCTTCGGGTCCAGCCAGTCCGTGTAGAGGTCCGGCGGAATGATCAGCGGGGTGCGGTCGTGGATGTGGCCCAGCGCGTCCGTGGCTTTCGTGGTGATGATGGTGACGCTCAGCAGCCATTTGTGTTCGTGGTCCTCCGGCAGCGCCGGGTCCGGCCAGAATTCATACAGGCCGGCGAACGCCAGCGGATCCTGTTTCCCGGAGTACAGGTAGGTGGGGATCTTCCCGTCCGCGGACTTTTCCCACTCGTAGTAGCCGTCCGCCGGCACCAGGGCTCGGCGCTTCACGGCCGCTTTGCGGAACGCCGGTTTCTCCAAAATGGTTTCCCGCCGGGCGTTGATCATCCGGGATCCGATCTTGGGATCCTTGGCCCAGACCGGAACCAGCCCCCATTTAGCCGTCGCCAGCCGCCGCACCGGTGCTTCATTGGAGAACCGCTCGGTGACGATCCGCACGTCGTCCGTGGGCGCGACGTTCCAGGACGGCAGCACGTCCGGTCCCACCGTTTGCTCGACGGCGAACGCCGAGACCAGGTCCGACGTCGCCCTTGCCATTACGTACCGTCCGCACATGGCACCTATTGTGCACCATGGACCGGCCGCCGGCAGGAGCAGGCCAAGGACCAGGGCCGGTTACCCCCTTTCGAACATATGTTCTATTTTTAAGAGTATGAACCAGGACGCCGCCGAGCGGCTGGCGGCCCGCTATGCACGGCGGGCCGAGCCGATCAGCCTTACCCCGGAAGAGCTGGACTTCGAGCACAATCCGGTCACCACGTCGGTGCCCGGGGTGCCCGTCTGGGCCTGGATCCGATTCCCCGGCGCTGCCGAGCGTGTGAAGGGCGAAGCCTGCAGCTGGTCCTCCCGGGCGGTACAGGTGCTCTGGGAGGACGCCGGCCTGCGCCGGGCCACCTGGGTGTGGGCCTCGGCCGTCACCCGCCGGACCAACAACTCACGCAAAGAAACCCTGGGCGACCGCACCGCCCGGGACGCCGGGTGAAGTCAGCTAACCCGGAAGGCTGCGGACATATTCCAGTGCCTCCCGGGTGAGTGCCGTCCATTGACGTGCCGTGGCCCCCGGGTCCGCGGCGGACGGCACCTCGACCCATTCCCGCATGGTGCGCTTACCCATGGTGACCGGCCCTGCGGCGCCTGCAGCAATGAGCTCCTGGGCACGGGCGTTCGGCAGCTTCACGATCAGGTAGTCGCCGGAACCGAGGAAGGCCACGATCTTGGATCCGGTACGCAGCCCCGGGCTGCGGAACATGGTGCCCACGGTCAGTGGACCAAGTTCTTCGGCGATGGCGTGCAGGAGATCCAGTGCTTCCTGAGACGGCCGCATCTACCCTCCCTGGACTGTCCGGCTGGTCAGAACTGGCTGAAGTCCGCCGTCGCCGGATCGGCACCGATCCGGCGTCCACCCTCCAGCCCGTCCAGGAGGTCCAGTTCCTCCTGTGTCAGTTCCAGACCGACGGCGGCCAGGTTTTCCCGCATCCGTGCCGAGTCGGACGATTTGGGAATGACGATCCTTCCCGAACCCAGGTGCCAGGCCAGCACCACCTGCGCTGCCGTGGCTGCGTACTTCTCTGCGAGCGCCGCCACTTCCGCCCCGGCCAGCTCCCTGCCCTGCCCCAGTGGACTGTAGGCCTCGACGGCGATGCCGCGGGAAATGGTGTCGGCGGCGAGCGCCGCCTGCTGGAACCCGGGATGCAGCTCTATCTGGTTCACGGCCGGCAGGACCTGGCTCTGCTCGTACAGGGCATCCAGATGGTCGGCGAGGAAGTTGGAGACCCCGATGGCGCGCATATAGCCGTCCCGGTACAGGGCCTCGAGTTCCTTCCACGCCTGCACGAACATCCCCTGCGAGGGCACCGGCCAATGGATCAGGTAGAGGTCGACGACGTCGAGGTTCAGCGCTCGCCGGCTGTCCAGGAACGCTGCCCGTGCCCTCCCCTGGTCTCCGTTGCGCAGCTTGGTGGTCACGAAGATCTCGGACCGCGGAATGCCGGATGAGGCGATGGCCGCCCCCACCCCGGCCTCGTTGCCGTACGCGGCGGCGGTGTCGATATGCCGGTAACCGGCAGCCAGGGCATCCTCCACCACTTCCTGCGTCCGGTCAGCCGGGACCTGGAAGACGCCGAACCCCAATTGCGGAATCCGTACGGAGTTGCCGAGCGTCAGTTCCGGGACAACGGGGCGGGGACTCTCTGTCATGGCGGTGCCTTTCCTGCCGTGCGGTCATCTAGGCTGGGTGCAGTTCGGAGCCGGGCACCTCCACCTAAGCCCGGCTCCTGCCCCCAGTCAAGGACACCCGTAAGGAAACCCGCAATGACGCATCCCGCGGCTCTTGATCTGCTTTTCATCGGCGGCACCGGCGTGATCAGTGCCGCCGCCGTCGCACACGCTTCCAGCCTCGGGCATCGGGTGACCGTGCTGAACCGGGGCGTGTCCGCGCAGCGTCCGGTGCCGGCCGGCGTCGAGGTCCTGTCAGCCGATGTCCGGGACACAGGTGCCGTTCGGGACGCCCTGGGCAGCCGGACGTTCGACGCCGTGGCGGACTTCCTGTCCTTCACCGCCGAGCATGTGGCAGCGGCGGTGGAACTGCACCGCGGCCGGACCGGGCAGTATGTGTTCATCAGCTCGGCCTCGGCCTACCAGAAGCCGCCCGCGCGGCTGCCGGTGCGGGAGTCGACGCCGCTGCGCAACCCGTTCTGGCAGTACTCCCGGGACAAGATCGCCGGGGAGGACGTCCTGGTGCAGGCCTACCGGAGCGAGGGCTTTCCGGGGACGGTTGTGCGCCCCTCGCACACCTACGACGCCACGATGGTCCCCCTGTCCGGGCACTGGACGGACATCCACCGGATGCGCGCCGGGCTGCCGGTAGTGGTGCACGGTGACGGCACGTCCTTGTGGACGCTGACGCACAGCCGGGATTTCGCGAAGGCCTTCGTGGGCCTCCTGGGCCGGCCCGCCGCCGTCGGCGAAAGCTACACCATCACATCCGACGAGTTCCTGCCCTGGGACGCCGTTTACCGTTCCCTGGCGGCTGCCGCCGGTGTCCCCGACCCGCTCCTCGTCCATGTGCCCTCGGAGACCATCGCAGCACTGGACCCGGGGCGGGGCCCCGGCCTGCTGGGCGACAAGAGCCATTCGGTCATCTTCGACAACAGCAAGATCAAGTCCCTGGTGCCGGATTACCAGGCGGTGATTCCGTTTTCCGAAGGTGCCCGCGAAATCATCCAGTGGCACGATGCCCATCCTCGGGAACAGGTCCTGGACACAGCCTGGATGGAAGCCAGCGACCGGCTCGCGCGCTGGGCACGGGCAGGCGCCTAAGCAAATCCGTCCGGGGCGGGCGGGTCTGAGGCTTCTGTTTCCGGCGGCTGTTAGAGTGCAGACAGCAGGTATATCCGGATGATTGCGGCGATCGCCGCCGGAGTTGAAGCTGAATCTCGACGCCCCGTCCGGATGGCTTCGAAAAAACGTTGGAGGAAACCATGTCAGGTAACGGTCCCGGCCAGGGAAACAACCACGGAAACCGGTGGTCCGACGAGTGGGACGAGCAATACGCCTCCCCCAAGAAACCCGAACCTACCGCCCCCGCGGCAGGCCAGCAGCCTCAGCACTCCCAGCCGCAGAATCCCCAGGGATACGGGCAGCAGGCACCTCACTATCCCTCACCCGGCTACTCGAACCAGCCCGGCCAGGGATATCCCGGCCAGGGCTACCCGAACCAGGCCCAGGGGTATCCCGTCCAGGGTTACCCGTCCGCCGGCCACCAGCAGGCCCAGGGCTACGGCCATGCCCAGTTCGGCCATGCACCGCAGGGCCCGGGTTACCGGCCCCAGAAATCCCGCGTCGCCGCCGGACTGCTCGGAATTTTCCTCGGCGGATTCGGCGTCCACCGCTTCTACCTGGGCAACAACAGCGTGGGCATCGCGCAGCTTGTCCTGACCTGTTTCACGGGCATGGGAGCCGTCTGGGGCTTCGTCGAAGGCCTGATGATTCTCTGCAACGCCCGGTCCTTCCGCACCGACGCGCACGGGATCCCGCTCAAGTAACGAACAGCAGTCCGGTGCTAGGCTGAGGGTTCGAAAGTATGTTCTAGAAATGTCCCCGTTCTAGAAATATCCCTCAGGAGGCCTCGGCATGGCGGTGTTCTCAGCAGACCGTTCCCGCCGCCCCGCTCCGCCGTCGGAGTCCGACGCCGCGACTGCCGCAGGGTTTCCCAGTCCGGCCCGGGACTATTTTGATGGCCGGATTGACCTCAACCGGCACCTGATCCGGGACCCCACCTCTACCTACGTGGTGCGGGTGGAAGGTGATTCCATGGCGGGCACCGGTATCTGCAACGGGGATGAACTGATTGTGGACCGTTCGCTCACGCCGCGCGACGGCGCCGTCGTCGTCGCCGTGGTGGACGGAGAACTTACGGTCCGGCGGCTGCTGCTCGGCGGGCAGCGGATCGTGCTGCGTGCCGAAAGCCCCGGGTATCCGGACATCCTCGTGGCGGAGCCGTCGGAACTGTCCGTGTGGGGCGTTGCGACCCGCTGCCTGCACCATGTCTGAGCCGTCCGCGCCGCCGGCAGCCGCCCAGCGGATCGCGCTGGTGGATGTCAACAGCTTCTATGTATCCTGCGAGCGCGCGTTCGACCCCAAACTGGCAGGGGTGCCGGTGGTGGTGCTGTCCAACAACGACGGCTGCGTGGTGGCACGCTCGGATGAGGCGAAGGCGCTGGGCATCAAGACCGGCACGCCGTGGTTCAAGCTCGCCGAATCCGCGCCGCGCGTGGGCCTGATCCAGCGCTCGAGCAACTACGAGCTCTACGGAGATCTCAGTTCCCGTGTGATGGAACTGCTGGGGCGTTACGCGCTGTGGCAGGAGGTGTACTCGATCGATGAGTCCTTCCTCGGACTGGCCGGCACGCCGCGCGATCTGGAAGCACAGGGGGCAACGATCCGCACCGCCGTCGCCCGCCACACGGGCCTGCCTGTCTGCGTGGGTATCGGCACCACCAAGACCCTGGCGAAGTTCGCCAACCGGATCGCCAAACAGAACCGTCACCTGCAGGGCGTCTGCAACCTCGAGACCATGGACCCGGCCGCCGTGGAAGCCATCATGTCCCGGGTGCCCGTCACCGGCCTCTGGGGCGTGGGGTCCCGGCTGGGCACGAAGCTGGATGCGATGGGGATCTCCACCGTCGCGGATCTGCGCGCCGCCGATCCGGCGCTGATCCGCCGGAAATTCTCCGTCACCCTGCAGCGCACCGTGCTGGAGCTCAACGGCACCGCCTGCATCCTGCACGAGGACGAGCGTGCGGACCGAAAGCAGCTGATCTTCTCCCGGAGCTTCTCGACGCCGGTCACTACCGCTGCCGAGATGCGCCAGGTCATGAGCATCTACGCCCAGCAGGCAGCCGCTCGGCTGGAGCGCGAGGGACAGCAGGCCAGCATCCTCACCGCTTATGCCGGCACGTCGCACTTCAGCGAGCGGGCGGCGTCGTTCCCCTCCGCCACGGTGCGGCTGCACGCCCCGACGGCGGATCCCGTGGTCCTCAGCCGGGCCGCCGTCGGCGCCCTTGAGTCCCAGGTGGTCGAGGGCGTGCCCTACACCAAGGCCGGGGTGATGCTCAGCGGGCTGGAGTCCGCCGGCGCGCAGCCGCTGTTCGAGGAGTTCGTCTCCGCCCAGGAACGGCGGAACCTGGGCGAACTGCTGGGAAAGGTCACGGACAAGTACGGTGCGGCGAGTATCGGGCTCGGATTGGCGGGGATGTCCACGGCGACGCCGGAATGGACCATGTCGCGCAGGTATTCCTCGCCGCGGTACACCACCGAGTGGAGCGAACTGCCGGTGGTCAAGGCGGTATAGCGGCAGCCGGTCAGTAGTTCGGGGCGGCCGGAAGGCCGAGAAACTCCTCCAGCGTCACCCCGGAGTCGTAGACTCCGCCGGCAACGTCTGGCCCCACGTAACGCAGGTGCCAGGGCTCGTAGGCATACCCGGTGATGTGTTCCGCCCCGGCCGGATAACGGAGGAGGAAGCCGTACCGGTGGGCGTTCGCAGCGGTCCAGGATCCGGCTGCCGTTCCTTCGAAACAGGTTTCCAGCGCGCACAGGCCGTCCGGGTTGCCGATGTCCACGGCGAGGCCGGTCTCATGCTCGCTGTAGCCGGGCCGGGCGGAGAGCGAATCGGCTCCCTCCTGCCCGTACCTCTCCGTGTAGGACGTGTGCAGCCGGGACTGTTCTTCCCGTGACCGGTAGCCGCTGACGGGAGAAACGGCGACGCCGTCCGCCGATGCGTCTGCGACCATGCGGGCATAGGCTTCAGCCGCTTCGGCGCGCAGCAGCAGCCCACCCGCATCAACTAGATCTGCGGGCACGTAGTCCGCCGCGAGGGGACGGTGCTTGTTGATCACGAGCGTGAAACTGTCCGGCGGCTCGGCTTCGGGGGCAGCCGCCGCGTCCACGGCCGGCTCATTGGAAAGGTGCGCAAACACGGCGAGCGACACTACCAGGCTCAAACACAGCAGGCCGGCTATGGACGCACATGTCCTCAGGTACAGGTACCGCATTGTTCCCCTACCCATCCTTCGTCCGGCACGGCGCCCTCGCCATTTCGCGCCATCCTCGCACGTGCGGTGCAACGCGGGCGGCACCGGCACGCCCGTGCCGACCTCCCCCACTGATGGAATGGGCGGCGGCCCGTCCGCACAGGAACGGTTAGCGTGGAGGCATGAGTTATGCGTACGACGTCGAGATCCTGCACCTGCTTGTCTCGCCCGCACACGCCTACTTCGGGCGTGCCAAGGACGGGCCGGCCGACGTCGTCACCGCCGATGCGGACCAGGCCGAGGTGGTGGCCGGCAAGGGGATTGTCGGGGACCGGTTCTTCGGCAAGGCCGCCCACATGGATGCGGCCGTGACCCTGTTCGCCGTGGAGTCGTTGGAGGCCATCGCCGCGGAGCTTGGGGCCGATCCCTTTGACCCGCTGCTGGCCCGCCGGAACGTGGTGCTCCGCGGTGCCGAGCTGATCCCACTGCTGGGGCAGGACTTTGTTCTCGAATCGGCGCAGGGCCGGGTGGAATTCCACGGCGGCCGGCAGGCCCACCCGTGCGCCTGGATGGATCGGGTCCTGGCGCCCGGTGCGCACAAGGCGATGCGCGGACGGGGCGGGCTGCGCTGCCGGCCGCTGAGCAGCGGGACGCTTCACCGCGGACCGGCCCTACTCATCAGCCCGGTGCCGCTGGACCCGGGCCGGGCTGCCGTCCCCTCGTTGCTGAGGCCGGGCAGGCTTCCCTAACGGACGCGCAGGAGAACCCGTGCCGTGGCTCGGATCTGCGCGTCCGTTTCCACCGCGGTTTGTGCCATGCGTCGCCGTCGCCTAGCATCGCCCGAGGACGCCGGAAGAGGCGGCACCGATTCACCTGGTATTGCGCTCCGGGGGGGGAGATCGTGAATATCCGCATATCCGCCCTTCGCTGTGCCGCAGCTTCCGCAGCTCTGGGCGCTCTGGTGTCGCTTTCCGCCTGCAGCGCTTCGTCCAGCAGCCCGGATCCGGAGACCACGTCGTCGGCAGCCCCCCCCCCCCCCCGGGACGTACTGCTCGAGATGCTCCGGGTCACTGATGAGCTCTCCCGCCTCCAGGGCGGAGCGTGGGAGCACGAAGGCGGCAAGCCGTTTGATGTGAACCGCACCGCCGGTTTCCGGGGAGCGTTGACCTGCGATGATGAGGTTTCCCGGAGCTTCAGTACCCAGATTCTCTGTCCGGGAGTGTCCGATCCGGAAGAAGCAACAACGGCTGCCGCCGAGCACTTCGCCTCGCAGGGTTTCAAGGAGACCAACAAGTTCGAGAGCAGCGTGGATGGCAACCGCTACGTTGTCCAGACGCTCAGCCGTGCCGACGGGGCATATATGGTCTACCAGCCTGGAACCGGCCACAGCGCTATCGAAGCAGGCAGCAGCTGCTCAACGCATCCGGGCATGACAGAACGGACCACGTGAGCCAGGCCCGCGGTTGGGATTGTCGGGGACCGGTTCTTCGCCATGGCCGCCCACGTGGATGCGGCCGTGACCCTATTCGCTGGGGAGTCGTTGGAGGCCATCGCCGCGGAGCTGGGTGCCGGTCCCTTTGACCCGCTGCTGGCGCGCCGGAACGTGGTGCTCCGCGGCGCCGAACTGTCGCCGCTGCTGGGACAGGACTTTGTCCTCGCGGGCGGCCTGCGGTCCCCTCGTTGCTGAGGCCGGGCAGGCTCCCCTGACCTGCGGCGCATGGGCAGTTCTCCCCATAGACGGTTCCGCTTTTCCCCGTTATCTTTCTGGACATGGGGGAAAACTGGAATATACAGGTCACGGGAGTGTTGTCGCTGCTCCATGACAGCGAAAGCCTGATCGCCGAATGCGAACCGGCCAAAGACAATGCCCAAAAAGCACTCAACGCATTGGAAACGGCGCTGGCGCATTGTCCGGAACTGGCAGACGCCGTTGACCACCTGCGTTTCGAGATTATCGCCAATGACATGAGTGACGTTCTTGTCCGGTGCAACAACGCTGTGCAGGCAACCAGGGAGAGCGTCAACGCATACGTTGCGGGTGACCGGGACATGGCGGACCTGGCCCACAAAGCCGCTTCGCTGGCGGTGTCCGTACCGGAGGCCCCCGGAATATCCGGCGGCGGGCATCGGATGGTGAAGTAGGGATGGGCTACCTTTACATTGACCTCTCAGCCACCCAAACCCTTCCTGATCCCGTGGTACTCCAGGAACAGGCCCCCCTCCTGTCCGCTGCCGGCGAGGCATTCCATGCACAGGTTTCGGATGCGGCAGATAAGTGGCGGGTGCTGGGCGGCCTCTATGAAACGCCGCAGAGTTCCCTGGTCCTCAACGCCATGGCAGCACCGGCATGGCAGGCCCAGGCACTGACGGCCAGCACAGCTGCCGCGGCCCGGACCATCAGCGACTTTGCGGAGTCCGTTCAGAACATACGGACCACCAGAACGGACCTGCAGATCGAAATCAACGCTGCCGAGAATGACCTCGTGTCCCTGCTCGGCAGCGAGGAAGACCCGACCGGCGGCAGTTTCGAGAACGCCCTCTTCAATTACCAAACGGACTTCAGCAAACGTGCCGATGCCTTGGCGACTACCTATGAAGAGGCCCGAGCCGCTTGCCTGGCGGGGTTGTCAGGGATTGGCCGTGTCTCCTCCGACACGTCCTCGTACTATGCCTCGGGCACCCTAGATCTGGTCAGCCACGATGTGGAACGCCTGCACCGGCGTGCGGTCTCGGCCGGAGCCACTCCGGAGGATGTGCAGCACTATTACGATGCCCTCGCTGCCATGGACCCCGCCGATTATGCGGATTATGCCCAGGACTACCCAGAGGCAGCCGTTTATCCTCCCCGTATCGGTCTGGCGGCGGACCAGCAGGCTGCGTTCTGGCAATCCCTGACGCCCGATCAGCAGGAGGCGCTCGCGCAGGCTCTGCCCTCCGTCGTCGGAAATACGGAGGGGGTTCCCTATGGCCTCCGAGCGGCGGCAAATGCCGCCGTCCTGGCCTTGGTAATGAAGCCCTCGTGGCGGGCAACCGATGCCCAGCGCGAAGCGTACAAGAACATTGAGGCGTCGTTGGGGGACCGAAATACGAAGGATCCTTCCGGACGCCACCTGATCGCTTTTGATCCTGCCGACCCGCCCCTCGCCGCCGTGGCCATCGGGAACATGGATACGGCAACTAATGTGACGGTCAACGTGTCCGGGATGGACAGCTCCACGCAGGATATGGAAGGCGCCGTGTGGGCGGCCGACAGCATCCATACGGCGCAGGGGCAATTCTTGTCTGATCATGCAGTGGTGGCATGGATTGGGTACGATTCTCCGGGAGCGCTGCCTTCCACGGAAGTCTTTTATTCAGACGAGGCGCGGGTGGGCGGGGCCAAACTCGCCACCGTGATAGACGGGCTGTACTACACCCGGAGCTCAGATATCCCGTCGGTCAGCATAACTGCACACTCGTACGGCACCACAACTGCCGCCTATGCGCTGAGCCAGACAACCCACACGGTCGATTCGGCGGTCTTTTACGGCTCTGCAGGCATCGACCCAGAAGCTGCACGTACGGCTGCTGATCTGAATGCCCGGGAAGTCTATGCCACCCAGGGCAGCGCCGACATCATAGCCCCGGGAGGCATTTTGGGGTCAGATCTGGGGGATCCACGGATAAGCCCCACTTCGGAGTCCTTTGGGGCGAAGGTGTTCAGCTCCGAGGAACTGGACGTCGAGGGTGAACACCGCGGCGCCAACGGCGGACACAGCATGCGTGGAACAGATGAAAACGCCGCCGCCTGGGAAACAGAGCCGGGTGGGGGCTATCTTGACTCCAAGACCTCGAGCATCTGGCAAATTGCCGCGGCCAGCACCGGCAACGGTTCTTCCGTCGATCTCATTCCCGAGTCCCTCACTGATTCCCGGGTCGAAGCGGCCAAGGAGAGAGCCGAGGACATCTATTACGGTCCGGGAAGGGTCGTCGACGATATTCAGGTGTTTGGAGACCACGCCGCCGATACGCTTCAGGAGGGGCATAATAGGGCGGCGGAGATCATGCAGGAAAGACTGCTTGAGGTGTCAGACGTTCTGCAAGAGCATTATCTGCCTGACTTCGGGCCTTATGAGAATCCGCTGGATCCTTTGGTGGATGAGAAGCAACGTGAAGCTGTGGAAATCGCCGAAGCTGCCCGGGAGCAACATAACCAAATCGTGGACCACGGCCAGCATATGGTTGAGGACATTGTGGACACCCAGCAGAAAGAGGCGGATGAATACTTCAAGAGGCAGTTACAGGTCCTGGAATTCCGCGCGGGGAAACTCGTTGAGATTTTCCGTGACTAGCGTCGGATTAATTGCCCTGCTCACCCTGACTTCATGCGCCCAAGGAGCCTCTGTGCCGAATTCCTCTTCCTCCCCTGCGGACCCGTCATCCATGGCCTCAGCGACGGCCTCAGCCCGGCCGGCGGCAGCGATATTCGAAGACTTCATCGGTCTGTCCGCCTCAGTTGTCGATGCCACCGGCACTGCCGGCTGGTCCTACCAGGACGGTTCCCCGTGGGACCCTGAGGCCCCCAGTATCGCTTTCTTCCCGACGCCCTGCCCGCAGTCCAACAAGGGCCGCTTTATGCAGTTTGAACTGGTGGGTCCCATCCCGTCGAACCCGCGCGAGTCCCGGGAACGGATGAAGGAATATATGAAATCCCAGGGGTACGCTGTCACTCGAAGCATTGATCCTCCTGCAGGAGTCGGGCCGAAGAGGACCTACTTAGTCAGCGCTGAACTGCCCGATGGCAGCATAATCAACTACGGTGCAAATGACGAAGAGCAGCTCCTGGATCTGGCCAGTGAGTGCTCGGACCATCCCAGCCTCGAGGGAGAGGTCAACGCCCGGACGAAGTAGGACTGGCCCCGGGCCAAGTCTCATTCACGGGGGTCTGTATGTCCGTTTTCTGGCCGGGAGTCATTATCGGCTCACTCATTATTGCCGGGTGTTTCCTCGGATATTCCCGACGGGCCTGGCTGGTCAAGACCATGAGCTTAGGGATGGAGGGGGTGTACGGAACGCGGGCCGCCGAAAGGTTCACCGCAGCCAAGGCAAACCTGATCATTCATGCTTACTGCCGGATCATCAACGCTCGGCATGCTCTTCATCGTGGCAGCCGGGGCCGTTTTCTACTTTTCTGCCAACTAAGTACCGCGGGATGGCCGGAATGCGGCGTTATTCCCAGAGAAGCGCAGCACTGGCGTAGCGCTGCGGCGGCCGGCTGTACTCTAGCTGCTTTCCGTCCACCAGCAGCGGCGGCGGCACAAACGTCAGCTCACCGTAGACACTCTGCCGGGTCCGGAGTTCCGCTTCCAGCTCGCTCCGCTCGGTACCCGAGGGCGGAGCAGGCAGCTGCATCAGCTCCAGTGCGGTGCGCGCCAGCGACAGATGGGCCGATCCGCTGATGCCTTGGTTGCGGGCGCCCATGAGCGCCACGGCGGCGGCTGCTGCCCCGAGGCCGTTTGCATAGTCCAGCGCCTGGACCGGCAGCGCCCCGGGCCGCCACGAGTCCCCCTCCCCGCTGCCGTAAATGGCAGCGATGCCGCTGGCAGCCTGCACGATGCTGTCGAAACCCCGCCGGCCCGCCCACGGCCCGGCATCGCCCCAGGCGTCGAAGCTCACCACACCCAGCCCCGGGTAGTCCGCCCGCAGCGCTTCCGGATCCAGCCCGAAGCGGGCGAGGGAGCCGCCCCGGTACCCCAACAGCACGGCGTCGGCCGCCTCGAGGAGTCCGCGGAACCGCCGGTAGGCGGCCGGGCCGGTGAGATCGGCCACCGCACTGCGCTTCGAGAAGCCGGTGTCAATGTGTTGCTCCACCAGCTCCGGGGTGGCCGGCGGGTCGATCCGCAGGACGTCGGCACCCAGAGCGCCCAGGATCCGGCTGCCCGACGGGCCGGCGATCACCCGTGTCAGGTCCAGGACGCGCAGGCCGTCCAGAATTCCGCCGGACCCGCCGCGCAGGGCAGCCGCCGCACTGCGGGGAGGCGCTGGTGCCGGTGCGGTGTCCAAACGGATCCACGGTTCCCCCCGGAGCGCCTCGCCCGCCGGGGAGCCCGCCCACTCCTCTGGCGGACGGACCGCGGCTGCCACTCCCCCGTGTGCCGTCACCCGGTCCTCCACCTCTATGGCCGTGAACCGCAGCAGTGCAGCGTCTACGGCGTCGGGGGAGGCAACGCCCAGTGCCGTGAGCAGGGCACGTTCGTGGTGCGGATAGTTGGCGTGCAGCCGGACCCATCCGTCGATGGTGCGGCGGAAACCCGACAGCGGCGCGAACCCGCCAACCGTTCTGCCGTCCACCCGCAGATGCGAATAGGAAGCGAACGATGCCGCGGCACCGCGTGAGGTCAGCACGATGTCCCGGTTCTTGCCGTCAGCACCGGTGCCGGCGGCGAGCGCCGTAGCCAGCGCCTGCAGGGATGCCAGGGCCAGTCCCTCCACGTCCAGGGCCCCCGCCCACCACCAGCGCGGTCCCGTCCAGGGTGCGGGCGCAGGATTCTCCGGCAGCAGCGGGGCAAGGTCCCGCCAGAGTGCGGGAAGGGGATTCGTGTCCTTGCGGTCGGCAGCCATAACCGCATTATGCAGCCCGATCCCGATTCCGCCGCACCTGCTCGCCCGCGAAGCGGAGATGTCATGCGCCTACCGTGCTGCCGCCGCCGCGAAGCGCGCCGCCAGCGTTCCGAAGGCGGACGCCAGCTCAGGCGGACCAATCACCTCGAGCTCGGCGTCAAACCGGCCGAAAGACGCCGCCAGCGCCGCCCAGGACCAGGAGCCTGCTTCCAGCCGGCACCTGTCGGGTCCCACGGCTTCGACCGTGCCGTCACCGGCAAACGGGACGACGGCGTCCCCCGGAAGATGCAGGACCACGGCGCCGCGGCACGGCCAGCCTTCACCGGAACTCCTGCCCGGTTCCGCTCCCCGGAACCGGGCGGAAAGGAAATCATGCGCGCTGCCGCCGGGCAGTTCCCGCTCCCGGAACCGCGCACCTCCAGGTAGCCGCGGAGTGATCCGGTCGGCCCGGAAGATCCGCCAGTCGTTCCGGTCCAGATCCCAGGCCACCAGGTACCACCGTCCGCGGGAGGCCACGAGGTGGTGCGGTTCCACCCGTCGAGGCGGCGCACCGGCGGCGTCGCCCTCTTCCGGACGGACCGCCGCATAGTTCAAACGCAGCACCTGCCGGGACCGGACCGCATTCGCCAAGGTCAGCAGCCGTTCCGGCGGAACGGATTCGGCCGCATCCGGACGTCCCGGCAGCACGGTGAACTGCAGTGCGTCGAGGCGGTGACGGAGCCGGGAGGGCATCACTTGCCGGACCGTGGCCAGCGCGCGGGCGGCGGCCTCCTCGATGCCGGCTCCGGTCATGGGCGCGGACTGCAGCGCGACGGCGAGGGCCAGCACCTGGTCGTCGTCAAAAAGCAGAGGCGGCAGCTCGGCGCCGGCGTCCAGGCGGTAACCCCCGTCCGGCCCCTTCAGCGCGGAGATGCGGTAACCCATTTCCCGCAGGCGGTCGACGTCGCGGCGCACCGTCCGGGGGCTGATCTCCAGCCGGTCCGCAAGCACCTGCCCCGGCCAGTCCCGCGGGGTCTGCAGAAGCGAGAGGAGCAGCAGGAGACGCGACGTCGTGGTGGGCATACGAGAAAGATAAACGAAATAGCGGCCAGAACCTGACCTCTACTAGGAGAAGAGTGGGTTTTACCGGGAAACACCCGGGCTATCCCAGAAGGAGCAACCCATGTCTGTCACCACCACGCCCCACCTGAACTTCCGCGGCGATGCCCGGGCCGCCCTCGAGTTCTACCACTCGGTTTTCGGCGGGCAGCTTATCGTCGTCACCAACGAGGACGCCTACAGCGTCGAACTCCCGGAGGAGGCCGGCCAAGTCAAGTTCGGGCAGGTCCTCGGCGGAAACGGATTCTCGATCATGGCCTACGACGTTCCCGCCAGCGTGTCCTACGACCAGGGGGACAAATCCTCCTTCGTCTCGGTCCGCGGCGACTCGGCCGAGGAAATCACCGGCCTCTGGGACCGGCTTTCCGACGGTTCCACCGTGCTCCAGGACCTGGCGCCCTCGGCCTTCTCCCCCGCCTACGGAATGGTGCAGGACCGCTTCGGCGTCACGTGGGTGCTCGACGTTGCCGTGGCCTATAACCCTGCCGGTTAACCCACATGCGCCGGTACACCGCGGGCACGGACCGATCCCCGGTCCGTGCCCGCCGCGGCGCCGTGCCCGGGGAAACCGAGACCCGCTAGTCTCAGAGGCATACATCCGGCGGTTTCCTCCGCCGGCACTCTAAGCATGGGAGCGTTATGGCCTCGGACGTACTGGTAGTCATCGGCATGGGCGGCATGGGACAGGCGGTTATGCGCCGGTCCGGCGCAGGACGCAAGATCCTGCTGGCCGACTTCAACGAAGACCTGCTCGAAACGGTGCACACTGCAGCCCTGGGTGAGGGCTACGACGTCGTGTCCCAGCAGGTGGACGTCTCCTCGCGTCAGTCCGTGGCCGCCCTGGCCGCAACGGCCCGTGAGCTGGGCGCGGTGACCGGCGTCGTCCACACCGCCGGGCTCTCCCCCGTCCAGGCACCGGTGGAGGCCATTTGGAAGGTGGACCTGTTCGGTGTGGCCGTGGTGCTGGAGGAGTTCGAAAAGGTCATCGCCCCGGGCGGCGCCGGCGTCGTCATTTCCAGCATGTCTGCCTACATGGCAGGCGGCCAGATGCCCGCCGACGTGCTGGCGAGCCTGGCCACCGTCCCTGCGGACGATCTGCTGCTGATTCCGTTTGTTGCCGGCATCGACCACCCCGGACATGCCTACAGCGTGGCCAAGCGCGCCAACCAGGTCCGTGTCCAGACCGCCAGCCTGCGCTGGGGTGCCCGCGGGGCACGCGTAAACAGCATCAGCCCCGGCGTCATTTCCACCCCTATGGGCCAGCAGGAACTCTCCGGCGAATCCGGCTCGCAGATGCGCGCCATGATCGAGGCGTCCGGCACCAAGCGCCTCGGCACCGCCTTCGACATCGCCAATGCCACGGCCTTCCTGCTCAGCCAGGACGCCAGCTTCATGACCGGCGCGGACCTGCTGGTCGACGGCGGTGCGGTGGCGGCCGTCGACACCGGCCAGCGCAGCAAGATCGCCGGCTAGGTCCGCTGACGGGGCGCGGCGGCGCGCGGCGGCAGGAGGGTGCCGGAGGCGCGGGAAAAAGATGGCCGCCGGGAGCCGCGGATGCGGAGCCACTGATTGCCGGGGCTTCGTCGGCGTGATCGAATCTGGGCATGTTGTACGCAGACTCAGCAGACGGCACCCGGATCGCGTTCGACCAGACGGGCCACGGCACGCCGGTGGTCATTGTCGGCGGTGCGTTTTCAACCGCCGACGCCGGCGCCCCGTTGGCCGCCGCGCTCAAAGCAGCCGGTTTCCAGGCGGTGACGGTGGACCGCCGTGCCCGCGGGAAAAGCACGGATACTTCCCCTTACTCTCCGCGGCGGGAGGTGGAGGACCTCACGGCGGTCCTCAACGCCGTCGGCGGCGACGCGGCAGTCCTCGGACATTCGTCCGGCGCGATGCTCGCCCTGCTTGCCGCGGCCGAAGGGGCACCGATCAGCCACCTGTTCCTGTCCGAGCCGCCGTTCCTCTTCGGCGAGGGGGAACCCTCGATCGACCTTCCGCAGCGGCTTCAGTCCCTCGTTGATTCAGGCAACCCGGCGGACGCCGTCACCACCTTCCAGCGCGAAGGCATCGGCCTGCCCGAAGCGTTTATTGAGCAGATCCAGGCCAGCCCCATGTTCGATTCCCTGGTTCCGCTGGCGCAGTCCGCCGTCTACGACGCGCTGCTGTCGCAGGCCGTGTCCACCCCGACGGCGGCGATGGCCCAGGTTTCGGTACCCGTCACCATCCTGCGCGGTATCACCACCTACCCGGTGATTATGGACGCCACCGAGAAGCTGGCGAGGCGGATGCCGCAGGCTGTCCTGGTAACAGTGCCCGAATCCCACGACCACTCCCCTGATCCGACCGGCACCGTACGCGAAATCCGCCGCCGCATCCCGGTGCAATGACCGACAGCCCGGCCGCGGATATTTTCCCCTATCTGGCTCTCCTGCGCGGCATCAACGTCGGCGGCCGGAACAAGGTCCCCATGAAGGAGTTACGGGGGCATCTGGAAGGCCTCGGGTTTCAGCAGGTGTCCACCTACATTGCGAGCGGGAATGTCTTCCTGGCATCGAATGACGACGCCGGCTCCGTCGGCCGGCAAATCGAAGCCGCACTCACGGATAATTTCGCCCTCGACGACGAACTCATCAAGGTCCTGGTGCTGGGCCGCGCGCAGCTGCAGGCCGTCGTCGAGCAACGGCCGCAGCACTTCGGTGAGCGGCCGGACCTCTACCACTCGGACGCGATTTTCCTCATGGACATCGATGCTGACACCGCCATGGACGCTTTCCGGCCGAGGGAAGGCGTTGACGAGATCTGGGCGGGCGACGGCGTCATCTACTCGCAGCGGCTCAGCTCCGAGCTGACCAAGAGCCGGCTGAGTGCCATCGCGGCCTCGCCGCTGTACAAGTCGATGACCGTCCGCAGCTGGAACACCACCCAGAAACTGTGGGAGCGGCTGCCCGGGTGATGCTTAGGTGTTAGGGTCCTGCCATGTCCGAACCCCTGCCGAATCCCTGCTCGACGAGCTCGGCCTTCGGATGTTCATGGAGCAGTGGAGGCTCGACGACGACGGCCGGCAGATTCCGGTGCCGATCCAGGAAGTCCACCGGGACCGGGTGGTGGCTCCGACAGCAGAGGGCGCGATGGCCAAGGCCGCCGATATGACCACTGCAGTCGATCTGCTGCTGCCCACCGACCGGCTGTACTCGCGTTAGGCCTACCGGATTCGTTCGTGCGACGCTGGAGGGATGGATTTGGTGGTGTCGCCCGCGCTCACGATTCCCGCAGCTGAACTCGACTGGCGGTTCTCCCGTTCGTCCGGCCCCGGGGGTCAGCACGTCAACACCTCAGACAGCCGCGTTGCACTCTCCTGGAACGTAGCCGGTTCTGCGGTGCTGTCGGAACAGCAACGCCTGCTGCTGCTGCAGCGGCTGACACGCAGTCTCGTGGCTGGAGTGCTGACGGTGACGGCCTCCGAGCAACGTTCCCAGCTTCGCAATCGGGAAACAGCCCTGGCCAAGCTCGCCGCGCTCGTGGCAGACAATCTGGCGCCCGGACCTGCCCCGCGCCGGACCACCAAACCTACCCGGGGCTCAAACTACCGCCGCCTCGATGCCAAGAAACAACGGGGTGCCACGAAGCGGCAACGGCAACGGCCGCCCGCTGATTAATTCCACTAGGGCTTCGGCATCAACATGAGGGATGCTGCCCGGGTTAGCTCGGCGTCGTCGAAGTTCCGTACTGGGACGGGCCTAGCCGGCGCCGAAGCTGCTCATTTTCGGAAACCCGGCCCCGAAGACCCGTGGCAATCCGGTCCAGGAAGTCATCCACCTCATTCTGCGCATACCCCTCGCGGAACTTTGTCGGCTGGAACCTCTGATTTATTACCTCTTCAGGGCTAAGAATTGAAGCGGTAACGGCCTGCCTAAAACTGTCCGTCTTTTGCAGTTGAAGACGTTCGTTTTCGAGCCGCCGAAGCTCCTGGACGGTTCGCGCCAGGAAATCATCCACTTCGTCCTGGTCATAGCCCTCCTTGAACTTGGTGGGCTGGAAGCGCTTCGCGACAACCTCTTCAGCTGTGAGAGTTCCGGTTCCGTATGTGACGGATTCCCCCTTGGATTTGGTGGATTTCGAAGCATTCGGTAATACCAAGGTGAGCAGAACTATTACCGCGACGAAAATCCAGATTTTTCCTGAGCCGTCGCTTTCGCTCGCCCCTTGGGCCATTACCGCTGAAACATACTCAAAGGACATGGTGCTCCGACTTTCGTAAGGTCAGTCTGTGTCACAGCTGAACGGATCAAAATCCTGGCGACAATAACTGTAACCGATTGTTCTTTTCAAAAGCCGCCATGGATTTCGATGTTTCCGGCTATGTCCAGGACCACCCTGCAGCCGGACGGCCGCGGCCCGCGGCGACTGCCTCGCTGGATTTGGACAACGCGGGGTTGCGGGCCAGCATCCGGCCCAGGTTGGAGGAGTCCGGTTCGGTGCGTCCGGCGGCAGCCGCCAGGCTCCGGCTCATCCGGGCGGCGTGGGCCGTGGTGAAGTGCTTCCCCAGCAGCGCCCTGGTCAGTGCCGCGTCCACCCAAAGCGCATCCAGCACGGCGCCGGCGGTGCGGCGGATGATGGTGTCGTGATCGAACGGCAGTCCGGACACTCGCTCCACCGGCGTGACCCTTACGGCGGCTTCGTTCAGCCCGGCGTCCGGGTGCAGGACGGCGGTATGGACAATCGAGATGGTGGGCCCGCGCGGATCCCGGTCCGGGTTGTCGTAGACTCCCGCCGTGTCGAGGTGGGCCACCTGGTCCTCCCCTACACCGGTCTTGACCGTCAGCGCCCGCAGTGCGGCCTCGGCCAGCCGTTCGGACGGAAGCAGGAGGACGCCGGGGAGCGCCTGCGCGCCGGCGAAGGGTTCGTTGGCGCGATCCGCGGTCACCAGGCACAGCCCCCCGTCCCGCACGATGAAGGGCACGGTATCGATCGAAACGAGGGGCTGCAGCCTTTCGGAACTCATGAGGCAATGTTACCGAGCACTGCACGGACGTCCGCGAAGGATTGGCGGCGGAGGAACTCGCCGTTGGCCCAGACGGGCTGCAGCAGGGATGCCTCTTCCTGCTCGGGCGTGGCCTTCTCGATGAGGACCAGTTCGCCGGCGTCGTTCCGGGTGACGGCCAGGCGGCCGGTAGCGGAACGCTTGGAACCGAAGCCCTTGGCAGTGATCGGATCCTTGAACACATTGCGGGGCCGGCCGTTGACCTCGATGTAGGTGACCTTGATTGCCGAGGAGAACGTGTCCCGGGTGACGTACTGGTAGGTGAACGAACCGGCGCCGAGCACGACATTCTCCGAGGCGTAGCCCTCTTTCTCCAGGCGTGCAGTGATGTCCGCGGCACGCTCGGGGGTGATGGAGTCGCCGTACATAACGCGCACGTTGTTCAGGACCTTGTAGCCGGCGTCGTTACGGGTGGAGCCGAACTCAGCTTCCAGGAGGGCGACGACGCCGAAGTAGGCCGGGTCCTCTGCCATCGACGGTGTCGCGTCGGGGAGGACGGCGCCGGGTCGGGTGGAGGTGCCGCAGACGATGTCGGCCGGGTCTCCGGAGTCGGGACGGATAACGACGTTGCCGTCGCGCGAGGTGATGATGTCCTTGAGCCCGGGCAGGATGCCCTGCAGTACGTGCCACAGGTCGTACCCGTCGGAGACCAGCGAGATGTTGCCGGTGGGGTTGACCTCAAGGATGTGGCGGAAGGTTTCCGCTTCTCCGTTCTGGCCGCCGGCACACATCACGGCGTGCTCGCTGGCGGGGATGGAGCCGAGGATCTGGCCATTCTCCGCGCCGAAGGAGGAGTTGTAGTAGCGGCGGATGAAGTCGGCCGAGCCGAGGGAGTCCGAGCCCTTGAAGGAGAGTAGGTGGCCGGCGCCGGAGGCCGCGGCCGCTTCGACGCCGGGCATGCCGCGGAAGGAGAAGTCGTGGAGCTGCCAGTCCACATAGGCGGCGTCCGTGCCGGTCTTCCCGGCGGCGGTGTCCAGAATGCCGCGGTACTTGTCGGCAATGGTCGCTGCGGTGGAGGGCTGCCAGATGGAGGCGCTGAGCGCCGTCTCGATGTAGTTGACCAGCCAGAAGAACTCCGGCTCGGTGGACTCGACGGTGACGGACGGGACCCGCAGTGGCACCCGGGTTCCCTCGGGCACGGCGCGGAAGATCAGCGGCAGGTAGCCGCGGCGGTGCAGGGACCGGATGTGGTCGGTGCCGACGGTGTTCGGTCCGAGGATGTCGTTGAGGCCGGCCTGGTATTCGGCCACGGCGTCGTCCTCATCAGCGGCGAAGAACGGGGCGAAGGCTTCAATGCAGAACTTCTGCAGGAAGGCCTGCAGACCGAAGTGCACCACGTGGTCCACCCCCTCGATCCGGGAGCCGCGGTTGGTGAAGTTGGAGAGAACCTTTGTGGTGCCCCGGGGGTACATGTGGATGTGGCCGAGCTTGTACGCGTCCGTCTGGAACAGGGCTGCGGTGATGCTGGCGGTGGTCAGGGCGGTCGGTGCTGCTGTCGTGGTCATGGCGGGTTCCTTAGCTTGAGACGGAATCAGATGAGGTGGGAGATCAGGGGCGTGATGGACGCGGCGACGTCCGGGTTGGCGGCGCCGGGGTGTGAATCCGTGGTGTAAATGGAGCCGTAGGCCTGCCGCAGCTGGGCTGCTTTGCCGGAGAACACCCCGTGGCTGACCCACAGGTCCAGGCGGTCCGGCCCGAGGCCGGTGGCTGCGGCCAGGCCCATGAAGGTTCCGCCGCCGTCGCAGATGTCGTCGACGACCAGGAAGCGTCCTTCGGCGGGCAGTTCCTCGCAGGTGAATCCGGACAGCTTGCCGGTGGCAAAGTCCCGGTGCTTCTCTGCGGAGTAGAGCGGAAGTCCGAGGGCCGCGGCGGTTCGGGCGGTGCGTTCCTTCGCTCCGGCGTCCGGGCAGATGACGCCGGCATACTCCCCGGCCTTGTTCCGCAGGACCTGGGCGATCACGGCGGAGGAATCCACGACGCGCAGGTTGCGGACCATGGCCGGCATAACGGGCGAGTGCGGGTCGAAGCAGACCACTTCGTCGGCGTTCATGGCGTTGATGAGGTTGGCGTAGACCTTGGCACCGAAGGGGTTGCCGCGGTCCTGGCGGGCTCCGGGCAGGTACGGGATGAGGGCCTGGACCTTGTGGCCGCCCTGGTGGGCGTAGTCAATCCACATGGCGGCGGTCATGTACTCGCTGGCATCGGCGCCGGTGAGGTAGAAGTACAGCGGGGTTTCCGCCGGGCTGCCTTCGACCTTGAGGTGGGCTTCCCCGGCCGGGAAGGACATCGGCGTCGCTGCCGAGTGGACGGTGTACCCCTGCGGGACTGTGGCGTATGCGGTGAACATGCTGCCAGCCTACACAGGTTTTTCGTCTATGGAAGTTTATTAGTGCAATAAACGTATTGTTACGAATAATGACGAATGGGTGCGGGCTACCCTGTCGCCGGGCTGACGAAACGGCCGCCCAGCTCCTCGGCGAGAGCGGCGATTTGGTCCGGTCCCGGCACCTGCCCCTCACGGTCCGGCAGCACCAGCACGTGCCAGTTGCTGCCCTCGGCAAAGTACGGGACCGGGTTTCCGGCCCCGTTCAGCAGCTCCGAGGCCTTCGCCCGGTCCGCCGCGTTCGCGTAGCGGATGATTTCGACCGTGTCCGTGCACATCCGGTACTCGGGAAGATATCCGTCTATCTGCATCGTGACCGGCTCCGCTGTGGTGCCGGGGTCGCAGTCCAGGACGCCGGCGACGGCGTCGTACAGTTCGTTGACTGAGGCGAAGGAAGGGGCCCCCTCCTCAACCCGAAGGTCGATCGAAATCGCCGTTGTGCGGTCCGGCATCTGCCGCTCCACCCGCAGCGACCAGCACCCGGGCTCGTCAAACTCGTAGACGGCGTCCCAGCCCTCCCCCGGCTTGTCCAGCTCCCCTCCCGTGGAAGTGCTGGGTTTCTTAAACGCCTCAACCCGGTTTCCCTGCGGATCGGCAAGCCACGTATCGAACGCACCGGTCCCGGTGACCCGCCAGGCAATTTCCACCGGCGATCCGGCGGAGAATGGAACCGAAGCGTCGGCTGGCTCTACTAAGCCCCAGGCCTGGAAGTCCCGGGCATCGCTCAAGTCCAGCACCCGGTCCTCGCCAAGGACCACGGCGTTTTGGCAGGCCGTGATTGAGGCGCCGTCACTCGATGCCGGCGGGGTGGACTGCTCGTCCGCGCTCGACGACCCGGCGTCCGTGCAGGCGGAAAGCAGCAGCACCGTCGCTGCTGCGGCTGCGAGTCCCTTTACTCTGCGCATTGGCGCCCACCCCGTCGTGTTGGTGGGGACATCATTGCACGGGGTTGGCGATCACGTGCCGATGTCCCTCCGGGCGAGTGCGAAGGACGCGAGCAGCACCAGCAGCGCACTTGTTCCATACAGTGCACCGAGCCCGGCCCAATCGGCCCCGTTGCTGAGCGGGCCGGCGCCGAAGGCCCAGTGATAGGGCGTCCAGGAGTGAAGGTAGTCCAGGTCCGGATTCTGGTTGGCCACCGCGTTGAGGGCGTACCCGCCGACGGCGACCGCAACGGCAGCCGCGAGGGCCCAGACGCGGCGGCCGGTGATTGCCCCCGCAGCCAGGGCGACGGACGCAGTCAGCAGCGCCAGCCCGATGAGCGCCGCGCACCCGGCCCAGAGATGGGAAGGAATAAGCCCGAGTTGTGCGGGGCGGTTGAAAACCAGCACGGCCAGGCCGGTGAAAAGCCCGAGCAGCACCAGACGGGCGACAATGGCGGCGCTGCGCTCCAGGACGAGCTGGACCCGGCCGACCGCGTGGGCCAGGAGGAGTTCCAGGCTTCCACTCTCCTCGTCGCCGGCAATTGCCCGGGTTCCCCACGAAATGGCGGCGATGGTGAAGAGGACGAACCCGATGAGTCCGAAGAACGTCGACTGGGTGTATCCGGCGCCGGTGGTCAGCTCGTCATATCCCAGCGCGGAAATGAGCTCGGGCGGCAGGCTTTGCAGGAGATCCTGAAAATCCTGGCCGACCAGGGACGGATAGAGGGGCAGGTACAGGCTCAGGACAGCAAGAATGCCCGCCGCCCATCCCAGAAGCGGACGCCACGATCCGGCAAGCGAGCGGGTTAACAAGGGGAAGCGACTCATTCGGCGGCACCGCCGTCGGCCGGCCCGGCAGCGTTCTCCGGCCCGTAAAACCGCAGGACGGCCTCCTCGAGGTCGGGTTCCTGCACCACCAGGTCGAGGAGGTGATGTCCCGCCAGGGCCGTGATCAGGTCCGGCATGTCCCCCTCGAACCGGGCATGGATCGAGGTTGCATCTCCGGTCGCCGGGTCGGCGGGCACGGGCAGCAGCTCGAATCCAGGCACCCTTGCGAGGCTTTCCATCAAGGCAGGTGCCTCTGCTGCACTGATTCCAATCCTCACTCGGCGGCCTGCCGCAGCCCGGATGTCGGCGGTGCTGGCGTCGGAGACCACAGTCCCCGAGCGCAGGATGGCCACGGTGTCCGCGGCATCCTCGATCTCGCTGAGTACGTGCGAGCTGAGCAGTACCGTCTGGCCGTTGCTGCTCGCCTCCCTCACCAGTGCCAGGAACTCCTGCTGAACCAAAGGGTCCAATCCGCTGGTCGGTTCGTCCAGGATGAGCAGCGGGGGTTGATGCATAAATGCCTGGATAAGCCCCAGTTTCTGCCGGTTTCCCTTGGACAGGGCACGCACCGGGCGGCCGAGGTCCAGATCGAGCCGCTCCGCCAGCGCCGGAACGGCTCCCGGAACTACTGGTCCACTGATGCGCGAGTAAAAGCGAAGCAGTTCCCGTCCGCTGACTCTGTCCGCCAGGGCAAGATCTCCCGGCAGGAAGCCGATACGACGGCGCAGGGCCGGCCCTCCGTTGCGGGGATCAACACCGAGGACGGTTACCTCTCCGGAACTGGGGCGCAGCAGGTCCAGCAGCAGCCGCATGAGCGTGGTCTTGCCGGCGCCGTTGGGACCGATGATCCCGAAGACGCTTCCGGCTGGAACCTCCAGATCGATGCCTTTCAGTGCTGCAACGCGTCCGAAGTTCTTTTGCAACCCACGCGTGCGGACAGCGGCTGAGGTAGAGCCAGTTCTCATGGGGTCAGGCTACGCGCCTGCAGTGGGTGTCGGGTAGGCGGCGGCGCCGGCCGGTGCGGGCCAGGATACGTCCCCCGGAGGATCCTCCCCCACCAGCCCGTCCACCGATTCACGGATCAGATCGGCATGTCCGGTATGCCGGGCATATTCCTCGATCAGGTCGATCAGCATACGGCGCAGACTGCCGGCTTGACCCTCAATGGCGGGCAGCAGCTGGTCGAGTCCACCGTCGTCCAGCGCGGCGGCAAGGCGGTGCCGGGAGCGTCCGACGGCGTCGCCCCACAGGGCGTAGAGGTGCTCCGGGCTGTCGTCTGCGGCGGTACGCCAATCCCAGTCCGGATCGGTTTCCCAGTCCACTGCATTCCACGGGGCTCCCGGGTCCTGACCTTTCAGCCGCCAGGCGAAGTACATGTCCTCCACACCCGCCAGGTGCTTGAGGAGACCACCGAGCGTAATGGCTGAGGAGCCAACGGTGGCGGTGAGGGCTTCGGCGTCAAGGCCGCCGGTTTTCCAGGCAAAGGTGGCGCGCTGCCGGTCCAGGGAGCCCAGCAGGGTCTCGGTTTCCGTTCCAGCCAGCGGGGGCTCGATTTTGTCCGGGATGTCCTGATCAGTCATCGCCGAAGACTAGGCGGACGGGACAGCCGCGTCCATACGTGCTCCGCCCCAACACGCTTTACCCGTGCCTACTGGACGCGGCGGCCGCTGCTGCATGGTTGACAGCTGCACCGGCCCGGGCGAGGATCGCGTCATGACTCGGCAGGAAGCCTTCCCCCTCCGCTGCGCGGTCGTGGCGTTCGCCCTGGCCGCCCTGCTGACCCAGCTTGTGGTTGTTCCGCGGATCGCGGCCCGGTCCGCGGCTGCCTATCCGGAGGTTGCGGATCTGGCATCCTCGTACGTCACGGTAATCGGGGCTGCGGTGGCCGCCTTCGAGCTGGCGTTGCTGGCAGCCTGGCAACTGGTCTCAGCCGCGGTAGCAGACAGGTCCGTGACACGTCGGTCGACGGGATGGGCCAACATCATGGCGGTTTCACTGGGTGTCATGGCAGTGCTCTTTGCAGGGGTTTTCGCCCATGCCGGGTTCATCGAGAATATCGGCGGCCCGGCGATACTGTTCGGGCTGCTGCTCTTCCTCGCCCTCATCCCTGTCGCCTTTGCCTTCAGATACGGGGTGCTGGTCTGGCTGAAAGAAGAACACCCCGTGCTTTAAACAGCGCTGCCGCCGCGACGGACCCGAAAGGCCCGCCGCGGCGGCAATGGTTGTCAGATGACACTAAGGAACTAGAAGTCCCAGTCGTCGTCTTCCGTGTTCACGGCCTTGCCGATCACGTAGGAAGATCCGGAGCCGGAGAAGAAGTCGTGGTTCTCGTCGGCATTCGGTGACAGGGCCGAGAGGATCGCCGGGTTCACGTCCGTCAGGGTGGACGGGAACATGGCCTCGTAGCCCAGGTTCATCAGCGCCTTGTTGGCGTTGTAGTGCAGGAACTTCTTGACGTCCTCGGCCAGGCCGACGCCGTCGTACAGGTCATGCGTGTACTGGACTTCGTTTTCGTACAGCTCGAAGAGCAGCTCGTACGTGTAGTCCTTCAGTTCCTGGCGGCGCTCCTCGGGAACCGTCTCCAGGCCGCGCTGGAACTTGTAGCCGATGTAGTAGCCGTGCACTGCCTCGTCACGGATGATGAGGCGGATCAGGTCGGCCGTGTTTGTGAGCTTGGCCCGCGAGGACCAGTACATCGGCAGGTAGAAGCCGGAGTAGAAGAGGAAGGACTCGAGCAGGGTGGAGGCCACCTTGCGCTTCAGGGGATCATCGCCGCGGTAGTAATCGGTGATGATCTGCGCCTTCTTCTGCAGATTCGGGTTCTCCGTGGACCAGCGGAAGGCCTCGTCAATCTCCTTGGTGGAAGCCAGGGTGGAGAAGATCGAGGAGTAGCTCTTGGCGTGCACGGACTCCATGAACGCAATGTTCGTGTAGACCGCTTCCTCGTGCGGGGTGAGCGCATCGGGGATCAGCGAGACGGCACCGACGGTGGCCTGCATAGTGTCCAGCAGGGTCAGGCCCGTGAACACACGCATGGTCAGCTGCTGCTCATCCGGGGTCAGCGTGGCCCAGGACTGGACGTCGTTGGACAGCGGCACCTTCTCCGGCAGCCAGAAGTTGTTGACCAGACGGTTCCAGACCTCAACGTCCTTCTCATCCTGGATCCGGTTCCAGTTGATCGCCTGGACGCCGTCGATCAGCTTCAGCTTCTCGGTCATGAATAATTCCTTGTCTTCAAAAGTTCGGGGAAAGGGGTGCGGAAAGCGGCAGCCTTACAGCATGCAGGAAACGCAGCCCTCAACCTCGGTGCCTTCCAGCGCGAGCTGGCGCAGGCGGATGTAGTAGATGGTCTTGATGCCCTTGCGCCAGGCGTAGATCTGCGCCTTGTTGATATCGCGGGTGGTTGCGGTGTCCTTGAAGAACAGCGTCAGGGACAGGCCCTGGTCCACGTGCTGGGTCGCAGCAGCGTAGGTGTCGATGATCTTCTCGTAGCCGATCTCGTACGCATCCTGGTAGTACTCCAGGTTGTCGTTGGTCAGGTACGGCGCCGGGTAGTAGACGCGTCCCAGCTTGCCTTCCTTGCGGATCTCGATCTTCGACGCCACCGGGTGAATGGAGGAGGTGGAGTTGTTGATGTAGGAGATCGAGCCGGTGGGCGGCACGGCCTGCAGGTTCTGGTTGTAGATGCCGTGTTCCATGACCGAAGCCTTCAGCGCCTCCCAGTCAGCCTGGGTGGGGATGTGCACGCCGTCGAACAGTTCGCGGACCCGCTGGGTCTGCGGGACCCATTCCCGGGTGGTGTACTTGTCGAAGTACTCCCCCGTGGCGTACTTGGAGCGCTCGAAGCCGGCGAACTTGCGGCCGGTCTCGATGGCCAGCAGGTTCGACGCCCGCACGGCGTGGTAGACCACCGTGTAGAAGTAGATGTTCGTGAAGTCGATGCCTTCTTCGGAACCGTAGTACACCCGCTCGCGTGCCAGGTAGCCGTGCAGGTTCATCTGGCCCAGGCCGATGGCGTGCGACATGTCATTGCCCTTGGCAATGGACGGAACCGAACCGA
Organism: Arthrobacter sp. zg-Y179; assembly: GCF_020907345.1. Taxonomy (NCBI): domain Bacteria; kingdom Bacillati; phylum Actinomycetota; class Actinomycetes; order Micrococcales; family Micrococcaceae; genus Arthrobacter; species Arthrobacter sp. zg-Y179. The sequence goes on along the minus strand of NZ_JAJJOB010000007.1, from coordinate 106,243 downwards.
TGTGGCTCATGTCCGAAACGGCGGTCAGCGCGCGGATAGCCGTCTCGATGGTCCGGCCGAAGTCCGGCGAGTCCATGGTCTTGGCAATGTTCAGCGAGCCGAGGTTGCAGGAGATGTCCTTGCCGGTCTCGTCGTAGGACAGGTCATCGTTGTACGTGGTGGGCTGGGAAACCTGGAGGATTTCCGAGCACAGGTTGGACATGATGATCTTGCCCTCGATCGGGTTCTCCCGGTTCACCGTGTCCTCGAACATGATGTACGGGTAACCGGACTCGAACTGGATCTCGGCGAGGGTCTGGAAGAAGTCGCGGGCACGGATCTTGGTCTTCTTGATCCGCGCGTCGTCGACCATCTCGTAGTACTTTTCGGTGACCGAGATGTCGGAGAACGGCATGCCGTAAACCTTCTCGACGTCGTACGGGGAGAACAGGTACATGTCCTCGTCGCGCTTGGCCAGTTCGAAGGTGATGTCGGGAACGACGACGCCGAGCGAGAGGGTCTTGATGCGGATCTTCTCGTCAGCGTTCTCGCGCTTGGTGTCCAGGAACCGGTTGATGTCCGGGTGGTGGGCGTGCAGGTACACGGCACCGGCACCCTGGCGGGCTCCGAGCTGGTTGGCGTAGGAGAAGCTGTCCTCGAGGAGCTTCATCACGGGGATGACGCCGGAGGACTGGTTCTCGATCTGCTTGATCGGCGCGCCGACCTCGCGGATGTTGGTCAGCGCAAAGGCAACGCCGCCGCCGCGCTTGGACAGCTGCAGAGCGGAGTTGATGGAGCGGCCGATGGACTCCATGTTGTCCTCGATACGCAGCAGGAAGCAGGAGACCAGCTCGCCGCGCTGGGCCTTGCCGGCGTTGAGGAACGTGGGGGTGGCGGGCTGGAAGCGGCCTTCGATGATTTCGTCCACCATCTGCGTGGCGAGCTGCTCGTCGCCGCGGGCCAGGTGCAGGGCAACCATGCAGACACGGTCTTCGTAACGCTCCAGGTAACGCTTGCCGTCGAAGGTCTTCAGCGTGTACGAGGTGTAGAACTTGAACGCGCCGAGGAAGGTTTCGAAGCGGAACTTCTTCTTGTAGGCGCGGTTGTACAGCTCCTTGATGAAGGTCATGGAGTACTGGTCGAGCGTTTCCGGCTCGTAGTAGTCGTTCTTGACCAGGTATTCCAGCTTCTCTTCCAGGTCATGGAAGAAGACCGTGTTGTTGTTAACGTGCTGGAGGAAGTACTGGCGCGCAGCAGCGCGGTCGGCGTCGAACTGAATCTCTCCGTTCTTGCCGTACAGGTTCAGCATGGCGTTGAGCTCGTGATAGCCCAGGCCCTTGTAAGCCTCCGGGAGCTCCTTGGAGTCCGTCATGCCGGCTTCTGCGACTGATGTGTCCAAAACTTTTCCAATCCTTCGTTAACCTTGGCAACGTCCTCGGACGTGCCCATGAGTTCAAATCGATACAGCACGGGGACCTGGCACTTCACGGCGATGATGTCCGCCGCGAGGCAATAGGATTCCCCGAAGTTTGTGTTGCCCGCTCCGATCACACCCCGGATCAAGGAGCGGTTGCGCTCGTTGTTCAGGAACTTGATGACCTGTTTGGGAACGGCGCCCCGGGCTGCGGCTCCCGGTGATGCTGCCGTTCCACCGTAGGTGGGAAGCAGCAGTACGTAGGGCCGGGTGGCCAGCAGTGTGGGCTGGGAGGTGTGGAGCGGAAGAGCCGCCGCGAAGATCCCGAGCTTTTCCACAAAGCGGCGGGTATACCCGGAGGCTGAGGAGAAGTAGATCAGGGAGGCGTCCGTTTCCGGTTGTCTATCCCCTGCGGATGCCGATGCCGGCGCAAAGCCGGCTTGGTCTGCCATCCCCAGTGCCATGGTTGCTGCGCTCCTGACGGGTATTGCGCGGGTGGTGCGTGATGCGAGGTGCTGCGGCGGGAAAGCCGGACGGAGCCCGGCGGCTCCCTAGGCTACGGAGGAAACCTGCGCCTGGGCCAGCTCTTCGATCTTGTCGGGCCGGAAGCCGGACCAGGAGTCCTGCTCGGTGACGACAACGGGGGCCTGCATGTAGCCCATGGAACGGACGCGCTCGAGGGCCTCGGGGTCCTGCGACATGTCGACGCTCTGGTACACAATGCCCTTCTTGTCGAGGGCGCGGTAAGTGGCGTTGCACTGTACGCAGGCGGGCTTGGTGTAAACCGTAACGGTCATGGCGTGGTCTCCCCTAGTGAAGCGTGAAGTCTGTTCTGTGGTGCCTGATGAAGCCGGCGATACTGGACGCTCGTCGTGTTCAAAAACTTGCTTGTGAAGCTTGGTGAAGCTCTCGAAGTCTGTTCCTAGATACTACATCCAGTTCCATGCCCAGACACTACATCTAGTGCGCCCCCCAAGGTGGAACCCCTACATGATGTATTACAAGTATGTCATTACACAGGGCCGCCGTCCACAGTTTGTGCACAGGGGATGCCGCGTAAATAGGCGGGATTTCAGCGGCCCGGCGGGGGTTCTCCACAGCCTGTGCAGAACGCCGTGCACATGTGACGAGGCAGGCAAGATTCAAGCGTGTCGCGTACCGTGGGCGTGTCGGGTCTAGTACCCGGCAACACTAGATATTGTGGTCGGCCCCGCCGGGGCGAGGAAGGAGGGCGCAGGGATGCTGAACCCCGTGCACCTGAAGACGCTGTTGGAGGTTCTCCGCACCGGCTCGTTTGCCGCAGCCGCCCTGCGGCTGGGCTACACGGCCTCGGCAGTGTCCCAGCAGATGTCCGCCCTGGAGAAGGACACCGGCGCGCGACTGTTCGAGCGTTCCGCCCGCACCGCCTCACCCACGGAAGCCGCCGTCGTTATGGCCAGGCACGCCGTCAAGGTGCTCACCGACATGGATGCCCTCCTGGCGGCCGCGGCGCGTCCCGGACCGGGCAGCTCAGAGGTGCTGCGCCTGGGCATCTTCCCCAGCCTGGCCACCTTCGCCCTGCCGGAGCTGCTGGCCTCGCCCCAGTGGCGGGACCTGGGAATTGACCTGCTGCTTTCCGTTGCCGAACCCGCGCAGACCATCCAGGGACTGCGCACCGGAGGAAACCTCGACGTCGCCCTGGTGTACCAGGTGGGCCAGGGCGGACTGGCCTGGCCCTCCTCCATCAGCCGCCGCTGGCTGGGCGACGATAACTTCCGTGTAGTGCTGCCCGAGTCCTGGGGCATCCGCAGCGGTGCCGAGGTGTCCGCCGAGCAGCTGGCCGGGATGCCCTGGATCATGCACCATCCCGGCACCCCCGACGCCCTGGTGATTGAGCGGCTCTTCGCCAGCTGCAGCCTCCACCCGCAGGTGGCTGCGTACTGCGATGACTTCAATGCCAGCCTGGCGATGGCTTCCGCCGGCCTGGGCGCGGCGCTGGTGCCGGAACTGGCAATGCTGAACCGGCCGGCCGGGACGGTGGTGCTGGATGTCCCCGAGATCCGTCTGGCGCGCAGCATTTTCGCCCTGCTGATCCACGAACAAAACGTGCAGGTCCGGCTCTTCCTGGACCGGCTGGCCGATGTGTTGGGCCGCCGGAGCATAGTGCCGCTCCCCACATCCGGCGCCGGTCAGGGCTGAAAAGTCGTTTCCCGAGTTGGGCTCGGGCCATACTCGAAACATGACCACTGGCGAAAAAACCATCTCCAAACGGTCATTGAGTGCCGTTACCAACCGGGTGACCGGAGTCCTGCGTGTCACCCGCTTCCAGCTCGCCTTCAAGGCGACCCTTGCTGTCGGCATCGCCTGGACCCTCGCCCCGCATGTGCCGGGGGTGGCTTCGCAGTACCCGTATTACGCGCCGCTGGGTGCCATTGTCAGCATGTACCCCACGGTGTCCGGCTCATTCCGCACCGGCATGGAGACCCTGGCGGGCCTGATGACCGGCATGCTCCTGGCGCTGGGGGCACTGCTGATCGGCACCCCGAATGTCTGGACGATTTCCGTGATCGTCGGCATCGGCGTGCTGCTTGGCGGGCTGTCCTTCCTGGGCGCGTCCGGCCGGGAATACGTGCCGATGGCTGCGTTGTTCGTGCTGGTCCTGGGCGGTGATGATCCGGACGGCTACTCGTTCGGCTACGGCGTGCAGATGCTGGTCGGCGTTGCTGTCGGGCTGGGCGTAAACGCCCTCGTCTTCCCGCCCCTGCACCTGAACGGCGCCGTCAACGGGCTGGTGACACTGCGGAAATCGCTGGCACGGCAGCTGCGGGACATGGGGACGGCGCTGGAGGAAACCTGGCCGCCCAAACACGAGGACTGGTCCCAGCGCGAGAGTGAACTGGATACCCTGACCAAGGAGGTCCGGGAAGCCGTGGAGCTGGCAGACACCAGCCGGCACGGAAACATCCGCAGCCGCAAGTACAGCCGTGATTTCACTGCCGACTACCGGGCGCTGCGGGCGATGGAACGTGCCACCCGGCACGTGAAGGATATGACCGAAGTCCTCACCGACGCCATCTGGCGGAATCCGCAGAACGTCGCTGTCCCGTCCGCCCTGACCGTGCCGCTGGCCGAGGCCGTAAACGCCTGCGCCGAAGCGGTGGAGACCTGGGATCCCGAAAGCGAGGAACACTCCACGGCGACCCAGGCGCTCGTGGAACTGGTGCGGCTGGTCAATACCTCAGCCTCGGCTGACAGCCCGGTGGATGCCACGGCGGCCCTGGCCATGGACCTGCGCCGCATCCTGCGGATCATCAACACGGAGTCCGACGACGATGCCTAGGTCCGCTTCTCCCTGTCCTGCGGCGCGGGCGGACCGTTAGGACCATGCCCTCCGCCCCGGCTGAATTCACACCGCCAATACCCGAAAATCTCCCCCGGAAAACCTGTTCCTTCGATTCAATTTGAATTCCCCAAAAAGCGCGGAATAATACGCATCCGCGGGGTCCCGGGGCCTTCGGGGACGCATCCCCTGGTTGACAGCGCCCGGCGGAAAAGCAAGACTTCGAAATGTAAACACAGATTGAACTGCGATTCATAAAGCACCATCCGTAGGGGTCAGCCGCCCGGAAATCGGGTTAGACAACATGGAGGGCCTCCCCACTAAAAAGGGGGAACCAATGTTAATGAAACAACGCAGAATTGTACTTCCGGCATTAGCCGCATTTTCACTTGCCGCTATATCCCTGTCAGGTTGTTCAACAGCAGATACACCAGAAACAGCGGAAGGTTCCGCTGCCCCGGAGACCCCGGTAACGCAGAGCCCGGCAACCCAGAGCCCGGGAGCCCCGTCCGGATCGGCTTTCCCGGTCTCGGCGCCGGACCAGGGCCCAGCTGTCCTCGTTACCCAGATGGAGGACGCGGACGGCGGCAGTTTCGCCGTCCATGGTGTCCGCAGTGATGCCGAGGCCCTTACCTTCCACGCAAACTGTGCCCGGGCCAGCACCGTCACCGTTGACGTTGCGAAGCTCGGCCCTGTGTCGTTCTCGTGTGGGCAGGAGGGCGCAACCACCACCGCGACGGTGGATGCGCGGCCCGCCGCAGGCATCATTGACGTGACGGTGACCGTGGCGGAAGGCGTTCCCTGGGGAGTAACGATCACTGAGGCAGAACTGCCCTAAAACGCGAAACGGCTCGTGCCCCGGGACCTCCCAGGGCACGAGCCGTTTAGCGAAAGGGGGAAAGCTACCCCTCGTCCGTCAGCAGACCGATCTCGGCAAGCTGACGGGCCATCCCGGCGCCGTCGGGCGCGTAGATCCAGGGCACGTCCACCGGGGTCTCCCCGGGCTTGCCCGTCCGGCCGCCGGCCAGCACCGCTTCGCCGGCCGAGAGCTGGCGGATGGCAATGGCCCGGACGTTTTCCGGGTGGCGCTGGGCGAAGTCGGCGTAGATCTCTTCGTCATGCTGGCCGTTGTCGCCGATCAGCAGCCACTTGATGTCCGGGAATTCCTGGGCGAGCCGTTCCAGCTGGCTGCGCTTGTGCGCCTGGCCGCTGCGGAACCAGCGGTCCGTGGTGGGACCCCAGTCGGTCAGCAGCAGCGGACCGGCCGGATACAGGTTGCGGGTAATGAACCGGGTCAGCGTAGCGGCCACGTTCCAGGCGCCGGTCGAGAGGTAAAGCACCGGGCCCACGGGGTTTTCCCGCGCGAGGCGGTCCATCATCACGGCCATGCCCGGTGTGGGCGTACGGGCATGCTCATCGAGGACAAAGGTGTTCCAGGCTGCCAGCATCGGCCGCGGAAGTGCGGTGACCATGATGGTGTCGTCAATGTCGGACACCACGCCCACCTCGGCTGCGGGATCCACCACGTAGATCGGAGCGGTGGTTTCCTCACCGTCTTCGGAACGAAGCAGGACGGTGGTCCACCCCGGAGCAAGATCCGCAGGCAGGACGGCGTCAACTACTCCCCCTCGGTCCGCGGTGACCACATGCTTCTGGTCGCCCACAATTACGGTGACCGTGGCCTTGTTTACCGGCGGGCTCATGAAGTTCCGCCAGCCGCGGATGCCGTCCGCGATCGCCTTGGACGCCATCGACTTTTCAGCACCGTCAAAATAACCGGGCTTGGCCAGGATGACCCGGCCAAGCACGCGCACCCATTTAGTGGAGCCGTAGCCGGTGAAGGGAAGGACTGTCTGCACGTCCCCCCGCTTCCGGGCACGTTCATCGCGCCATGCATGCAGGGAATCCTCCATGCGCATGCCGAGGTGGGCCACCGGGGTTTTGTCCGCCGGACGGGCTGCGGGGTTTTTTGTCATATTCCTAGTCTGTCAGATGCTTCGATCGCAGGTATTCGCCGTTGCTCCGGCGGATCCGCAAGCTAGATACGGTACTTGGACCGGACCGGGCAGTCGAACGGATCCCGGGCGGAGAGACCTACCTCGTTGAGGTACCGAACCACGATGGCATAGGACTGCACGAGTGTGGTCTCGGTGTAGGGGATGGAGTGCTTGGCACAGTGTTCCTTCACCAGTTCGCTCGCCCTGGCCAGCGACGGGCGGGGCATGCTCGGGAACAGGTGGTGCTCCACCTGGTAGTTCAGGCCACCCATCAGGGTGTTCATGCCGCGGCCTACGATGTTCCGGGAAGTCAGAACCTGGCGGCTAAGGAAATCGACCTTGGAGTCCCTGGGGAGAATCGGCATGCCCTTGTGGTTCGGGGCGAACGAAGCACCCATGTAGACACCGAACACTGCAAGCTGCACACCGATGAAGGCGAAGGCCATTCCCACCGGCAGGAAGAAGAACACGGCAGCCAGATACAGGCCCAGCCGGGTGAAGACCATAACCAGTTCGGAGATGCGTCCCTTGACCTGCTTGTTTGCGAACAGGTGCTTGATGGACGTCGCATGCAGGTTGATGCCCTCCAGCATCAGCAGCGGGAAGAACAACCAGCCCTGACGGCGTGCAAACCAGGCCATGAAGCCCTTTTGGCGTGCCGCCTGCTCCGGAAGGAAGGAGATGGTGTCCATGTCGATATCCGGGTCCTTGCCCACCGTGTTGGGGTTGGCATGGTGCCGGCTGTGCTTGTTCATCCACCACTGGTAACTGATGCCGACGACGGCGTTCGCCACGAACTTGCCGGCCCGGTCATTAGCCGGACCCGATTCGAAGACCTGCCGGTGCGATGCCTCGTGCGCAATAAACGCGAGCTGCGTCAGGAGGATGCCCAGCGCCGCGGCGATGAGCAGCTGGAACCAGCTTTCCCCGATAAAGAAAGATCCTGTCGCGGCGGCAACGAGGCCGACGCACAGGAACACGAACGTGGTGATGTAGAAAGAGCTCCGGCGTTTCAGCAGGCCTTCGTCACGGACGGCCTTGAGCAGTCCGGAGTAGGTGCTGGTGACGTTGTTCCGGCGCGGTTTCTTTTCGCTCGGGACTTCTTCAACAGGTGCAGTGGAGGATGCGGTTATGCTCATGCGGCCTTCTGGTGGTGTACGACTTCCCAGTCGGCGTGGCGAGCGGTATCGCTCTACAGATGTGACCACCCTAACCCGGAAGTCTGGTGTTTGTCTGTGACATCCCGCAGATAGCCCGCCGGGTGCAGCGCGTTGCGTGCTGGAGGGTGAGGTGTTCCGCGTTTAGGGTGGGTGCAGACAACGGAGGTCACCATGGGCAACAGCAACGACGCCGGGACTCCGGCTCCCCCTCTGCAACTGTTCCCGTCCGGCTTCCCGGCCCCACCGGACACCGCAGCCGCTCTCCTGCCCTGGCTGACCCCGGAAACCTATTGGCCCGCCCTGTCGGAGGCAACCGCGGCACTGCCCGCGCCGGTGGCAGTGCTGGAGCTGGAGGCTCTTCGGCTCAACGCCGCGGACCTGCTCCGGCGCGCCGGCGGTGTTCCCCTGCGGATTGCCAGCAAGTCCCTCCGGGTCCGCGGCGTCATCGAGGCGCTGCTTCCGCTCCCCGGTTTCCAGGGCGTCTTCGCCTACACGCTTCCCGAGGCCCTGTGGCTGGCGGAGCAGTGCACGGACGTCCTGGTGGGGTATCCCAGCACGGACCGAGCGGCCCTGACCCGGCTCCTCGGGGACGAGCGGCTGGCCGCCCGGGTGACCCTGATGGTCGATGACGAATCCCAGCTGGACCTGATAGATGCCCTGGCGCCGGCGGGAAAGCGCCCCGAAGTGCGTATCTGCCTGGATGCGGATGCCTCCTGGCAGGCGCCGGCGCTGGGCTTCATCGGCACCCGGCGTTCTCCCCTGCACACCCCGGACGACGCCGTCGGGCTGGGCCGGCGGATTGCCGCCCGTCCCGGCTTCCGGCTGGTAGGCCTGATGATGTACGAAGCCCAGGTAGCCGGCGTAGGCGATGCCGTTCCCGGGGCAGGTCCGATGAATGTCCTGATGCGGCACCTCCAGCCGCGGTCCATGGCCGAGCTCCTGGACCGCAGGCAGCTCATTGCCGGGCGGCTGCGCGAACTATGCCCGCTCGAATTCGTGAACGGCGGCGGCACCGGCTCCATCGAAGCCACGCGAGCGGATCCCGCGGTCACCGAAATCACGGCCGGGTCCGGGCTCTTCGGCGGACACTTGTTCGACAACTACCGCGCGTTTACGCCGGCTCCCGCCGCAGCCTATGCCTTCGACGTCGTCCGCCGTCCCACGTCGGACACCGCCACCGTGCTTGGCGGCGGATGGATCGCCTCAGGGCCGCCGGGACCCAGCCGCGCCCCGCGTCCGGTCTGGCCTCCGGGCCTGCGTTTCCTCCCGCGGGAAGGGGCGGGTGAGGTGCAGACACCCCTGCGCGGCGCAGCTGCCGGGACGCTGCATCCCGGTGACCGCGTCTGGTTCCGTCACGCCAAGAGCGGCGAGCCGGCCGAACATTTCAACGAGTACCAGGTCGTGGACCGCGGGAAGATCGTGGGCACGCTACCCACCTACCGCGGCGAGGGGAAGGCGTTCCTGTGACCGCGGCGGGCACCGTATGGGAAAACTGGGGACGGAACGTGACGGCGGAACCGCTCCGCGTGGAGCGCCCGGCCGATGCTGCAGCACTACAGCGGTGCGTCGCCGACGCAGCCGGTGCCGGGCGGCGGGTCAAAGCCGTGGGCGCGGGCCACAGCTTCACCGACATCGCCGCCACCGACGGTGTCCAACTGGACCTCAGCGCCCTGCAGGGGCTCGTCGCAGTGGACACCGGAAGGTCCCGGGTGCGGCTGCGTGCCGGCACCCGGCTGCACCGGATACCGTCGCTGCTTGAACCTTACGGACTGGCAATGCCGAACCTCGGGGACATTGACCGGCAGTCCATCGCCGGCGCAGTCTCCACCGGTACGCACGGAACGGGCGCCGCGTTCGGCGGGATGGCTACCCAGGTGGTGGGAGTGACCCTGGTTCAGCCCGACGGCGGCCTGCTGAGCGTGGGTGAAGACGACCCCCTGCTCCCGGCCGCCGCCCTCGGACTGGGCGCCCTGGGTGTCATCGCCGACGTCACCCTCCAGTGCGTACCCGCATTCGTACTCCAGGCCCAGGAACGCTCCGAACCCCTGGCGGAGGTACTCGAGAGCCTGGCGGACCGGATCAAAGCAACCGACCATTTCGAGTTTTACTGGTTTCCGCACACCGCTCGGGCTGCCACGAAGGCGAACACCCGCCTGCCAGGCACTGCACGCTGCCGTCCGCCCGGCCCCGGTGCGCGCTGGATTAACGACACCCTGCTGGCGAACACCGTGTTCCGGGCCACCTGCGCTGCAGGCAGTGCCGTACCGGCGGTAGTCCCCGCCGTCAACGCCGCAGCGGCACGGCTGCTCGGCGGCCGGGATTATTCGGATGCCTCGGCGCAGGTCTTCACCACCCGGCGCACCGTGCGGTTCCGGGAGATGGAGTACGCCGTTCCGGCGGACCGAGTGGGGCCTGCCTTCTCCGCCCTGCAGCAGCTGATCGAGGAACACCGCTGGCGGATCTCCTTTCCCGTAGAGGTCCGCTGGGCGGCCGCCGATGACCGGTGGCTATCCACCGCCTACGGCAGGGACACCGCCTATATAGCCGTGCACCGCTATTACCGGGAGGACTTTGCCGAGTACTTCAACGCTGTTGAGGAACTTCTGCTCGCCCATGGGGGGCGGCCGCATTGGGGCAAGCTGCATTCGCTCGACGCGGCGGCGCTGGCTCAGCAGTATCCGCGTTTCGGGGACTTCCTGGCGGTACGGGAACGGCTGGATCCGGACCGGGTCTTCGCCAACGCCTATCTGGACCGGGTGCTGGGCGCCTAACGGCCAGCGCGCCGGGGGCACCGTACGATGGTCTGCAGCCGACCCGAAGGAGTGCCGTGACCGCCGCGCCCGCCCCAAGCCAGACTTCCGTCCTGCCCCGATCCTGGTGGTGGGGATTCCTGCCTTTCGCCGCAGCCTCTGCCGTTCATATCGGGGCGCGTGCGGTCGAAGCCACCGATATAGCCGAGCCCACCAAGCTCACCCTGATGCCGCTGCTTGCCATTGCCGCTCTGTGGGGCGCGCGCGGCGTCGTCCGCGGGCCTGCCGGCCGGATGCTGCCGGCGTCCCTGCTGCTTGCGGCCCTGTTTTTCTCCTGGATTGGTGACGGCGCAGCCGCGTTCTTCCCGTCGGCACCGGAACTGCCGGTGATGCTCGGCTCCTTCGGGGTCGCCCATATCTGTTACATCTGGCTCCTGGCACGGTATGCCGCTGCCGGGCGAATCCCGCGGTGGGCACTGGTCTTCCCGCTGTGGTGGGTGCTGATGCTCGTGGTGCTGTGGCCGGCACTGGGCGGTCTGGCCCTGGCCGTGGCCGCCTACGGCATTGTCCTTGCCGGCACGGCGGCGACGGCGGCGCGGTGCCGGCCGATGGTCGCGGCCGGCGGCCTGCTGTTCCTTTCCTCGGACACGATCCTGGCCTGCCGGATTTTCCTGCCCGAGCAGATGCCTGACTGGACCAACCCCCTCGTGATGCTGACCTATTGCGCAGGGCAGGCCCTTATTGTTGCCGGGGTCCTCCGGACCTGGCGGGACGGACGCTGACCGCCCAGGCCCGGCCGAAAGGCCTCACACCGGGCGCATCATCGGCGGGCTGAGGTACTCGTCCCGAACCGTGAACAGCGCCGCGGGGGCGCCCTTGTCGCGGAGGACCTTGCGTCCGGTGTCGCGCAGGGCGCCGGTCATCTTGCGGGTGAAGTTCCCGGCGTCGAGCTTGTCGGTGTTCCATACGGCCTGGTGCACCCGCCGCAGCTGGTAGAGGGTGAATTCCTCGGGCAGCAGCCTGGCAGCGGTAAGGGTGTATTCGATCTTGCCGGCAAGCCGGTCCAGGGCGGCGGTGAGGATCGCGCGGTGGTCGAAGGCCAGCGTCTCACTGGCGAGGACCTCGTACACGGGCAGCCACTGTGCTGCAGCGCTGTCGGTGCCCGGGTTCAGTGCGGGCAGGGCGCTGCCGTCGGTTGCGAGCAGCGCCAGATGCGCGACGGATACCACGCGCATGCGCGGGTCGCGGCCCGGTGAGCTGAAGGTGGCGAGCTGCTCGACGTAGGCGCGGTGCGCACCCAGCTCCAGGCCGGTTTCCTCCTGCAGCTCGCGCCAGGCGGCTGTGAGGGCATCCTCGTCCGGTCCCACGAAGCCGCCGGGCAGCGCCAGGGCACCCTTGAAGGGGTGCCCTCCGCGGCGCACGAAGGCTGCATGGAGAGTGCTTGCCTTGACGGCAAAGACGACCAGATCCACGGTCAGCGCAACGGAGGGATACTCCCTGGGCGCGTAGTCCTGAAGGAACTGTTCTTCTTCGGTGGCCATCAGGCTCCTGTCAGTACCGTCCGTTTTGCCCAGGGCGGGGAGGTGAAGCGGTTCCGCTGGGCGATGATGAGGTCGATTATCTCAGTTGCCGTGGATATCCGCTCTTCCGGAGTGCCGGAAACGAGGATCCAGGAGTGTCCGGCTGCCGTGAGCTCCTCCTTGAACCATTCGGTCATCTCGGCGCGGGGGTGCTCGGCCTCGCGCCATCCGTCGTCCTCGAACGGGACGCCGTCGTGGTCGGTAATGAGGTAGAGGTCGCGGCGGGGCAGCCGGTCGACGGCGAGGTAGGAACCATAGCTTTGCTCACCGATGTAGACCCGCTCAAAGAGGGACGTGGTGATCACATCCGTGTCGGCGATGACCAGCGGGCACCGCGCCGCGGCTTCGTTTTCCATCTCGTTCTGCCGTTCACCGATGACGGCAAAATCCTCAGCGGTCCAGACCATGTCCGACAGGACGGCGTCGGGCTTTGCTTCCTGCACGGCGGCGAACTTGTCGTAGGTGTACTGGCGGCCGAATTCGGGAACGTCGACGAGCTCGGGAAAGCTCGCCCGGTAATTCTCGGTCAGGGCCCGGGCGAGGGTGGTGGTGCCGGTGGATTCGGCCCCGACGACGATGATGCGCACGGCCAGGTCCTGCCGGGCGCCTTTGATGATGTTCCGCCAGGCTGCGCTGAGGTCATCCCGGCAGAGGGTGCCGCTGACGGGATAGGCGGTGCGGAGCCTGTCCACCATGACGTGGGCGGCGCCGAAGTCCTGCGCCAGTTCGCTGCCGTAATCCTCGGAGCTGAAGACGGCGTCGACGGCTGTGATTCCCTTCAGCTTGAGGGCCATGCGCAATGCCTCGTTGTGCGCCTTCCAGATGGTCCGGGAGTTGTAGTCCACGGGGCAGTCATCGGGCATCCCGATCACGGATACGTTGGTCTCCGCGAACTCGGCGGCAAGCCACTTAACCCGGTCTTCAAGGGTGATGCTCTCAAACCTGCTGCCAAGGATAACGACGGCGAGCTTCGTGCACTGCTCCGCTGCCCGGGCAATGAGGTGCCGGTGGCCGACGTGCGGCGGATAGAACTTGCCGATCACGACACCCTGTCCAAACAGGTTCATGCCGGTATCTTTCCGGCTGCGGCAGCCGGGCGGACGGCTGCGGTGCGCGTGCGCTTCCAGTCGATCAGACCGTAGACACAGAGTGCGGTGAAACCGATGTAGAGGATGGCGGTGAGGTTGAGTCCGCGGGAGAAGTACAGCGGAACGCTGACGAGGTCGATGGCAATCCAGACGTACCAGTGCTGGAAAATCTTCTTGGCCTGCGCGTAAGTGGCCAGGAGCGACGCGGCCAGGACGAAGGCATCGGGCCAGGGAACCTCGGAGTCGGTTCCGTGGGTGAGGATCATGGCGATCCCCGCGGTCGCCAGGACGACGGCGGCGATGCCGGCGATCACCTCGTTCCGGCTGGCGTCGCGGATGGGCAGGTCGCTTTTCTGCTCCGTGTCCTTGGCGCCGCGGATCCAGTTGTGCCACCCGTAAACGGACACGGCGGCGAACACGGCCTGCAGGAGGGTCTCCCCGTAGAGCCCGGCCCCGAAGAAGAGCACCATGAACGCGATGTTGTTAACGATGCCCACGGGCCAGTTCCAGGCCTTCTGCCGGGCCACACCGTAGACGCAGGCTGCACCGGTGACGAACCCGATGACTTCGATCCAGCTGACGGGTGCTCCAAGCAGGGTTGCTGCCGGCGAGTTCATCCAGTCCAGTACTGCATTCATGACGGTCTCCTGATTTATTGTCAATGTGACAATGAGTAGCCTAAGGCCGGCAGTGAAAGAACGGAAGGCTTCGTCCGGGCCAGTATTGAGACCTGCATCACACACAGATAAAGCCCCACCCGTTGGGGTGGGGCTTTACCAAAACCCGGTCAGGACTCCACGTCGGCCAGGTTTCGAGCGGCGGCGTAGCCGAAGGTCAGTCCCTGCCCGATGGTGGCACCGGGGCCCGGGTACACCCGCCCGAATGCATTACCGGCAGCGTTCCCGATAGCGTACAACCCGGGAATCGGGGTACCGTCCGTAGCCAGGGCCTGCCCGTTGGCATCGGCGCGTACGCCGCCGCAGGTGCCCAGATCCCCCGGGACAACCTGCACCGCGTAGTAGGGGCCGGCATCGATGGGCCCAAGACACGGATTTGGTGAAATGGTGGGATCGCCGTAGTACCGGTCGTAGGCACTGTCACCCCGGCCGAAGTCGTCATCCCGCCCGGCCCGCGCCAGGCTGTTGAACCGTTCGACGGTTGCGGGCAGTTCGGCCATGCCCAGTGACGAGGCGAGCTTCTCAAGGGTTGGCTCCTGCTTTGCGATGCCCGCTTCGTACCAGGCCTTGGGCAGCGGTTGGCGCGGGAAGATCCCGCCGCCGAACAGATAGCGGTTCCGGTATCGCTGGTCGAAGATCAGCCAGGCGGGAATGTGGGGGTCTTCCGGACTGTGCTTCGAGGTGATGATCTGCCCGGCAGTCATGTAGTTCACTGCTTCATTCATGAAGCGCCGTCCGCTGCCGTTGACAATGATCTGCCCCGGAAGCGACCGCTCTGCAAGGAGCGCGCCCGGCATGGGCCCCGGGGCGGGCACGGCCGGGAACCACCAGGCTGCATCCATGAAGGCCAGATCCGCGCCGTGGTTCCGGGCAATGGAAATGACATCACCCGTATTGGACTCGGCTCCGAAACTCCAGGACCCATCGACGTAAGGAGACTGGAATTCATGCCGCATCCCGGCGTTTCGATCGAACCCTCCGGTGGCCAGGATGACGCCGCGGCGTGCCCGGACACTGGTTTTCCGCCCGTCACGCTCAACGACGACGCCGGTGACACGTCCATCTTCGACGATCAGGTCCTCCAGCGGCGACTCCGTCCAGATCGGCACCCCTGCCTTTCGCAGCCCGGCGAGGAGACCTGCGGCCAGTGCCTGGCCGCCGGCCAGATACTCGCGCCCAAGCGCCATGCCGCCTACCCCAAGGCCCAGCTGACGGGCACCGGTGAGCACACCCTTGGGGCTGCGGGCCACCAGGTTCAGCCATTTGTAGGCGCGGCTGGTAATCGGCATGGGAAACGGCGCCTTGAGCTTGGGCTCCCGCAGAAGCGCCCGGTCGGCACCCAATGATTTGGCATCGAAAGGCTTGGGTTCGCAGGCCCGTCCTGTAGCCGACCCTCCGGGGAGCTCGGGAAAATAGTCGGCATATTCGGTCATGAACTGAAACTTCAGCGGCGTCATGCTCCGCAGCAGGTCGACGGTGGCACGGCCCGCATCAATGTGGGTCTGCCAGCGCTCATCCTCGACTTCGCCCCGGGTGGCTTCCCTGAGATAGGTCTGGATCCGCTCCGGGTCCTCTTTCTGGCCGTTCTCTTCCAAGACAGAGTTTCCCGGAATCCAAAAGCCACCCCCGGACAGCGAGGTTGATCCGCCTACATACGGGGATTTCTCCACCACCAGCGCGGACATCCCGTGATGCGCGGCCGCAAGCGCCGCGAACATTCCCGTTCCCGCGCCGACCACAACAACGTCTACTTCTTCCATCAGACTGCCTCCGCCGGTTTCTCAACTACAGGTCGTTGGACGGGCAGGCGCCGGTAAAGCAACACCGCGAGGCCGGGCTCCCCATCCCCAATGGAGGCGAGTATCACAGAGAAAGACCGGCTGCGCTAGGCGGGGTCCGCCGGCAAAGCAGACAGCGCGCCGCTGAGGGCACGTGCGGCGGGAACGGAACGCGGGACGGCTCGAACGTCCCCGGGCCGGAGTTGTGCGGACATGAAAAAAGAGGCCTGATAACTCAGACCTCTTTCTTGGTGGAGCTGAGGGGACTCGAACCCCTGACCCCCTGCATGCCATGCAGGTGCGCTACCAGCTGCGCCACAGCCCCGAAATTTCAGTGGTTTTCCACCGCAAACCCTTCGGTCTCCCGAAGGTTTTGGTGGAGCTGAGGGGACTCGAACCCCTGACCCCCTGCATGCCATGCAGGTGCGCTACCAGCTGCGCCACAGCCCCAAAACTAAAGGTTGTTTACTTCACTTTTCCGCTCACCGGGGCGAAGCAACTCCTCTACCTTAGTACAAATCAACAGGAGCGCAAAATCCACTTCGCACTCCCCCGCCGGGCGGGAAAGACGGGCTGTCAGCCCTCCACCGGGCCGCTGGGGAGCGAGTCCAGCCCCACATTGTGCTGCGCCAGGTGCCAGGCGGAATTACCGTGCCGGTCCGGGATTTCCTGAAGGACCGACCAGTGGCAATTGGATACTCCCGAGATGACCGCCCAGGACTCCGTGGGCAGGCCGAGCAAGGCACAGATTCCGGCGCGGATCGCTCCCCCGTGGCTTACGGCCACGAGGGTTCCGCCGGCAGGCAGTTCCAGCACGGCCTCACTCACTGCTTCGGCGACACGCCGGCCGACGTCGACGCGCGTTTCGCCGCCGCCCGCGCGGGCACTGCCTACCCCCGCCGACCAGGCAGTCAGCAGCGGTGCGTCCTGCTCCGCGATCTGTGTGAAGGTACGACCTTCCCACGTGCCGGCAAACGTTTCCCGGAGGCGTTTATCCTCAACAACGTCAAGACCGGTCTCGGCAGCCAGGGCTCTGCCTGTGCCAAGGGCGCGGCTCAGGTCGGAGGAAACGATTGCGTCCGGTTCGAGAAACCGCAGCACTGCCGCCGCCTCGGCGGCCTGCCGCAGGCCGGCGGCGTCAAGGGCAATATCCTGCTGCCCTTGGAAGCGCCCCGCCCGGTTCCATTCCGTGCGTCCGTGGCGCCAGAAAACCACCCGGCGCGACGCGGAATCCGGATCCCAGGGGGCAGGGGCGCTCACGGTCACAGTTTATTCGGACTCGGCGCCGGCAGGGGCGTCTTCGAGCTGAAGGTCAACCTCGGGGCAGTCCTTCCACAGACGCTCCAGGCCGTAGAACACCCGGTCCTCCTCGTGCTGGACGTGCACTACAACGTTGGCGTAGTCCAGCAGGACCCAACGGCCTTCGCTGCGTCCTTCACGGCGTACGGGCTTGAGGTCCATCTTGGACAGTTCCTCTTCGATGCCGTCAACAATGGAGTTGACCTGGCGCTCATTCGATGCCGAGGCAATGAGGAAGACGTCGGTGATGGCGAGCCGTTCGCTCACGTCGATGGCGACGATATCGTCCGCAATCTTGGCCGAGGCCGCTTTGGCCGCCGCCCGTGCAATGTTGATGGAAGATTCGGTGGCGCTCAAAGTGTTTCTCCTTGGGGTAATCGGTCAGCCGCCAAGGCCGCCGACGATCATTAGTACTCCGACGATCAGGGCAAGTGTGCCCAGACCTGCAACACCGGCGGCCGCAAAACGCAGCCTCCGGGTACGGCCGAGTCCGGCCGTCATAACATCTAGCGGGTCGAGTCCGAAGGCACTGCGGGCACCGATAGGGGCGGCAGCTTCCTCGGATTCATCCGGTTTATTAACCAGCGCGTCCGCGCGGGCGAGGATCCGTGAGTGCCGCACGTCCGTGGCGCCGACAGGTACCCGGCGCGGCACAGACGTGCGGCGCTGGGCGGGAACAACCGGCAGGGGACGCGCGGCCGCAGCCTCCGGATCCACCACCGGCGTAGACGAGGTAACAATGGGGATATGCGAGGTCTGCGGTGCCTTCATCACGGGATGCTCCATCCCGGGGACATTCACGAACTCAAGCGGGGTCACCATCGCCAGGTTGTGGGCAGTGCTCGGGTCGCTCGGCGAAGGTTTGCGCTGCTCGTTTTCCTGCGACAGTTTCTGGATGGCGCGGGTGCGGCGGTTCAGTACCTTGGCTCGTTCGGCCAGGGCCTTCTGCTGGGCCAGCAGTTCCAGGTCCACGGCCTGCGGATCATCAACCTGCAGCGTCTCCATGGCGGCAACATGGTTGCGGGCCTGTCCCTCCAGTGCCTGACGGGCAGCCAGGGCCTGCTCCACGCTCATACCCTCGACGTCGGCGTTCGGGTCCGTGCCGGCAGCGGGAGCTTCCGTAACGGACGGTGCGGCCGGGG
Source organism: Arthrobacter sp. zg-Y179 (assembly GCF_020907345.1). NCBI lineage: Bacteria > Bacillati > Actinomycetota > Actinomycetes > Micrococcales > Micrococcaceae > Arthrobacter > Arthrobacter sp. zg-Y179. Next base: position 88,060 of record NZ_JAJJOB010000007.1, on the reverse strand, counting down.
CCGGTGCGGCGCGACGGCTCTGCTTTCGGGTTGCCTGCGAGCCGGAGCCGGATTCCTGCTTGTGCTGCGGTGCCTGTGCCTGAGGTTCCGGGTCCTGCAGTTCCGGAGCCTGGGGTTCCGACGACGTCGGGGACTCCGGTTCCGCGTCCGTGCCCGCCGATGACGACTGCCGGCGTCGTTCCCGACGCAGGGGCGCAACGGCAGGCGATGAAGGTTCCGAAGGGACCGGTCCGGTGGCTTCCGGCAGGGCCGGGAGGTCCGCGGGCGACTCGGCCGAGCCGGCCCCGGACGCGGCCGCCGCAGCACGCTGTTGCTGCTGCAGCCTCAGCTGCCGGCGGGTGGGCGGAGCGGTCTCAGGGTCGCGGCGCTCCGGCGTCTCTGCCAGGGCCTTGTACGCACGCAGTGCTTCCCGGTCCCGGGCGCGCTGCTGGGACTCACGTTCCCGCGGCCCGGCCGGGGAATCCACAGGTACGTCGGCCGCCCGGCGGCTGCGCCGCGGCGCGGACTCTGGACCGTTAGTCATTTCCTACCCATCCGGTATGTGTATTTACGCTACTGGTTCTGTTTCGGTTTCCGCGGAGTTCGGAGCCTGCCTGTCGGAGGCATACAAACGGTGCTTCGCGATGTACTGCACTACCCCGTCCGGCACCAGGTACCACACGGGGTTGCCTTCGGCCACGCGGCGTCGGCAGTCGGTCGAAGAAATCGCCATGGCCGGCACATCCAACAGGAAGACGTCATCCCGGCCGACGTTCTCCAGAACGTGCCCCGGCCGCGTCACCCCCACGAAGCGCGCCAATGACCACAGCTCCTGGATGTCTTTCCAGGACAGGATCTGCGCCATGGCATCGGCGCCGGTGATGAAGAACAGGTCAGCCTCGGGCCTCGCTGCCTTCAAATCGCGCAGAGTGTCAATGGTGTACGTAGGGCCGGGCCGGTCGATGTCGACCCGGCTCACCGTGAACCGCGGGTTCGATGCCGTAGCAATGACAGTCATCAAATACCGGTGCTCGGCCGGACTCACCTGCTGCGCGGCCGGCTTATGCCAGGGGTCACCGGTGGGAACGAATACTACTTCGTCCAGATCGAACGTGGACGCAACCTCACTCGCCGCCACCAGGTGGCCGTTGTGAATGGGGTCGAACGTTCCACCCATGACCCCGAGGCGGAATCTGCGCTTTCCGTTGCTTTCCGTCCGCTGCGGTTCACCCATGGGGAAGAACGCCTTCGCTGACTCCACGTACGGGGTCAGTCCCGGATGGCCTGGCCGTGGTCATGCTTGTCGGGGAACTGGCGCTGGGGGTCAATGTGCTCCGGCTCGGCCGTGTGGCGGTTGCCCACGTTGGAGAAGGAAACCGTGATCAGCATCAGCAACAGCAGCGCCGCAAAGATGACTCCACCGTAGACGTACGGAGACGCCGGCAGATCAACGTGGTGTTCTTCGGCAGCAGTAAACACGGCGCCCGTAAGCTGGATCAGCATGTATCTCCCCTAGAGATCGATAGGTTCCGCCGGGCAGCCGGCGGAACGGGTTCTTAGTCAATGGTACGCGTAACGGAGTGCACATCGCAGCCGGACCCGTCGCCGGGCATTAGACGCAACTAGTCGCGGATCTGCCCGTCGCCCTGGATGATCCATTTCGTAGTTGTCAGTTCCCTGAGGCCCATGGGCCCGCGCGCATGCATTTTCTGCGTGGAAATGCCCACCTCGGCTCCCAGCCCGAGTTCGCCGCCGTCCGTGAACCTGGTGGAGGCATTGACAATGACCGCCGCCGAATCGATCTCCGCAATGAACCGCTCGGCGTTGGCAAGGTCGTTGGTGATAATCGCTTCAGTGTGTCCGGTGGTCCAGCGCCTGATGTGCTCCAGCGCGTCATCCAGCGTGTCCACCACCGCCACGGCCAGGTCCAGGTCCATGTACTCACGCCCCCAGTCGCCGTCGTCGGCCTTTTCCGCGCTGACTCCGGCGGGCAGCAGTTCCATGGCCCGGGGGTCTGCATGCAGGCGGACGCCGGCGGCGGCCAGCGCCGCCAGGACGTCGCGTGCCGCCGGAGCGCCCTCATGGATGAGCAGGGTCTCGACGGTGTTGCAGACACTCGGGCGCTGCGTCTTGGCGTTGAGCAGGATATCCACTGCCATCTCCACCGGCGCCGAATGGTCCAGGTAGATATGTACGTTGCCCTCCCCCGTCTCGATGACGGGCACGGTGGCGTTGGTGACGACGGACTGGATCAGGGAGCGGCCGCCGCGCGGAATGAGCACGTCCACCCGGCCCCGTGCCTTCATCAGTACGTTGGCGCCTTCACGGCCGTACTGGTCAACGCTCTGCACGGCGTCGGCGGGCAGGCCTGCTTCCTCGAGGGAATCGCGGATGATTTCCACGAGGACCGCGTTGGTGTTCGCGGCGGCGCTGCCGCCGCGCAGGAGAACCGCATTGCCGCTTTTCAGTGCCAGCCCGGCAATATCGAGGGTGACGTTGGGGCGGGCCTCGTAGATGGCGGCGACCACGCCCATCGGAACGTGCACCTGGCGCAGCCGCAGCCCGTTGGGCAGCGTCTGGCCGCGGGCCACGGATCCCACCGGATCCGGCAGCCCGGCAAGGTTCTCCAGCGCTGCGGCCAGCGCGGTGATGCGTGCCGGCGTCAGCGACAGCCGGTCCAGCATGGCTGTTGAGGTCCCGTTGTCCCGGCCGGCCGCCACGTCCCGGGCGTTGGCCGCGAGGATGGCGGCCTGTTTCGCGTTGACGTTCTGCGCGATCTGCCGCAGGGCGCGGTCCTTCCAGGCGCGGTTGGCCCGGGCCAGGCGCCGGGCGGCGGTGCGGGAACGGTCGGCGAGGGCATGGACCTGGGCTTCGACGCCGGTGTCCGGCGCGCCGGCGGGTTCCAGTTCGGCCTCAGTTATGTTCACGGAAGTCATGCTCCCAGTGTAGGTCCGGTGCCGGCATCCCGCCCGGCTTCCGGTGCTTCGTTGGGGTGCAGGAGAACGAGGTCGTTTACGTGCACCACAGCGCGTTCATAGCCGCGCCCCAGTTCGCGCGACAGTTCCCGGGTGGAGCGGCCGAGCATGGAGGGCAGCTCGTCCGAACCGTAGTTGGTCAGGCCATGGGCAATCACGCGGCCCGCGGTATCGGCCAGGGCCACGGCGTCACCGGGCTCGAACTGCCCCTTCACAGCAGTGATTCCCGCCGGCAGCAGCGAACGGTGCCGGTCCCCCACCGCCCGTGCCGCGCCGTCGTCGAGCACCAGGGTGCCCTGAATACGGGCAAGGTGGGCGAGCCACAGCAGGCGGATGGACCGGCGGCGGCCACGGGTAGTGAACCAGGTGCCTACGTCTTCTCCGGCCAGCGCGGCGGCGGCATTGGCTGTGGACGTGACCAGTGCCGGGATGCCCGATTCCGCCGCAATGGTGGCTGCTTCAACCTTGGTCGCCATCCCGCCCGTCCCCACGCCGGCCTTGCCCACCTTCCCGATCCGCACGTCCGCCAGGTCCTTGGGGCCGGTGACTTCGGGGATGCGGCGGGCACCCTCGGACGGCGGACCGTCGTAGAGGGCGTCGACGTCGGAGAGCAGGATAAGCGCGTCGGCCTTCACGAGGTGCGCCACCAGGGCGGCCAGACGGTCATTGTCGCCGAAGCGGATCTCGTGGCTGGCGACGGCGTCGTTCTCATTCACGATGGGCAGGACACCGAAGTTCAGAAGCCGTTCCATGGCGCGGTGCGCGTTGGCGTGGTGCGTGCGGCGCATCAGGTCTTCAATGGTGAGCAGCACCTGGCTGACCGTGACACCGTGCGCACTGAAGGCGGAGGTGTAGCGTGCCATCAGCAGGCCCTGCCCCACGCTGGCGGCAGCCTGCTGGGAGGAAAGCTGGGCCGGGCGCTTGGTGAGCCCCAGCGGCGCCAACCCTGCGCTGATAGCGCCGGAGGAGACCAGGATGATCTCGGTGCCCTGCGCATGCCGGGCGGACAGCACGTCGGCCAGGGACTTCAGGGCTGAGTCGGAGATCCCGCCCGCCACCGAGGTCAGGGACGAGGACCCCACTTTGACGACCACCCGGCGGGCCCGGGCCAGCCCGGAGCGGGAGGTTAACGCACGGCGGGCAGGTGTGGCGAATTCGATGTGTTCACTCATAACCTGCCCAGCCTATGCGCTGCACCCCGTCCCTACCGGGAAGATGAAGGTGTTACGCCTCTTCGTTACCCTCGACGTTACCCTCGACGTCCGCAGGGCGTGTGGAGTGCTTGTAGTTCACGGACTCGGTCCAGATGCCTGCCTTGCGCTCTGCTTCGAGCTCGTCGCGGGCCGCGGCGCGGGCTTCCTTGCGCTTCTGGTGGTCGCCGCGCTTTTCCTCGCGGGTCGGGCGGGAGAAGTCTTCGACGCGGATATCGCTGCCACGCGGGGAAGCGGCAAGCAGTTCCGCTCCGCCGATCATCGTGGGCTCCCAGTCGAAGACGACGCCGTCGCCCTCGCCGATGACCACGGCGTCACCGGGCTTGGCGCCTTCCTTGAACAGTTTCTCCTCCACACCCAGCTTGGCCAGGCGGTCCGCCAGGTAGCCCACGGCTTCGTCATTGGTGAAGTCGGTCTGCTGGACCCAGCGAACCGGCTTCTCACCCAGGACGCGGAACAGCGGCTCGAGGTTGCGCTCCTCGCGGCGGATCAGGAAGCCGCCCTTGTAGTTAACGCCGCGCGGCTTCAGGACCGGCGGCTGGATGCGCGGCGGAGCCTTCTCCACGGCGTCCCGTGCTTCCTTGACGATGGCAGCCATGGCGAACCCGAGTTCACGCAGGCCTTCATGGCTGGACGCGGAAACCTCGAACACGCGGTAGCCGCGCTTCTCCAGTTCCGGCCGGACGAACCCGGCCATGTCGCGGCCGTCAGGAACGTCCACCTTGTTCAGTGCGACGAGGCGGGGACGGCGGTTCAGCGGCACGACGTCGCCGTCGGTGCCCGCGTAGCTCATGTCCACTTCGTACTTCTCGAGCTCGCGCTCAATGACTTCGAGGTCCCCGATGGGGTCGCGGTCCGTTTCCAGTGCGGCACAATCCAGCACGTGCACCAGGGCTGCGCAGCGTTCCACGTGGCGCAGGAAGTTGTGGCCCAGGCCCTTGCCTTCCGAGGCACCTTCAATCAGGCCGGGAACATCGGCGACGGTAAAGCGCACGTCACCGGACTGGACAACGCCCAGGTTCGGGATCAGCGTGGTGAAGGGGTAGTCGGCGATCTTCGGCCGGGCAGCGGAGATGGCGGCAATCAGCGAGGACTTGCCGGCCGACGGGAAGCCGACCAGTGCAATATCGGCAATGGACTTGAGCTCCAGGACAATGTCGGCCTCTTCGCCGGGGACGCCCAACAGCGCGAATCCGGGAGCCTTGCGCTTCTGCGAGGAAAGCGAGGAGTTGCCCAGGCCGCCCTGGCCACCGGCGGCAGCAATGTATTCGGAGCCCTCTCCAACCAGGTCCGCCAGGACCTCGCCGGCCTTGTTCTTGACGACCGTGCCGTCCGGAACGGGGAGGATCAGCGTCTCGCCGGTCTTGCCCGCGCGCCAGTCGCCCATCCCGTTGCCGCCGTTGGTGGCGTGCCGGTGCGGGGCGTGGTGGTAGTCCAGCAGGGTGGTGGTATTCGAGTCAACGCGCAGGATGACGTCGCCGCCGTCGCCGCCGTTGCCGCCGTCAGGCCCACCCAGGGGCTTGAACTTTTCACGCTTGACGGACACGCAACCATGGCCGCCTGTACCGCCCGAAACGTGCAGCACTACGCGGTCTACAAAGCTGGCCATGGTTCTCCTTCAGAGGAACTTCTTGATCATGCCAATTCTACTTGGCTTAAAAAAACGACGGGGCGGGCCATCAAGGCCCGCCCCGTCGGAAAAGCTAAATGCCGGTGATTACTCGGCGGCTGCAGCAGCCACGATGTTCACGACGCGGCGGCCACGACGGCTGCCGAATTCAACTGCGCCTGCTTCCAGGGCGAACAGGGTGTCGTCGCCTCCGCGGCCAACGCCCTCACCCGGGTGGAAGTGGGTGCCGCGCTGGCGAACGATGATTTCGCCTGCCTTGACAACCTGGCCGCCGAAACGCTTTACGCCGAGGTACTGGGCGTTGGAGTCGCGACCGTTGCGAGTGGAACTCGCACCTTTCTTATGTGCCATTTCTTTGCCTGCCTTTGCTAACTGATATTGAAACCCTCAGGCGGGATCACACCCGCGTTCCCGGCCCTGGGGCCGGCAGGAGAATCAGGAGTTGATGGACGTAACCTTGACCTTGGTCAGCGAGGAGCGGTAGCCCTGACGCTTCTTGTAGCCGGTCTTGTTCTTGAACTTCTGGATAACAATCTTCGGACCCCGGAAGTTCTCGACGATTTCTGCAGTCACGGTAACCTTGGCCAGGTCCTGTGCAGCAGAGGTGACCTTGTCGCCATCAACCAAAAGCAGGGCAGGCAGCTCAAAGGTGCTACCGGCTCCACCGGGGACGCGGTCCAGGGTTACGAGGTCTCCGACGGAAACCTTTTCTTGGCGGCCGCCAGCGCGGACAATCGCGTACACCACTTGGGAACTCACTTCTCTCGACGTTTAATACTTGGATGCGCATTTAGCCAGATCCAGATTGGACCCGCCTTGCGCCATGCAGTTCCGCCTGAACCGATAAACGGTTGGAAGGCGTTCGCACCGAAGTTCAAGGCTACGCTAACGGGCCCATAACCCGCAAATGCGCTATGCATGTGCGGTGTCGACCCACGCGCCACCTACCCGGTGCCACTGCTCGGTCTCTACTTTATCCCATGGACCCGGTGTTGCGGACATCGGCGCCCCGGCGGGTCCGCAGTACGGGCTTTAACGCCTGCGGGCGGCCCGCCCCATCGGGGACAGGCCGCCCGCAGACGGTGGAACGGGGACGCTAAAGCTCGGAGGCAGGTACGCCTACGCCCAGGATCACCGGAGCTGCAGCACCGGTCTTTTCCTCCCGGGCCACCGGCGGCTTGCCGGCAGCCGTGGCCGTATGCCGTGCCGGAGCGGAGGAAGCTTCCCCTGCGGCCGGCGCCGTGACCTCGGCGGCTCCCTGCGGGCTGCTGGCTGCCCTGCGGCGGCGCACCGGACGGGCGGGTGCCTCCGGTGCCTGCGGTGCAGCCTGCCGGGTGGACTTTGGCTCCTGCTGGGCAGCAGGCACCGTTTCGGCTCCCTGTGCCGGTTTCGCCGGCTGGGACACAGCCGAGGCAACCTCGTTGAAGGCTTCGGTCAGGCTTTCGAGCGTGAGGACGGGTTCTTCCTTCACCTGGCGGCGCCGCTGGCGGCGGGGAACCACTACGGTTTCGCCCTGGATGTTCAGCACGGCTCCCGGCTCCGTGTCGGACTCGTCAGCGGCTGCTTCCTTCGGCGCCGTGGATCCCGCGTTGCCGTTGGCGACTGCGTCAACCACGTCGTGCGCGGCGGCGGTCGCAGCGGCAATGCTGGCCAAGGCTGCACGGGCGGCTTCGGCCTTCGCCTGCCGCTCGGCATCTTCCTGCACCGGCTCGTCAGCCTGCGGCTGCTCCTCCGGAGCCTGGACGTTCCCGTTCTGTCCGCGGCTGCGGTTGCGCTTCCGGTCCCCGCGGGACTGCTTTTCCTGCTTGAGGTGCTGCTGGTGGTTATCGTCGGCAACCGCGTGGCCGTTGCCGGCCGGCGTGTGGCTGGTGCTGCGGCGATGCTCCACGGGTACGTCCTGCGTGACGACACCGCGTCCCTCGCAGTGCTCACAGGTTTCGCCGAAGACTTCCAGCAGGCCGGTGCCCATGCGCTTGCGGGTCATCTGGACCAGGCCCAGCGAGGTGACCTCGGCCACCTGGTGCTTGGTGCGGTCCCGGCCCAGGCACTCCACGAGACGGCGCAGCACCAGGTCGCGGTTGGCTTCAAGGACCATGTCGATGAAGTCGATGACGATGATGCCGCCGATGTCGCGCAGGCGCAGCTGGCGGACCACTTCTTCGGCCGCTTCGAGGTTGTTCTTGGTGACGGTTTCTTCCAGGTTGCCGCCGCTGCCGGTGAACTTGCCCGTGTTCACGTCCACCACTGTCATGGCTTCGGTGCGGTCAATCACCAGGGAACCACCCGAAGGCAGGAACACCTTGCGGTCCAGGGCCTTGGCGATCTGCTCGTCGATGCGGTGGGCCGAGAAGATGTCCTCGTCCTTGGTCCACTTCTCGAGGCGTCCCACCAGATCCGGGGCCACGTACGTGACATAGGCCTCGATAGTGTCCCAGGCCTCTTCACCGGAGACCACAAGCTTGGAGAAGTCCTCGTTGAAGACGTCGCGGACCACCTTGATGGTCAGGTCCGGTTCGCCGTACAGGAGCTCGGGCGGCAGCGTCTTCGTGGACGTGGACTTGGCTTCAATGTTCTCCCACTGGGCGCGGAGGCGGTTGATGTCATTCATCAACTCTTCCTCGCTGGCACCTTCGGCGGCAGTGCGCACAATAACGCCCGCGTTTTCCGGCAGGTGGTCCTTGAGGATCTTCTTGAGCCGGTTGCGTTCGACGTCGGGCAGCTTGCGCGAGATGCCGGTCATCGAACCGCCCGGAACGTACACGAGGTAGCGGCCGGGCAGCGAGATCTGGCTGGTCAGGCGTGCACCCTTGTGGCCCACCGGGTCCTTGGTGACCTGCACCAGGACCGAGTCGCCGGACTTCAGTGCCAGTTCAATACGGCGCGGCTGGCCGTCCAGGCCGGCGGCATCCCAGTTGACCTCGCCGGCGTACAGCACGGCGTTGCGTCCGCGGCCGATGTCCACGAAGGCGGCCTCCATGCTGGGCAGCACGTTCTGGACCTTGCCGACGTAGACGTTGCCGATCAGGGAGTCCTGCTGCGTGTTGGAGACAAAGTGCTCGGCGAGGACGCCGTCCTCCAGCACGCCGATCTGGATCCGCTCGTCACGCTGGCGGACGATCATCTGGCGGTCCACGGACTCACGGCGGGCCAGGAACTCAGCCTCGGTGATTACGTGGCGGCGGCGGCCCGACTCGCGGGACTCGCGGCGGCGCTGCTTCTTGGCTTCCAGCCGGGTTGACCCCTTGACGCTGGTGACGCGGTCCGAGACCGGGGCCTCGGCGTGGGCGCGCGGTGCACGTACCCGGGTGACGGTGTTGGGCGGATCATCGTCCGCTCCCCCGGTCAGTTCCAGGTCGGCATCCCCGCGGCGGCGCCGACGACGACGGCGGGAGGTTACGCCGTCGGACTCGTTGTCCTCGGGGCCGGTCGCTGCTTCTTCTGCTCCGGCTTCCTGCCCGGTTCCTGCTTCCGAGCCCTGGCGGCTGCGGCCGCGGCGGGAACGGCGGCGGGAACGACCGGAATCTTCGTTGCCCTCCTGCTCGTCCGTTTCTTCCGCTTCGGCGGGCTTGGCCACCGGCACGGAACGTACGGCGGTGAGGTCCGGAGCGTGGAACAGCACCGATGTGGGCGATTCCGGTACCGAGAACGGATCCAGCGCGGAGGTGGGCCCGGCGGCTTCGGCCTTGGCCGGCTCCTGGTCCTTGGCGGGGGACTCTTCCTTGGCGGGTGCTTCAGCCGCGGCGGGCAGCACCGGCTCGGCCGGGGTTTCGGCGGTTTCCGCGGCAGCGGACGTGGCCGATTCTGCCGCTCGTGCCGGACCGGTCGGCGTGCTGGCCCGGCGCCGGGTACGGGTCTTCGGTGCCGGGGCGGCCGTTTCGGCGGCGGGTTCGGCGGTGTTGGTGGACTCGGGACCGGCTGCCAGCGTCACTTCGCCGGCAGCGGCGTTCTCGACGGCAGGAGCGCTCTCTGCGGCAACGGCATCAGCGGCAGGCTTCCTGGCCGGGCTGCGGCGCCGGCGGACTGTCTTCGCGGGAGCTGCTTCAGCGGAAGCGGCTTCGGGAGCTGCTTCAAGGGCTACCGAGTCTGCGGCGGCGGAAGCGGCTTCGGCGGCGGCTTCGGGCGTCTCCTCCGGCCGGGTAACTGCTTCGGCCGGTGCTGCCTTCTTGCGGGGAGCGCGTGTGCGCTTGGGCTTCTCAGCGGCGGGCGCGGGGGTTTCCGGCTGGGTTTCCGCTGGAACCGTTTCGGCTTCCGGGGCGTCCGCTGCGGGCTGCCCTGCGGGGGACGCAGCGGGGACGGACTTGCGTCGGCTGCGGGTGGCCTTCTTTACGGGTGCCGGCTGCTCGTCCGGCTGCACGGGAAGATCCCCTGCCGCACCGGTTTCCACAGGCAGTTCATTGGTTCCAATATTCTGATTAGTCATGTAGGCCTATGCTCCGGCCCTGCGGCACTGGCCACATTCCAATGCCCCAAGGCAATGTGTCGGCTGTACGGTGGCATCGCAGCCTGCCCGCCAGCCGGAAGTCGTCTGGATGTCATTCGAGGTCGTGCCAGCTGTGGGGCGCGGTATCACTCGAAGACCAGCGGCGCTTTTCCTGCTACCCCTGCGGAACGGATAATTTTCGTTACGGCTGTTCTGGGTAGGTCTGGCCGGCGGATTCCCTGGTTCCCATCCGGATTGATGGGCCAACTTCACGGGAAGCGTCACCGGCAGAACCGGAAGCCTGTCGCTGGACCGGCAACGGAATGTGGTTCCGCCGTCAGCCAAGCTTCATTATCGCATACGGCCGCCTTTTTGGCCCGTCCCTGCGCATAGACTCGACGCAGATAGTTACTTCCGACAGCTACTCCGTAAGGAGCTTCCGTGCCCTCCAGCGCAGCCCGTCCACCTTCCGGCGCCACCCCGGACGAAGCCGCCGATCCCCGGGACCAGGCAGCCGCTGCAGTCCGTCCGGAACGCCGGTCCTTTGCCTGGACGCTGCTGGTCACCGCCGTAGTCGGGTGGGTCGCCTCCGGCATCCTGGTGATTGAACGCCTCCACGTCTATGCGGACGCCGACTACATCACCAGCTGCGACATCAGCCCCTGGGTCTCCTGCGGAACGGTGTTCCAGACCTGGCAGGCGGCGATCTTCGGCTTCCCCAACCCGCTGATCGGCATCGTGGCCTTCGCCGTCGTCATCACTACGGCCATGGGGCTGCTGGCCGGTGCCCGCTTCGCCCGCTGGTACTGGATCGGACTGCAGATCGGCGTCACGCTCGGCATGGTGTTCGTGGTCTGGCTGTGGAGCCAGGCACTCTTCGACATTTACGTGCTGTGCATCTACTGCATCGCGGTGTGGGCGGCCATGATTCCGCTGTTCGTCTTCACGACCATCCGCAACCTGACGGCCGGCACCATCCCGGCGCCGGCCGGCCTGGTCCGCTTCCTGACGGACTGGGCGTGGCCGATCGTCGTTCTCCTCTGGGTCGCGACGGCGGCGTCCATCTTCTTCCGGTTCCTGAACTCGTTCCTGGGCAGCTAACCTCCCCGGAGTTCCAGCGGCCGGGGTGGAAACTACCGCTCCAGCGGAAGTCCCCAGGCGAGCACCACCGGAATCTCCTGGCCCTCCCAGGTGGCCGTCAGCGAGGGATCCGGCGCCGTACGCCCGTCCACATCCAGCAACCGCACCACGGAGAACTCCCAGCCGCCCTCGGTCAGGACGGAGGTTGCCCAGCCCTCCGGATCCGAAGCGGGCGCGTCGACCAGCCCGGCGCCGTCGGGCATCCCCGTGCTGGCCACCTGCATGGTTTCGGACATCAGCTCGCGTCCGCCGTCGTTGGCAAGGTACTGGGCCGCCTGCGGCTGCCGGGAGAGCAGGGCCGCTTCCAGTGCCCGCGCGTAGACCGGGTCGCCGAGGGCGTCGTAGACCCAGCGCCGACCGAGCACCGAGTGCTCCATTTCGTTGATCAGGAATTCCTCCGCACCGGCCAGCGGGGCGCCGCGGTAGGTCAGGGGCACCTGCACCAGCAGCGATCCGGCTTCCACGATATGGGTTTCGATTCCCACCTCGCCCTCGGGGTCATCGAACCGGAAGGAAGCTACCTTCCGAGCGGTCACCGGTTCCGTTGAGGGAAACCACCAAGTGCCCGGCAACCAGCCGGAGATCAATTCCATTTTGCCCGGACGCAGCTCGGCGTCGTATATAAGTGCCATGGCCACAGCCTAGGCGACTTTCTCCGGAACCCGTGAGGAATTTCCCCCGCCGGTTCCCCGTTGGCCCAGAAGAAGGCGTACGGAAGATTGCCCCGCAGCGCCGCATTTCGATCCATGAGGAGAACCATGCTCAGAACCACGCCCGCCCGCTCTGAAACCCCGCGCACCGCACTCGTTGCCGGTGCCACCGGGATCGCCGGAGCGGCCCTGGTGGACCTGCTCTCGAACGAGGGCTGGACCGTCCTGGCCCTGTCGCGGAAGGCAGGAAACCCCGACCCGGCGCGTCCCGGCGTCGTCCCGGTTGCAGCGGACCTCGGCTCTCCCGAAAGCCTGGCACAGGCGCTGGAAGGCGCCCGCCCCACACATGTCTTCTTTACGTCCTGGTCCCGGCAGGAGACGGAGGCCCAGAACATTGCCGTTAATTCGGCCATGGTCCGGAACCTGCTCACGGCTCTCGCCGACGCTCCCCTCGAGCATGTAGCCCTGATGACCGGGCTCAAGCACTACATGGGGCCGTTCGAGGCGTACGGCGAGGGTCCCATGCCGGATACCCCGTTCTCCGAAGACGAACCGCGCCTGCCGGTGGAGAACTTCTACTATGCGCAGGAAGACGAACTGATGGCCGCGGCCGAGCGGCAGGGCTTTGCCTGGTCCGTTCACCGCGCCCACACTGTGATTGGCTTCGCCGTCGGAAACGCCATGAACATGGGCCAGACCCTTGCAGTGCAGGCCACCCTGTGCCGGGAACTCGGGATGCCGTTCATTTTCCCGGGCTCCGAAACCCAGTGGAATTCGGTCACCGATATGACCGATGCCGGTCTGCTCGCCGAGCACATGCTCTGGGCTGCGACGGATGAGCACACCGCCAATGAAGCCTTCAACGTGGTCAACGGCGACGTTTTCCGCTGGCGCTCCCTATGGCCGCGGCTGGCCGCCGAGTTCGGGGTGGAGCCGGTTGGGTTTGAGTCCGAGCCGCGCCCGCTGGAGGAGCAAATGGCCGGCATGTCCGAAGCCTGGGCGAAGATTGCCGCCGAGCACGGTCTGGCCGAGCAGGATCTCGGACGCCTGGCCTCCTGGTGGCACACCGATGCCGACCTTGGCCGGAAGGTGGAGGTACTCACGGATATGAGCAAGAGCCGGGTCGCCGGCTTCACCGGTTACCGCCGCACGGAGGACGCGTTCAAGGCGCTCTTTGCACGCCTGCGGGACGAAAAGCTGATTCCGTAAGCTCCCGTTGCACATGAAGGGCCGGCACCATCACTGGTGCCGGCCCTTCATGTGTCTGTTCCGGTACTAGCTGAACCAGATGCCGATTTCGCGGGCAGCCGATTCGGGCGAGTCGGATCCGTGGACCAGGTTCTGCTGGACGGCGGAGCCCCAGTCCCGGCCGAAGTCGCCGCGGATGGTGCCCGGTGCCGCCGTGGTGGGATCGGTGGTGCCGGCCAGGGACCGGAAGCCTTCAATCACACGCTGTCCTTCCAGGACCACCGCAACAATCGGTCCGCTGAGCATGAACTCAACCAGCGGCTCGTAGAACGGCTTGCCCTGGTGCTCGGCGTAGTGCTCTTCGAGGATGCTGCGGGTGGCTTCGGTCTTCTTCAGCTCCGCCACGGTGTAGCCCTTGGCCTCGATCCGGGCCAGGATGGCGCCGGTGAGCCGTCGCTCGACGCCGTCGGGCTTGATCAGGACAAGTGTGCGCTCGGTGCTCACGGTGTATCTCCTTGGAACGATCGGATATCGGATCTAAGCCTAGTCGGTGCCGGCGGCGGTTTCGGGGCCGGCTGCCGCATTGCCTTCTTCGGGATGTGCTTTCTCCCATTCGGCCTGCATCCGGTCCCGTTCGCGGTTCTCCCGGTCCAGCCGCATTCCGGCTTTAAGCCCGTACCACCAGGTAAGGGCGAAGAGCACACCAACGAGGAACATCATGGGTTCCAGGAAACCGCTGGCGATGAGCACCAACTGCAGGATCCACCCGATCAGCGGGCCTGCCGGCTTGGAGAGCAGCGCGCACGTTCCGATCATCGCCGCCGCCAGCAGCAGACCGCCGGTAAGCAGCAGCGGCGGCGAGATGCTGTCCCGGTGCAGCCCGAAGACGGCAAGCGTCCCGAACAGCACCACGAAGGCTTCCAGGGTCAGCACCGTCGAAGCGAACATTACCTTGACGGAGCGGCGCTTCTTGGGCATTCCCGGACGCCATTCGCGCTGCGCTTTGGTCAGTTTAGCCATAGCTGCGAAGCCTACTTTCCGAGGAGGGTGCGCGCTTCGGCGACCACGGTGATGGAACCGACCACGAGCACGCCGCCGGAGAGATCGTTGTTCTCCTCGGCCTTGGCTACGGCCCATTCGAGCGCATTGTCCAGGCCGGCCTCGACCTGGATGTCTTCGTCCGCGAACCCGGCGTCCACGGCATCCTGGACCAGTTCCTCGGCCGGGATGGCCCGCGGCGAGGCGGACTGGGTCAGCACAACACCGCTGACCAGGTCGCCGAGCTGTTCGCGGAGTTCGCTCAGGATGCCGACGGCGTCCTTCTCCGCCAGGATGCCGACCACCAGGACGAGGCTGGTGAAGTTGAACGCTTCGCGCAGCGCCTCGGCGGTCGCCTTCGCGCCCGCAGGGTTGTGCGCGGCGTCGACAACGATGGTGGGTGCGGTCCGCACCACTTCCAGGCGGCCGGGCGAGGTGACGGTCAGGAACCCGGTACGCAGCAGTTCGACGTCGAGCTCCTTGGTTCCGCCGCCGATGAAGGCTTCCAGCGCCGCCACGGCCACTGCGGCGTTTTCAGCCTGGTGGGCTCCGTGCAGGGGAACCTGCAGGTCCTCATAGCGGCCGGCGAGGCCGTTGATGGTGACCATCTGCCCGCCCACTGCCATTACCCGGGATTCAACGCCGAACTCGACGCCTTCGAACCGGAACGGGACGCCTGCCTCGTGGGCCTTTTCGAGCAGCACCTGCGCGGCCTCCATGGGCTGCGCGGCGCTGATGAGGAACCCGTCTTCCTTGATGATGCCGGCCTTTTCCCGGGCAATGTCGGCGACGTCGTCGCCCAGCAGTTCGGTGTGGTCCAGGGAAATGGGCGTGACTACGGACACGGTGCCGTCGCCGACGTTGGTGGCATCGGTGATGCCGCCGAGTCCTACTTCGATAACGGCCACGTCCACCGGTTCGTCCGCGAAGACCGCGAACGCCAGGATGGTCACGGCTTCGAAGTACGTCAGCCGGGGCTCGCCCGCAGCCTCGAGTTCGGCGTCCACAATGTCCAGGTAGGGATGGATCTCGTCCCAGATGCGGACAAACGTTTCATCGCTGACGGGCTCGCCGTCAATGCTGATCCGCTCGGTGACGCTGGTCAGGTGCGGGCTGGTGTACCGCCCGGTGCGCAGCCCGTAGGCACGCAGCCCGGCTTCGATCATGCGTGCCGTGGACGTCTTGCCGTTGGTGCCGGTGATGTGGATGATCGGGAACGCCTTGTTCGGCTCCCCCAGTACTTCCATTGCCCGGAACAGCGGAGCCATGCGCGGCTCCATCTTGTTTTCCGGCGCGCGGCTGAGCAGTTCGGCATAAACGCTCTCCACCGAGAACCCGTCAATGGAACCGGACGGGCGGTCTGCTGAACTCATTAGATCTTCTCCACTGTGACGATGTACTTGTCGGCGTCGGTGTCGGCGCCGTCGGTGACCAGGTCTCCGGTGACCACCAGGTCATCCGTGAGCGTTTCAGCCTTCACCAGGCTCACGTTGGCTTCGAGCGCTGCCGCTTCTTCCTCGCCCGTGCTGATGCGGGTGCGGATGCGGTCGCTGATGTGCAGGTCCGCGTCGCGGCGGGCCTGCTGGACGGCGCGGATGGCGTCGCGGGCAGTGCCCTCGGCCGCCAGTTCCGGGGTGACCTCGGTGTTGAGGACCAGGAAGCCGCCGCCGGGCAGCACGGCAACCGCCTTGGCGGATTCTCCTTCGCCGGTTTCGACGACGGTCTCCAACGTGTACTCCTGGGGTTCCAGGGCGAGGCCGCCGGCGGTGACCGTTCCGGCGTCGTCCACCGACCAGTCGCCGGACTTGGCCGCCTTGATGGCTGTCTGGACATTCTTGCCCAGGCGGGGGCCGGCGGCGCGGGCGTTGACCACGAGCTTCTGGCTGATGCCGAATTCGGCCGGGTCGGCGTCGGCGGCGTCCACCAGGCGGACGTTCTTCAGGTTCAGCTCATCCGCGATGATCGCGGCGAACTGGCCGGTCAGGGACTGCGCGTCCGGGGCGACGACGGTCATCTCGGACAGCGGCAGGCGGACGCGGAGGTTCGCGCCCTTGCGCAGGGAGGAACCGACGGAGGCAATCCGGCGGGTGGCTTCCATGCGTTCCACCAGGGCGGGGTCGCTCGGGAAGAGGTCAGCATCCGGCCAGTCGGTCAGGTGCACGGAGCGCCCGCCTGTGAGGCCGCGCCAGATTTCCTCGCCGATCAGCGGCAGCAGCGGGGCTGCCACCCGGCACACGGTTTCCAGGCAGGTGTAGAGCACGTCGAAGGCCTGCGTGTCTTCCTCGAAGAAGCGCGTGCGGCTGCGGCGGATGTACCAGTTGGTCAGCGTGTCCATGTAGGCACGCAGGATCTCGCAGCCGACGGACACGTCGTAGGTGTCCAGTGCCGTGCCCATGTCCCGGACCAGGTCGCCGGTGGCGGCGAGCAGGTAGCGGTCCAGCGGCTCGGTGGAGTCGTAGCACGCCTTGGCCTCGTAGCCGTTGCCGTTGTTCGCGGCGTTGGTGTAGAGGCTGAAGAAGTGCCACACGTTCCACAGCGGCAGGATGGCCTGGCGGACGCCGTCGCGGATGCCCTGCTCGGTGACGATCAGGTTACCGCCGCGCAGGATCGGGGAGGCCATCAGGAACCAGCGCATCGCGTCGGAACCGTCGCGGTCCAGAACCTCCGAGACATTCGGATAGTTCTGCAGCGACTTGGACATTTTCTGCCCGTCGGAGCCCAGGACAATGCCGTGGCTGATGACATTGCGGAAGGCAGGCCGGTCAAACAGTGCCGTAGCCAGGACATGCAGTGTGTAGAACCAGCCGCGGGTCTGGCCGATGTACTCGACGATGAAGTCGCCGGGGTTGTGGTTCTCGAACCAGTCGGCGTTTTCGTGCGGGTAGTGCACCTGGGCGTACGGCATGGACCCGGAGTCGAACCACACATCCAGCACGTCTTCAACGCGGCGCATGGTGGACTGCCCGGTGGGGTCGTCCGGGTTGGGGCGGGTCAGCTCGTCGATGAACGGGCGGTGCAGGTCCGGCTGGCCTTCCTTGTTCAGCGGCAGCCGGCCGAAGTCGGCTTCCATTTCAGCCAGGGAACCGTACACGTCGGTGCGGGGGTAGTTGGGATCGTCCGAGACCCAGACCGGGATGGGGCTGCCCCAGTAGCGGTTGCGGCTGATGGACCAGTCACGGGCGTTTTCCAGCCACTTGCCGAACTGGCCGTCCTTGACGTTCTCGGGGATCCAGTTGATCTGCTGGTTCAGCTCGACCATGCGGTCCTTGATCTTGGTGACCTCCACGAACCAGGAGGAGACCGCCTTGTAGATCAGCGGGTTCCGGCAGCGCCAGCAGTGCGGGTAGCTGTGCTCGTAGCTGGCCTGGCGCAGCAGCCGGCCGTCCGCCTTCAGGACGCGGGTGATCGGCTTGTTGGCGTCGAAGACCTGCAGTCCGGCGATGTCGGCGAGTTCCCCGACGGCGAACATGGGCAGGAACTTGCCGCCCTCGTCCACCGAGAGGATCACGGGGATGCCGAATTCCTCGCAGACCTTCTGGTCGTCTTCGCCGTAGGCGGGTGCCTGGTGGACGATGCCGGTGCCGTCGGTGGTGGTGACGTAATCCGCAGTGACGATCTGCCAGGCGTTGGCAGTGCCCCACTTTTCCGCGTCGGTGTAGTAGTTCCACAGCGGTGCGTAGCGCAGCCCGGCGAGGTCCTTGCCGAGGTGGACGGCGGTGACTGCCGTGCGGGCGGCCTCGGCGTCGTCGTATCCCAGGTCCTTCGCATAGGAGCCCACGAGGTCCTCGGCCAGGAGGAAGCGCCCCTCGCCGGCCTGGGTGCCCTTCGGTCCCGCGGGCACGACGGCGTAGCGGACCTCGGGTCCGACGGCGAGGGCCATGTTGGTGGGCAGGGTCCAGGGGGTGGTGGTCCAGGCGATGGCCTGCACGCCTTCGAGCTCGGCGGAAAGCGCGTTCTCGCCGGCGGTGATGGGGAAGGTGACCGTGACCGTCTGGTCCTGGCGCATCTTGTAGACGTCGTCGTCCATGCGCAGCTCATGGTTGGACAGCGGCGTCTCGTCCTTCCAGCAGTATGGAAGCACGCGGAAACCGCTGTAGGTCAGGCCCTTTTCATGCAGGGTCTTGAACGCCCAGATGACCGATTCCATGTACTCGACGTTGAGCGTCTTGTAATCGTTCTCGAAGTCCACCCAGCGTGCCTGGCGGGTGACATAGTCCTGCCAGTCGCCGGCGTACTTCATGACCGAGGCACGGCACGCATCGTTGAACTTGTCGATGCCCATCTTCTCGATCTGGACCTTGTCGCTCATCCCGAGCTGCTTCATGGCCTCGAGTTCGGCGGGCAGGCCGTGGGTGTCCCACCCGAAGCGGCGTTCCACGCGGCGGCCGCGCTGGGTCTGGTAGCGGGCCACCAGGTCCTTCACGTAGCCGGTGAGCAGGTGGCCGTAGTGCGGCAGGCCGTTGGCGAATGGCGGGCCGTCGTAGAAGACGAACTCGTTCTCGCCGTCGTTTCCGGCCGGCCGGGCGTCAATGGAAGCCTGGAAGGTGCCGTCCTGGTCCCAGTACTTCAGAACGCGTTCTTCGAGTTCCGGAAACCGGGGGGAGGAGGGAACGGCAGCAGAAGCTGCGTCGCCGGTGCTGGCTTTGGGGTATACAGAGGGCATATTCGTCATCCTGATAGCGGCAAGTGAATCTGGCTGTGGAACAGGATGCGAGGGCGGCCTCTACCGGCCCCGAAAGGCCGGCGGTAACCGCGGTACCACCTCGCTTGCCGCCGTGCGTTCCCGCTGGTGCTGGGTTCGCGCGGCTGCCGCTCATTGACTGCTGTGACGGGCTTACCCGTCCGGTTCTACTGGGCTGCCCCTATTAACGAGGTAGCTGTTCTTCCGGAAGCTCACCGGTGATGGCCGGGTCAGTGCTGTTCCGGTCAAGTTTAGGCCACGCCCGCGCCGGTTGTCGAAGCACCGTCCCCGGCGGGGCGTCCTGGACTACCTGCCGGCCTACAACGCGGTGCGGATGACCTTGTGCTGGGCAGCCTGCGCCAGCGGGCGCAGGACCACCTGGTCAAGGTTGACGTGGTGCGGCACGTTCAAAGCGAACGCGATGACCTCGGCAACATCTTCAGCCGTCAGCGGCTTTTCGACGCCGGCGTACACCTTGTCCGCAGCCTCCTTGTCCCCCACCCGGTTCAGGGAAAATTCCTCCGTTTTCACCATGCCCGGCGCGATCTCGATGACACGGACATTGTGTTCGGCTTCCTCCAGGCGCAGTGTCCGGGCCAGCATTTCTTCCCCCGACTTCGCTGCACTGTAGCCGGCCCCGCCCTCGTAGGCGGTGAAGGCCGCCGTCGACGTCAGCAGCAGGACCGATCCCCGGCCGTTCGCCCGCAGCGCGGGCAGGAATGCCTGCGTTGTCCGCAGCGCACCCAGGACATTGACGTCATACATGCGCTGCCAGTCGCTGATGCTTCCGCTGGCGACCGGGTCGAGCCCAAAGGCACCGCCGGCGTTGTTGATCAAGGCGTCCACTCCCCCGCCGGCCAGAACCTGCTCCGCGAGCCGTGCCACCGAAGCATCATCGGTGACGTCCGCTGCGATGGCTTCAGCACCGGTTTCCTCTGCGAGCGCCTCCAGCTTCTCCCGGCGGCGGGCGACGGCGACGACGTCCCAGCCCGAGTCGCGCAGCGCACGTACGGCTGCTGCCCCGATCCCTGAACTTGCTCCGGTGACAACGGCCCGCTTCGGTGTGATCTCAGTCATGGGACCACTTTAGCCAGCGTTTGGTTCCGCTCTGGTTTTTCGGCACTTTCCTTCCCTCTGTGACGACGGCGGTCGTTGGGCATTGTTTCGGCACTACCGGGCTACTGCTTAGTTGCGGCTGCTGGCGTGTTGTTACTGCCGCTGCCCTCTGGCTGCATCACAGCTGCTGCTCTGTTGCGGCACCTGCACTACTGCTTCCCTACTGCTGCTCTCCTACTGCTGCTGTCACCGCCGCACCCTCAGACTCCACATGTCCCGCGTCTTTTTCACCAGATCCACAAACTCTTCCGGCCGGTGCAGGACAAGTTCCGCGGTGATCCGCAGCGTGATCCACCCGCCCGCTGCCGACGCGTTCCAGCGTCGCCGGTCCGCGCGGTAGTGCTCCCGGCTGCTGTGGAACGCGAACCCATCGATCTCGATGATCAGCCACCCGTCAACAAGCAGATCCACTCGTCCGAGACCAGGCAGGGCCACCTCTGTCTCAACCCGCAGTCCGGCGTTCAGCAAGTGGAACCGAGCGCAGACCTCCAGCGGCGATGCCGTGGTGCGCCGAACGGTCCCCAGCAGGGCCCGGGCCTGCCAGTCCTGCTGCCCGGAGAATTCCTTCTGCAGGCTCTGCAGTCCTACGGCCTTGGTTACGACTGCGGATTCCGCCATCACCAGTGCGTCCAGCGGGGGAAGGCAGCGGAAGGCGTCCCGGAGGATCTGCCGGGGCGGTGATATCAGCCGGTGTGCCGACCGCTGTCCCCGGTGGACAACCGTGCCGGGTATTGACCGGGCCGCGTCGCACCGGACGTGTACGGTTTCGGGTGGGGTCAGCAACCACCAGCCAAGAACCTCTGCCGCCGAGGTGCACGTCAGCGAGGCCTGGCTGCGTGCGGCATGGACCAACCGGGCGTCTGCCTGAGGCAGCGCAAACGTTCCGCGGGCCACGCGCTGCACGATCCCGGTACGCAGAGCCCGGTCGATCGTCCGCCGAGGGAACCCGTTGGCGGTCAGCGTCCCGTAGCTTGCCACTCCGTAACGAGTGAGCAGGAATGCTTCCAGTTGCTGCATCCCCTCACAGTGGTGCGTCTCCAACCAGTTGCTGCTCTTCCATGCTGCGGGGTGACGTGCATCAGGCAACCCGGTGCGGTTCGAGCCTGTGTGGAGGGATAGAAGCCGCTGCCTGGACGCACAGGCTCCCACGGTTTGGGGCTGCTGATATCTCCCGAGGTCCCACCCGTACCAGCAGCACCACCCGGTGGGACGCTGTGCTCGCAGCAGGCCCCTACCCGCACGGGGCCCCACGGTTTGGGGCCCCTGGTATCTCCCGAGCTCCCACCAGCACCAACAACACCACCCAGTGGGATGCTGTGCTCGGAGCCCGCACAGGGTCCCACGGTTTGGGGCCCCTGGTATCTCCCGAGCTCCCACCAGCACCGACAGCACCACCCAGTGGGATGCTGTGCTCGCAGCAGCACAGGGTCCCACGGTTTGGGGCTCCTGGTATCTCCCGGGGTCCCACCAGCACCAGCAGCACCACCCGGTGGGACGCTGTGCTCGCAGCAGACCCCAGCCCGCACAGGCTCCCCCGGTTCGGGGCTCCTGGTATCTCCCGAGCTCCCACCAGCACCTACAGCACCACCCGGTGGGATGCTGTGCTCGCAGCAGACCCCAGACCGCACAGGCGAGGGTCAGGGCTGTAGGCTCTCGGTACGCCAGCCCCACTGGCTGCCCCGACCGCCCCTCCGCTGCCCGAACAGGATCCAGCCATGCCTCTTGTCACCAGATTCCTCGCCGGAGTACTCCTCGCCAACGCAGTTCCGCACGGGGTCAGTGCCGTTCAGGGAAGACGGTTCCCCACCCCGTTTGCCAATCCGCCCGGCGTCGGACTCTCCGGCCCCATGGCCAATGCCCTCTGGAGCGGCTTGAACGCAGCCGGCGGCGTCGCCCTGCTGGGCCGGACCCCGGTCGGTCCACGTGAACGCATCTCGCTGGCTACCGGAGCAGTCGCTATGACCTTCTTCCTGGCTCACTACTTCGGCAAATCAGCGCAGGACAACTAGGTTCCGGCCCGGGAAGCTCCGGATTCGTCCTGCCGCGCGGCAACTGCGGCCGGACACGGCAACACCCGAGACAGTCCGGTAAACCCGGCAGTGCCTCAGACCATAGGCCTGCATGGAAGAATGGAAACCATGGCTGAACATATCCCGGGCACAGACACGCCCGACAACGAACCCCAGACCGTTTCCGTCCCCGACAAGCCCGCCCTGGAGGGGCTCGAGTCCAAGCTGAGCGCCCGCTGGCGCGAGGAGGGAACGTACGCGTTCGAACCGGACACGGTCCGCGACGAGGTCTACTCCATCGACACTCCCCCGCCCACGGCCTCCGGCTCGCTGCACGTGGGGCACATGTTCTCCTACACGCAGACCGACGTGATGGCCCGCTACAAGCGGATGACCGGCAAGAACGTCTTCTACCCGATGGGCTGGGACGACAACGGCCTGCCCACCGAGCGCCGCGTGCAGAACTACTACGGTGTGCGGTGCGATCCCACCAAGCCGTACGACGCCGACTACCGCCCGCCGGCGAAGGCCGCGAAGAACCAGCGTGATTTCGACGTCGTCTCCCGCCGCAACTTCATCGAGCTGTGCGAGGAACTGGCTGTTGAGGACGAGAAGGTCTTCGAGGACCTCTTCTCCACCCTCGGCCTGTCCGTGGACTGGAACCGGACCTACCGCACCATCGACGACCACTCACGTGCCGTCAGCCAGCGCGCCTTCCTGGACAACCTGCGGGCCGGCGACGCCTACATGGCCGAAGCCCCCACCCTCTGGGACGTCACCTTCCGCACCGCGGTGGCCCAGGCAGAGCTTGAGGACCGCGAGCAGCCCGGCGCCTACCACCGGGTGAGCTTCCATGCCCCCGACGGCGAGAAGATCTACATTGAGACCACCCGCCCGGAACTGCTGCCGGCGTGCGTGGCCCTGGTCGCGCATCCCGACGACGAGCGATACCAGCGCCTCTTCGGCACCACGGTGAAGTCGCCGCTGTTCGACGTCGAGGTGGAAGTGAAGGCGCATCCGCTGGCCAAGCCTGACAAGGGCTCCGGCATCGCCATGATCTGCACCTTCGGTGACCTGACCGACGTGACCTGGTGGCGCGAACTGAACCTGCCCACCCGCGCCGTGATCGGCCGCGACGGCCGGATCCTGGCGGACACCCCGGAGTGGATCGCCACCGAGACGGCCAAGGAAAACTACGCCGCCATCGCGACCAAGACGGTCTTCAGCGCCAAGGAAACCGTGGTGGAGATACTGCGTGAAAGCGGCGACCTCGACGGCGAACCGAAGAAGATCACCCACCCGGTCAACTTCTTCGAAAAGGGCGACAAGCCCCTCGAAGTGGTCACCAGCCGCCAGTGGTACATCCGCAACGGCGGCCGCGACGAGGAACGCCGCGAACGCCTGATTGCCCGGGGCAAGGAAATCGACTTCCACCCGGCGTTTATGCGCTCCCGCTACGAGAACTGGATTGAGGGCCTCAACGGCGACTGGCTGGTCTCCCGCCAGCGTTTCTTCGGCGTGCCCGTTCCGGTCTGGTACCCCCTGGATGCCGCCGGCAACCCGGACTACGACCACCCGGTACTGCCCGATTCCGCGTCCCTCCCGGTGGACCCGGCCGCTGAACCGGCTCCGGGCTACGAAGAGTCTGCCCGCAACCAGCCCAACGGCTTCATTGGTGACGCCGATGTGCTCGACACCTGGGCCACTTCCTCGCTGACCCCGCAGATTGTGGGCGGCTGGAGCGTGGACGAGGACCTCTTCGCGAAGGTCTTCCCGTTCGACCTGCGGCCGCAGGGCCACGACATCATCCGGACGTGGCTGTTCTCCTCGGTGGTCCGCGCCGATGCGCTGAACGCCGCCGCGCCGTGGAAGCACGCCGCGATTTCGGGCTGGATCCTGGATCCGGACCGGAAGAAGATGTCCAAGTCCAAGGGCAACGTGGTGGTCCCCACCGACGTGCTGAACGAGTTCGGTTCCGATGCCGTGCGCTACTGGGCCGCCTCGGCGAAGCTCGGCGCGGATACGGCCTACGAAATTGCGCAGATGAAGATCGGCCGCCGCCTGGCCATCAAGCTGCTCAATGCGTCAAAGTTCGTCCTGAATTTGGGCGCAACGGAGAAGAACGTGGCCTTGGCCGACACCTCGGTGATCACCAACGCGCTGGACCTGGCGCTGCTGGCCCAGCTGTCCGACGTCGTCAATGCAGCCACGAGTGCTTTTGAGCGCTACGACTACGCCAAGGCGCTGCAGCTGACCGAGTCCTTCTTCTGGTCCTTCACGGATGACTACGTGGAGCTGATCAAGGACCGTGCCTACGGAGCCGCCGGTGATGCGGAGCAGGCCTCTGTGCTCGCCACGCTGGCCACCACCCTGGATGCGCTGCTGCGTCTGTTCGCGCCGTTCCTGCCGTTCGCTACCGAAGAGGTCTGGGGCTGGTGGCGCGCCGGATCGGTGCACCGCGCGCCGTGGCCGAACGTGGACGGCCTCGCCGCCGCCGTGAAGGACGCCGACGCCGGCATCCTCGGTACGGTAGCCGCCGCCCTGGGCGGTATCCGCAAGGCGAAGTCCGAGGCCAAGGTGAAGCAGCGGACCGAGGTCCTCAAGGCCACGGTCACCGCGCCCGAGGGGGCCGTCGCCCGGCTCCGCGCCGGGCAGGCGGACCTGAAGGCCGCCGGCAACGTCCGCGAACTCAACCTGGCCGTCGGCGAGGGTGAGCTGAGCGTTTCCGACGTCGAGCTGGCACCGCCCGCGGAGTAACTGCAGCAGGACAGCGAAACGCCCGGCCGGGTTACCCGGCCGGGCGTTTTAGTCTAAAAAAGCAGAATAATCAGTCGAACTGCGGGCTCTCGGTGCGGCTGCGCTTGAGTTCGAAGAACGCCGGGTTGGAGGCCAGCATTACGGCCCCGTCGAACATCGCTCCAGCTTCTTCGCCGCGCGGGATGCGCGTCAGGACCGGGCCGAAGAAGGCGGTGCCGTTGAAGGCCACGATGGGGGTTCCGACGTCGTCGCCCACCTTTGCGATGCCTTCCTTGTGCGAGGCACGCAGCTGGGAGTCATACTCCTCCGTGTCGGCGTACTGCGCGAGCTCGGCGGGCAGGCCAACCTCGGCCAGCGCTTCACGGATCACCGCGGGGAAGTCGGAGTTGCCGCCGATATGGATGCGGGTTCCCATGGCGTCGTACAGCTTCTTGATGTACTCGCTGCCGTGCAGTTCCTGCGCAGCGATGATCACGCGCACCGGCCCCCACGCCGCGTCCATCCGCTTCCGGTAGTCCTCCGGGAGGTGGTCGCGTCCCTCGTTCAGCACGGACAGGCTCATGACGTGCCAGTTGGTGCGGACGTCGCGGACCTTTTCCACCTCGTCCATCCAGCGGGACGTGACCCAGGCAAACGGGCACATCGGGTCAAACCAGAAATCGGCGGTCGATGCGGAACTGGCGGGCGACGCAGAACCATTAACGGTCATGGAAACTCCTTCGAAGCGGTCGATGGCGCAAAACGGCGCCGAACGTACTACTCCTACCAACCCCGTCCTACGCGGATTTGTTCCGGCGCTTGGTGGCGACGGCGTGGGAGATGAGGGTCGGTTCGGCCTTCTTCTCCACCGTATCGGCGGTAATGACCACGGTGGCGACATCCTCCTGGCTGGGCAGGTCGAACATGACCGGCAGCAGCACTTCTTCGAGGATGGCACGCAGGCCGCGGGCTCCGGTGCCGCGGTCCAGCGCCTGGTCCGCGATCGCGTCCAGGGCGCCCTGCTCGAAGGTGAGTTCGACGCCGTCGAGCTGGAACATCTTCTGGTACTGCTTGACCAGGGCGTTCTTCGGCTCGGTCAGGATGCGGATCAGGGCCGTGCGGTCCAGGTTGGAGACCGTGGTGATCACGGGCAGGCGGCCGATGAACTCCGGGATCAGGCCGAATTTGAGCAGGTCCTCGGGCATGACCTCGGCGTACGAGTCCGTGCCCTTGGTGGTTTCGATCAGCGGCGCGCCGAATCCGATGCCCTTGCGGCCGGACCGCGAACCGATGATTTCCTCCAGTCCGGCGAAGGCGCCGGCCACGATGAAGAGGACATTGGTGGTGTCGATCTGGATGAATTCCTGGTGCGGATGCTTGCGGCCGCCCTGCGGCGGTACGGAGGCAACGGTGCCTTCGAGGATCTTCAGCAGGGCCTGCTGCACGCCTTCGCCGGAAACGTCCCGGGTGATCGACGGGTTCTCGCTCTTGCGGGAAATCTTGTCGATCTCGTCGATGTAGATGATGCCCTGCTCGGCCTTCTTGACGTCGTAGTCCGCGGCCTGGATGAGCTTGAGCAGGATGTTTTCCACGTCTTCCCCGACATACCCGGCTTCGGTGAGCGCGGTGGCATCGGCGACGGCAAAGGGGACGTTGAGCCGACGGGCCAGGGTCTGCGCCAGATACGTCTTGCCGCAGCCGGTGGGACCGATCAGGAGGATGTTGGACTTGCCGATTTCGACGTCGTCGGCAGCTACGGCATCGGCGAGGTTGCCGGCGCCCCGCGGGGCGTGGCCTGCCTGGATGCGCTTGTAGTGGTTGTAGACGGCAACGGCCAGCGACCGCTTGGCGGGTTCCTGGCCGATCACGTATTCCTGCAGCGAGTCGAAGATCTCCCGCGGCTTGGGCAGCTCGAAGGTACCCAGATCTGCAACCTCGGAAAGCTCTTCCTCAATGATCTCGTTGCAGAGGTCGATGCACTCGTCGCAGATGTACACGCCGGGGCCGGCAATGAGTTTGCGGACCTGCTTCTGGCTCTTTCCGCAGAAAGAGCACTTGAGCAGATCCGTGCTCTCACCAATGCGAGCCATAGTTCAGTCCCCTTAGATGGTCCATCAAAAACGGTTCCGCAGCATGGGCTGAGCCAACCATGATCCACTCTAGGACACTTGGAGGAGCTATTCAGCAACCAAACGGCCCGTGGTGCGATATTACGCGCCACGGGCCGGCTGGACATGCCATTATTTCGGCGAAGCAGGTTACATCTTGTTGATGGCCGGCGTCTTGAGCTTGCGGGAATCCAGGACCTGGTCGATCAGGCCGTATTCCAGGGCCGAATCGGCGGTCAGGATCTTGTCGCGCTCGATGTCCGTGTTGACCTGCTCGGAGGTGCGGTTGGAGTGCAGCGCCAGGGTGTCCTCCAGCCAGGTACGCATCCGCATGACCTCGGCGGCCTGGATTTCCAGGTCGGAGGCCTGGCCGCCCTGGCCGCCGGACAGCGACGGCTGGTGGATGAGCACGCGGGCGTTCGGCAGTGCCAGGCGCTTGCCCGGGGTTCCGGCGGCCAGCAGCACGGCGGCCGCGCTGGCAGCCTGACCGAGGCAGACCGTCTGGATCTCCGGACGGATGTACTGCATGGTGTCGTAAATGGCCGTCATGGCCGTGAACGAGCCGCCCGGGGAGTTGATGTACAGGGTGATGTCGCGGTCCGGATCCGTGGACTCAAGCACCAGCAGCTGGGCCATGACGTCGTCGGCGGACGCGTCGTCAACCTGGACGCCCAGGAAGATGATGCGGTCTTCGAACAGCTTGGTGTACGGATCCTGGCGCTTGAACCCGTAGGGCGTGCGCTCTTCGAACTGCGGCAGGACGTAGCGGCTGGTGGGCATCTGCGGGGCTACGGCGGAGCCGGCGGTGCCGAAATTATGGTTCATGAATTACTCCTGAAGTCTGCAAATGGAGGGGTGGCTGGCCGGGGACCCTAGTCCTCGTCCTTGCCCTCTGCCTGGTCCTGGTTGGTTCCGCCGCCGCCGGTCACTCCGCCTGCGTGCGCGGAGATCTTGTCGAAGAAGCCGTATTCCAGGGCTTCCTGCGCGGTGAACCACTTGTCGCGGTCATTGTCCTTGAGGATGGTTTCGACGGTCTGGCCGGTCTGCTCGGCGGTCAGCTCAGCCATCACACGCTTCATGTTCAGGATCAGCTCGGCCTGGATCTTGATATCCGAAGCCGTGCCGCCGATTCCGCCGGAGGGCTGGTGCATCAGGATGCGGGCGTGCGGCGTTGCGTAGCGCTTGCCCTTCGTGCCGGAGGAGAGCAGGAACTGGCCCATGGAGGCGGCCAGGCCGGTGGCGACGGTGACGACGTCGTTCGGGATGAACTGCATGGTGTCGTAGATCGCCATGCCTGCGGTCACGGAGCCGCCGGGAGAGTTGATGTAAAGGTAGATGTCCTTCTCAGGATCTTCCGCGGAAAGCAGCAGAAGCTGGGAGCAGATCGCGTTGGCATTCTCGTCCCGGACTTCCGAGCCCAACCAGATGATCCGCTCTTTGAGCAGGCGGTTGTAGATGTAGTCGTCCCGGCCGGCCGGGTCCACCGTAGCCATGGTGGGTGTGTTCGGTGCAGTTGCCATACTGAGTGACCTCTCGCTCTGGCAGGAACGGGTGCTGGCCGTGCCAGCGGCTCCTGCCGTTTGTCTCTTCTAGGACACTAGCCTGTTGCAGCGGCGATCTGCTTCGGTTTGGCCGACTGTTCGCTGACGGCGCACGATGCGCGTCACATCGGTCTGTGGCGCGGGCCGGCCCGCGAAAGGAACGCTTAAACCACTGTGCCGCCGGCCCTTTCGGACCGACGGCACAACGGACGGTTAGAAAACCGGGACAGGCTAGGCCTTGTCTTCGTTCTGCTGCTCTTCTGCTTCTGCTGCCTCGACCTCTTCGCCGGCGGGCCGGACGAATTCGGTGAGGTCGATCTCTGCACCGGTGGTGTCGGTGACCTTAGCCAGCTCGAGGACCTTGGCCAGTGCCTTGCGGCGGCGGACTTCGCCGACCATCATCGGAACCTGGCCGCTCTGGTCGATCAGCTGGGCGAACTGGTTCGGATCCATGCCGTACTGCGAGGCGGAGGAAACGATGTAGTCGATCAGCTCGTTCTGGTTGACCCCTACTTCTTCCTTCTCGGCTACGGCGTCAAGGATGATCTCGTTCTTGAACGCCTGCTCGGTGTTGGAACGAACCTCGGCGCGGTGCTCTTCGGTGTCGTGGTCCGGACCGGAGGTCTGGGCGCTCTCGGAGTTGAAGTGCTGTTCGATCTGCTCTTCGATGACGGATTCCGGTACCGGAACCTCAACGAGGGCGAGCAGCTTCTCCAGGACCTTGTCGCGGGCCTCGACGCCCTGCTCCATCAGCTTGGACTCGGCGGCACGCTTGGTGAGGTCTTCGCGGAGCTCGGCGATGGTGTCGAACTCGCTTGCCAGCTGGGCGAAGTCGTCGTTGGCCTCGGGGAGCTCGCGCTCCTTGACTGCCTTGACGGTCACGGTGACCACGGCGTCGGAACCGGCGTGCTCACCGCCGGCCAGCTTGGTGTTGAAGGTAGCGGATTCGCCGCTGCTCAGACCGGTAACGGCCTCGTCCATGCCTTCGAGCATGGTGCCGGCGCCTACCTGGTAGGACAGGTCAGCGGCGGAATCCACCTCTTCACCGTCTACCTTGGCGACCAGGTCCATGGTCAGGAAGTCATCGGCCGCGGCGGGACGGTCCACGGACTTCAGCGTGCCGAAGCGGCTGCGCAGCTCGTCCAGGGCCTTGTCGACGTCGGCGTCGGAAGCCTCGGCGGGCTCGACGGTGACCTCGAGGCCGGCGTAGTCCGGCAGCTCGATTTCGGGGCGGATGTCCAGCTCGACGGTGAAGACCAGCTGGCCTTCGTCTGAAGTCGGGTCCGGCACTTCGGTGATCTCAACTTCGGGCCGGCTCAGGGGGCTGATTCCGGTTTCCTGGACGGCTTCGGCGTAGAAGCCGTTGAGTCCGTCGTTGATCGCCGTCTCGAGGACGTAGCCGCGGCCAACGCGCTGATCGATGAGGCGGTTGGGAACCTTGCCCTTGCGGAAGCCCGGGACCTGCACCTGAGTGGCGATGGTCTTGTAGGCCTCTTCGATGCTCGGCTTCAGTTCCTCGAACGGAACTTCAACGTTGAGCTTTACCCGCGTGGGTGTGAGGTTTTCTACGGCGCTCTTCACAGCGTAAGTTCTCCTGAGGGTTCTGGGATTGGTCTGCACCATGGTTATACAGAGTCGGGGTGACAGGATTTGAACCTGCGACTTCCTGCTCCCAAAGCAGGCGCTCTTCCAAGCTGAGCTACACCCCGTCAGTGCACCTGACAGCCTACCTGCCTTGAAGCTGGTATGACGAATTTTCCCTGTGTCAGGAGCAATTCCGTACCCGGCCGGGAACCGGATACAGGCCGATTACTCACGGCCGGTTATCGCGTGCTAAGGTAAAACCTGCCTTACGGCGCCGGGGATGTAGCTCAATGGTAGAGCCTCAGTCTTCCAAACTGATTACGCGGGTTCGATTCCCGTCATCCCCTCCACCATAGAAGGGCCTTCCGCCGCGCGGAAGGCCCTTCTTGCTTTAAGTCCCGTGCAGGCCGGGCGGCCGCGCCCCTGTCTATGCCCGTGCTCAGCCGGCTGCTCAGTCGGCCTGGCAGGACGGGCACCAGTACAGCTTGCGGGCGCCCATCTCCGTTCCCGCCACCGGCGTTCCGCAGCGCCGGCACGGCAGTCCGGTCCGCTTATAGACATAGTGGGCCTCGGACACGGGGACCGGTTCGCCGGTGTCCTCCCGGTCCTGGGGCTTCGTGGTGATGATCCTGCCCTGCCGCACTCCGTCGTTCATCAGCCGTACGACGTCGTCCCACAGCTCCCCTGCCTCGGCCTCGCCGATGCTGCGGCCCAGCCGCCAGGGAGAAATCCTGCGGCGGAACAGGACTTCGGCGCGGTACACGTTGCCCACCCCGGCCAGCACTTCCTGGTTCATCAGGAGCAGGCCGACGGGCGAGCCCTTGCCGCGCAGCCGGCGCGTGAATTCCGCTGCCCGCCCGGCGGCGCCGTCAGCTCCGCCGCCGTCAGCTCCGCCCGCCAGCGGGTCCGGTCCCAGTCTGGCCAGCACCTTTCGGCGCTCGGCCTCGGTCACCACCTCACAGGCAGTGGGACCCCGGAGGTCCGCCCACCCATGCTCGGAAACCAACCGGACCCGCACCGCCCCCTTGGGCTCGGGCGGCCCGGAATAGCCCGCGCCGTCGTCGCCGGCTACCTCCTGCTCCCCCAGCCGCCGCGGCGCGCCGATGCTGGAGGATCCGATGAACGTCTCATCCCCGCCGAAGTCGAATGCGCCGTAGAGGCCAAGGTGGATGCGCAGGTAGAGATCGTGGTCAAAGTGCAGGAACAACTGCTTGCCGTGGGCTTCCGCCGCCTCGAGCACATGCCCGTCCAGCCGTGCGGCACCGGCGGCAAACCGGCCCTGCGGGCTGCTTACGGTGAGCCGTTCCCCGCCGAACACCGAGGAGAACTGCCGGGCCAGGCGGTGGATCGAATGCCCTTCGGGCATTAGAGCGTTGAGCCGGTGGTTTCGTACCGTGCAATCTGGCCGATCCGGCGGACATGGCGTTCGGCGTCGCTGAACGGCTCGGCGAGGAAGGCTTCGATGATGCCGGTGGCCTCCTCGACGCTGTGCTGGCGGCCTCCCACGGCAACGATATTGGCGTCATTGTGCTGGCGTGCGAGCTTTGCGGTCTCCAGGTTCCATGCCAGTGCGGCCCGGACTCCGCGAACCTTGTTGGCGGCAATCTGCTCGCCGTTGCCTGACCCGCCCAGCACGATTCCGAGGGCGTCCGTGCCCGCTTCCTGATCCCGGACAACGGCCTCGGCAGCATCGATGCAGAACGCGGGGTAATCGTCCTCGGCGTCGTATTCGCGGGGGCCGTGGTCGACGACGTCGTACCCCTTGCCCGTCAGATGGGCGATGAGGTGGGAGCTTAGTTCCATGCCTGCGTGGTCGGTTGCAATGTGGACGCGCATTTGAGGAAGTCCGTTTCTTCGGGAAGGGAAAGTGCACGTCCAGCCTAACTTCCGCTGCAGCCGCGCTTCCAAATGAGGCGGATTCCCCGGTGAGCGTGGCTTACATAGCCGTCGGACCTGCCGATAAGGCAGATAGGACTAGTTTTCAGTTCGCCTACGCTCGGTTCGGTTGTCCATGTCGGACGCGGGCGTTGTGGTTGCTCCACCTTTGCAGTCACCAGGTCTCGCCCGCCCTACAAGGAATATCTATTGAAAAGTGTAAAACTCGCCGTTCTGGCCCTCATCGCTGCCTCTTTGACGGCCGGGGGGCTTCCTGCCCAGGAGTTCGAAGAACTCCCGCAGCCCGCCGTCACCGACGCAGCCGGTCCGGGTGCCCGTTCGACTGTGCCGTCCCCTGCGACTGCTGAGGACCCGGAAGCCGCTCCGGCTTCTCCCGCTCCGGCCGTTTCGACTCCGAACCAGCCGGCACCGGCCGTAACTGAGCCTCCGGCGGAACCGACGGATCCCGCGCCGGCCGTCCCGGCGCCGGATTCCGCAACAACGAGCACCGACGCTGCGGAGCAGCCCCAGGACGGAGATGGTTACGATCCCGTTGTCGGCGGCGGGTTCCCGGTTCCCGGCCCCAATACACCTCTGGTAACCGATCCCGATGGAACCGTACGGTCCGCAGTCGAAACCGACATTTCGGCAATGCATGACCACGGAGCTGCATCGTTTAGCACCCGCAGCGGAGGTGCTTCCACCACTGGTGCCGCGGCGCGCAGCGGCACCATTCAGGTGACCCTGGTCTTCGCAACACTGACGGACAACCGCGGCGGAGTTGACCAGCAGGCGGCAAAAAACTCCATCACTGCGGCCAACAATTACTGGCGGGCCGCGTCCAACCAGCGGCTGGGTATGTCGATTGCCGAGACCAAGACGCTGAACAGCACTGCAAACTCCGGGCAGGACTACGGTGCAATGATGAACACCATCAGGAAGGACCTCCGGTGGTACGACACCCCTAACGAAGCCCTTGTGGTGTTCGTTCCGGCAGGAGACCTGCGCAGCGGCGGTTACGGCGGCATCCTGGGCGGCGGCTGGACCTCCGGGCCGACCAGCGGCTCGGTGCTGATGCCCAGACCCTCGGGCTTTACCAACAACGTGGTCACCCATGAACTCGGCCACGTGCTCGGCCTGCTGCATGCCAACAGCCTCAAGTGCAACAACGGCCGGTCCGACATCTGGATCAATTCCGCAGGCAACTGGGCGGACGGCGCGTGCACGTCGCGGGAGTATGGAGATACCTCGGATCTGATGGGTTATGCGCAGTACAACATGCCCATGATCAGTTCCTATTTCTGGGACTCCGGCGCCTTCGGCCGCGGCGACGAAATCCTCAACGCCGGCACCCCCGGGCAGGCCAAGACCTACACGCTCCGGCCGTGGGCAGGCTCGGCGTCCAATCGCGCGGTGAAGTTCCGGGACACGTCCGGGGAGACCTACTACCTCGAACTGCGGCAGCCGGTGGGCTACGACGCCGGGACGGCAGTGGGAGGAAACCGCGGCGTGAAGATCGTCAAGGCGGACCTCGCCAACAGCTGGGCGGTCAACTCCTTGATCATTGCGCCCAATACCCGGGACTTTGCGGGCTACACCAACGCCAATAGCACCTGGCAGGCCGGTCAGACGTTCGTTGCCCACACGGGCACTACCGTGAAAATCAACTCGATCAACTCCGATTCGGCCTCCGTCACCATCGTGGGAGGCGCAACGGCACGCGCACTGGCCCCCATCGCGCAGATGCGGGCGGCGCATCCGGAACTGGGCGCTGCCACCTCCGAGGTCACCGGCGGGCTGCGCAACAACGGTGCCCACCAGAACTTCAAGAACGGCGTCATACTCTGGTCTCCGGAGAGCGGTGCGTTTATTTCGATGGGAGCCGTCCGTAGTTTCTACGGCACGCTGGGCTACCAGAACGGATTCCTGGGCTACCCCACGTCCAATGAGGTGGCGACCGCCGGCGGCTCCGTCCAGACCTACCAAGGAGGACGGATCATCTGGTCTCCAAAAAACGGTGCAAGCTATGTACTCGGCGCCGTAGGAAGCACCTATATCAACAAAGGCGGTCCTGCCGGCTCCCTGGGCTTCCCGAAGGGCAATGAGCGTCTGCTTAGCAACGGGGGCGTTGTCCAGTCCTTCGATGGAGGATCCATTTACTGGTCCCCGGCCACCGGCGCACGCGTCGTCGGCGGAGCAGTACTGTCCTATTACAACGGGCTGAAGTCCGAAACGGGCTTCCTCGGTTACCCCATTTCGGAGGAGGTGCATGCTGGCGGCGGCGCCGTGCAGTCTTTCCAGGGCGGTGCCATAGCCTGGTCCCCCGCAACCGGATCAACGCACCTCTACAAGGGAATGGCCGTGGCATATACCGCCTCCGGCGGAGGCTCCGGTCCGCTTGGATTCCCCACCGGCGCTGAAAGCGGACTGCCTACCCGCGGCGGTGCAGTACAGCCGTTCCAGAAGGGTGCCCTCTACTGGTCCCCCAAGACCGGCGCCGTGGTGGTCAAGGACGGCCCCATCCGCGAGGCATACACGACCAAGGGAGCCCAGGCGGGTTTCCTAGGCTACCCCCGCAGTGCCACGACGGACGCCAATGGGGGATCCAGCCAGGTATTCGAAAACGGACGCCTTACTTGGACAAAGGCGGCCGGGATCCGCACCGTTTACTCCGGCATGGAGGTTGGGTATGCCAGTCTGGGCGGCCCGTCGGGCTCCTTGGGGTATCCGACCGGTGACGAAACGGGCCTGGCGACAAGCGGCGGAGCTGTCCAGCAGTTCGAGCGCGGAACCATGTACTGGTCCCCGGCCACCGGCAGCGTCGGACTGAAAACAGGCCCCGCGGCGGATGCCTATCGAAAGGAAGGGGCCGAGAAGAGCTTCCTCGGCTATCCCACCTCCCCGGAAACTGCGGTAGCGGGCGGCACCATCCAGTCCTTCCAATACGGCCGTATCGCCTGGTCCCCTTCAACGGGCGCAGCGCTCCTCTACGGAGCAGTGGATGCATCGTATAAGGCGGCAAACGGACCCGCGGGACCACTTGGGTTCCCGACGGGAAATGAAGGAGTTTCCGCGAACGGAACCGGATCGGTGCAGAACTTCCAATACGGATCCATGTACTGGTCACCTTCCACCGGTGCGCGTTTCGTCGGCGGAGCGGTGAAGACTGCTTACCTTGCAGATGACGGCGAAAAAGGTTTCCTTCGATTCCCCACCACGAATGAAAAGGCAACCGCGGGAGGCGTCATCCAGGACTTCGAAGGCGGATCCGTCCTCTGGTCGTCCCGTACGGGCGCCTACCCGGTATTCGGCGCCGTGAAGTCCACCTACCTGGGCAACGGCGGAGCCGCCGGCCAGCTCGGTTTCCCGATAGGACGCGAACGGTCCACCGGAACGAACCAGAGCGTCCAGCAGTTCCAGAACGGCAGTATCCAGTGGTCGGCAAGCGGCGGATCCAGAATCATCTGGAAGTAGCCGGGCGCGGATAATCGCCACCTGGAGGGCGGATTGCTTCGGCAATCCGCCCTCCAGTGCTTTGGGAGGGTGCTTAGCAATGAGAGACTGTTGCAAAAGATCACTAATGTGAGGCGGACCCGAGTCTGCCGCACTCTTTGTCCTTGAGAAAGGCCCTACCTTGCCAGGTATGAATCTCACGCGCTCCGAAGCCCGTGAACGTGCAGAACTCCTTGACGTCGAGTCCTATGACGTCAACCTTGACCTGACCCGGGGAGAGACGGTGTTCGGCAGCACGACCGTCGTCCGGTTCTCCGCCCGCCCCGGAACGTCGACCTTCATTGACGCGGTCACCGACACGGTTCACCGGATCACGCTGAACGGCGTGGCCCTGGACCCGGCGGAGGTGTCCGACGGCGTGCGGATCCAGCTCCCGAACCTCGCCGAGTCCAATGAACTCGTGGTGGACGCGGATGCCCGCTACATGAACACCGGCGAAGGCCTGCACCGCTTCGTGGACCCCGTGGACAACGAGGTCTACCTTTATTCCCAGTTCGAGGTTCCGGACTCCCGCCGTATGTTCGCCGTCTTCGAACAGCCGGACTTGAAGGCCACGTTCCGCTTCACGGTCACCGCGCCGTCGCACTGGGATGTCATTTCCAACTCCCCCACCCCGGAGCCCCTGGCCGCCGGCGACCTGACCGACGCCAGTCCGCGCTCCACCTGGTCTTTCGACCCCACGCCGCGAATCTCCTCCTACATCACCGCGCTGATCGCCGGTCCGTACCAGTCCGTCCGCAGCGAACTGACCAGCTCCGACGGTCGCACCATCCCCCTGGGTGTCTTTGCCCGCCGGTCCCTGATGCAGTTCATGGACGCCGAGAACATCTTCGAACTCACCCGCCAGGGCTTCGCCTTCTACGAGGAGCAGTTCGGCACCCCGTATCCGTTCGAGAAGTATGACCAGCTCTTTGTGCCCGAGTTCAACGCCGGGGCCATGGAAAACGCCGGTGCGGTGACCTTCCTGGAGAGCTACGTCTTCCGTTCCCGGGTCACCGAAGCCACCGTGGAACGCCGCGCCGTGACGATCCTGCACGAACTGGCGCACATGTGGTTCGGCGACCTGGTCACCATGCGCTGGTGGAACGACCTGTGGCTGAACGAATCCTTCGCCGAGTTCATGTCCACCCTCGCCGCCGCCGAGGCGACCGAATTCCGGCAGGCCTGGACCACCTTCGCCTCGCTGGAAAAGGCCTGGGCCTACCGCCAGGACCAGCTGCCCACCACCCACCCCATCGTCGCCGAAATCCGGGACCTGGAAGACGTCCAGGTGAACTTCGACGGCATCACCTACGCCAAGGGCGCTTCGGTGCTCAAGCAGCTGGTGGCCTGGGTCGGCCAGGATAAGTTCATGGCCGGGGTCCGCGAGTACTTCGGCAAGCACGCCTGGCAGAACACGGAGCTGTCGGATCTGCTGTCCGAGCTGGAAACGGCCAGCGGCCGGGATCTGTCCGACTGGTCCGCCAAGTGGCTCGAGACCGCCGGCGTCAACACCCTGCGCCCGGAGTTCGAGACCGATGAGGACGGCACCATCACGTCCTTCGCCGTGCTGCAGAGCGCTATCGAGGAATACCCCACCCTTCGCCCGCACCGCCTGGCGATTGGCTTCTACAACCCGGACGAGGACGGCAGGCTGCAGCGCACGCACCGCGTGGAGCTCGACGTCGACGGCGAACGCACCGAAGTTCCCGAACTCGCCGGCCAGCCGCGCCCGGCCCTGCTGCTGCTCAACGACGACGACCTTGCCTACGCAAAGATCCGCCTGGACGCCGCCTCGCAGCACACCGCCACCCGAAGCCTGCGCAACATTGCGGATTCCCTGCCCCGGACGCTCGTGTGGGCATCCGCGTGGGACGCTGCACGGGACGCCGAGATCCCGGCCCGCAACTATGTGGAACTGGTCCTGCAGAACATCGCGTCCGAGTCGGATTCGACCGTTGTCCAGGTGCTGCTGCGCCAGCTGGCCACCACCCTGGCCTTCTACGTCAACCCCCAGGACCGCGAACCCATGACCGTTGCCGCCGCCGAGAGTCTCTGGGAGCTGGCTTCGGCAGCGGAGCCGGGCTCGGATTCACAGCTGCAGTTCGTCAAGGCCTTCGCCGCCCACGCCTCATCCGACGAGCAGCTGGACGCGCTGGCAGGCCTGTTCACCGGCGACCAGTCCCTTGAAGGGCTGGCCGTCGACGCGGACCTGCGCTGGGAGCTGCTCACCGGCCTGGTGGCCGGCGGCCGGCTGGGCGCAGCAGACATCGACGCCGAACTCGAGCGCGATGCCACGGCTACGGGTGCCCTTGCGGCTGCCATGGCCCGCGCGGCCATCCCCACGGCCGAAGCCAAGGCAGCCGCCTGGGAAGCGATCGTGGAGCGCTCCGACATGCCCAATGCCGCGCAGCGTTCTGCCATCGCCGGATTCATGCGGGTCCACGACACCGGCCTGCTGGAACCGTACGCACAGAAGTACTTTGCGTCGATCCGCGACGTATGGGCCAGCCGGACCCATGAGATCGGTCAGCAGATCGCCGTCGGCCTCTACCCGTCCCGGCTGACGCGCCAGGACACGGTGGACACCACCGATGCCTTCCTCGCCGAACTGGGCGGGGACTCCCCCTCGCTGCGACGGCTGATCCTGGAAAGCCGCGACGGCGTGGTCCGCGCCCTGAAGGCGCAGGAAGCCGACCGGTAACACCTTGCCGCCGCGGTTTCCCTTCCATCCGAGGGTTCAGACGGTAGCTTGGAGAGCGTGAATCTCTCCGAACACCGTTACACGCTCGACCTGGAATGGACGGGAAACCGCGGCGACGGGACCGCTTCCTACCGCGGCTACGGCCGCGACCACATCATCCGCGCCCCCGGGCTGCCGGACCTGCCCGGAACGGCGGATCCCACCTTCCACGGCGACCGGGACCGCTGGAACCCCGAGCAGCTTCTGCTGGCAGCACTGGCCCAGTGCCACATGCTTTCCTACCTGCACGTGGCGGTCCGAAACGGCATCAGGGTGCTCGCCTACGAGGACTCCCCCGAGGGGCTGCTGCGGCTTAACCGGGACGGCAGCGGTGAGTTCACCTCCGCGGTGCTGCGCCCCAAGGTGACCATCGACGGCGGCGCGGGACCTGCTGCCGTCGAACTGGCAGCCGGACCGATGCACGCCGAGGCGAACCGGCTCTGCTTCATCGCGCGGAGCGTCAATTTCCCGGTGGAGCACCGGCCCCAGACGCTGACCGACACCGGAATACCCTCCGGGCACGGCCCGCGCGGGTAGCCTTAACCGCAGACCACTTTCCGGCTACACCAAGGATGTTCAGCTACCCGTGCTTCCCGCCTCCGAAATTGACCTCTCTTCAGTGACCATCAATGATTTTGACTTTTCCGGCCTGATTGAGGCTGCCCTTATCGTCCTGGCCGCCACCGGCGTCTGGTTTGTCGCGCGTTTCCTGATCAACAGGCTGGTGGCGCGCGCCCAGAAGGGCTATTCGCTGCTGCACTCCTCCAAGATCAAGTGGCCGCAGCCGGTGATGCGCAACCTGGACAAGAAGCGCCGTGCCCAGCGCGCGGACACCATCGGCGCCCTGCTGCGCAGCGCCGTCAACGTTTCCATCTGGACCGTCGCGATCATCATGGTGCTGGACGCCGTCGGCATCAACATTGCCCCGCTGCTGGCCAGCGTCGGCATTGTCGGCATCGCCCTCGGTTTCGGCGCACGGGAACTCATCCGCGACGCCCTGGCCGGGTTCTTCATCACCATTGAGGACCAGTACGGAATCGGCGACGTCATTGAAGTCGGCGACACCGCCGGAACGGTGCAGTCCGTCGGTATCCGGATCACCCGGATCATCGATGACCGCGGCGTCATCTGGTACATCCGCAACGGCGAGATCGCCAAGATCGGCAACCGCTCCCAGGGCACCTACGTGGGCGAAACTCCGGCGGAACCGGCGAAGGCCGGCGCGCTCAAAGACGGCTTGGCCGCCAATGACTGAACCGACACCTGTTCCGGCAGAGGCGCCGCCGAGCGCAGCGTCCCTGCCGCTGCGCCCGGCGCAGCAGCCCACGCAGCAGCCCCAGGCCTTCCAGCAGCCGCAGTACACGGACAACTTCTACGACGCCGTGGGCGGGCATCCCACATTCGTGAAGCTCGTGGACGTGTTCTACGAAGGTGTGGCGGACGATCCGCTGATGCGGCCGATGTACCCCGAAGAGGACCTCGGGCCGGCGAAGGAACGCCTGCTGCTGTTCCTTGAGCAGTACTGGGGCGGCCCGAAGACCTACGGCGAGCAGCGCGGGCATCCCCGCCTGCGGATGCGGCACATGCCCTTCATCGTCACTCCCGCCGCGCGCGACGCCTGGCTGCGGCACATGCGTGCCGCCGTCGACTCCCTCGATCTCTCCCCCCTGCATGAGGGGACCCTCTGGGACTACCTTGAGCGCGCCGCCCACTCCATGGTCAACTCAGCCTGATCCGCGCCGCGGCAGGGCCTACAGGACCGCCGGCAACCGGGTCAGGACATGCCCGAGCGTAGTGCTCAGCCGCAGCCAGCGGCCGTTGCTGAACAGTGCGGCGTCGGCCTCGGGTCCGCCGGTGGGCAGGAACCCGAGGGAAAGCGCCGCAAAGGCAGCCCCGGCCGGCACCGGGGTCTCGGTTCCGCCCATGGGCTGCGCCCAGACCCGCGTCCGGGCGCTGTGCACGACGGCGGCTCCCGGGCTCTGGGGCAGCATCGCGGCAACCTCCCGGATTCCCCGGTGTGCCGTCTGTTCGAGCAGCTGTACCGGAACCCTGCCGGCCGGCTGCCAGCCCGACCGCGGTGCCAGGATGCCCGCCCAGGT
This sequence comes from Arthrobacter sp. zg-Y179, assembly GCF_020907345.1. Classification (NCBI taxonomy): domain Bacteria; kingdom Bacillati; phylum Actinomycetota; class Actinomycetes; order Micrococcales; family Micrococcaceae; genus Arthrobacter; species Arthrobacter sp. zg-Y179. The sequence continues at coordinate 47,845 of NZ_JAJJOB010000007.1, read as the reverse complement.
TTCACGCACAGTCATTGGCGGCACTGGAAGCACAGTGTCCGCAGTTCCCATCCGGGCGAGCCGGTCTCCGACAGCCGACAGTTGGACCGTGGCGTCCACCTCGGCCGGAACCGCCAGCGGCATGGTCCGCAGGCCCAGCACGGTCGGTGTGTCTTCCCCGAGGATCCGGGGGCGCAGGACACAGACATAGGCGGCCAGGACACTGCCCACGGCCTGCAGGCGGACCGCGCCGTCGTCGGCCGTCCGGGCACGGGTGACAAAGTTACGCAGGTCGGCGGTGACCTGCGGATCGGCCAGCCGGAGTTCGCTGTCCATCTAGTTGCCCTGTCCGGCAGAGACGGCCGCACGGAACGGCACGGGCTCGCCCATCCACGACTGAAGCACTTCCCGCTGCTCGTCCGTGAGCGGTGTGGGCCTGCCGCTGGCAGCCTCGACCTGCACCATGGCCGCCTCGGCGTAGGCGTACACCGTCTCCGGATCTTCATCCGCCACGCGGAAACCGTAGGCAAGGCTGCTGGAGCCGATCCGGGTAACCCAGACGTCCACCCAGACGGGTTCCTTCCGGTGAAGCAACGGCGACCGGTACTCGATTTCCTGCCGCGCCACATACGTTGCCGTCCGGTCCCCGGCCAGGTCCCGGAAACTACCCGGTCCGCCCGCGCCGTCCGGAAGCGGCAGCAGGCCCAGCTGGACCCGCGCTTCCTCCAGGAACTGGACGAACCTAACGTTGTTGATGTGGCCGTTGGGATCCTGGTCGCCGAAGCGAAGCTGGACGGGGAAACGATGCATGCCCCCATCTTCCCAGAGAGTGAGCTTTGCCCTAAAACGCAGGGCTCCGGCGGCGGCATTAGTTACTGGCCGGTACGTTTAAGCTAGAAGTGTTCCACGGTTCCTGCCTGAGGCAGCACCGCCTTTCCTGCTAGGAGATAGTCCCTGATGTCCATAGATGAATCCTTCGATCCGACAGCGTCCCTGCTCGAGCTCCTGAACCTTAGCTGGGCCGACGGCGCGAAGACCGACGAGGACATTTTTGTCGGGGGTTCCCAGGCAGAGCCGCGCAAGCGGGTGTTCGGCGGACAGGTGCTGGGCCAGTCCCTCGTTGCTGCTGCCCGCACCGTTCCCGAAGACCGGATCATGCACTCCATGCACGGGTACTTTCTCCGCCCCGGTGACACCGAGGTGCCCATTACGTTCGGTGTGGAACGGCTGCGCGACGGCCGTTCCTTCTCCGCTCGGCGCAGCCACGCCTACCAGAACGGCAAGCCGATCCTGTCCATGATCGCTTCCTTCCAGGTTCCCGATTCGGGAGTGGACCATCAGGAGGAGATGCCCGCCGGCATCCCCGAGCCGGAGGACCTACCGACCACGGCCGAGCTGCTGAAGGACTTCGACCACCCGGTGGCCGAGGCCTGGTCCCACCGGCGCCCCATGGACATCCGCCACGTGATGGATCCGGTCTATGTCCGCGCCGGACGGGAAAAGACCCCGCACAACGCCGTCTGGATGAAGACCTTCAAGCCCATGCCCGACGGCGAGAACCTGCACCGCGCGGCCCTCGCCTATGCCAGCGACTACACCCTGCTGGAACCGGTCCTGCGTGGACACGGGCTCGCCTGGACCACTCCGGGCATGAGCATCGCCAGCCTGGACCACGCCATGTGGTGGCACCGGCCGGTACGGGTGGACGACTGGCTGCTTTATGTCCAGGAATCCCCCAGCGCCTCCGCCGCGCGCGGGCTGTCGACCGGACGGATCTTCAACCGAAGCGGGGAGCTGGTGGCCACCGTTGCCCAGGAGGGCATGGTCCGCGTTCCGGAGTAATCACCGCTGACTCTGAACTTGTACGAAAAGAGCTCCGCTTCCCCGAAGGGAAGCGGAGCTCTTTTCTGTCTGCCTGCGCCGGACTTAGTCGCGGGTCAGGCGGCGGTGCGTCACACGGTGCGGCTTGGCGGCATCCGGGCCGAGGCGTTCGATCTTGTTCTGCTCGTAGGACTCGAAGTTGCCCTCGAACCAGTACCAGTTCGCCGGGTTTTCCTCGGTGCCTTCGAAGGCGAGGATGTGGGTGGCCACGCGGTCCAGGAACCACCGGTCGTGGGAGACCACCACGGCGCAGCCGGGGAATTCCAGCAGCGCGTTTTCGAGGCTGGACAGGGTTTCGACGTCCAGGTCGTTAGTGGGCTCATCGAGCAGAAGCAGGTTTCCGCCCTGCTTCAGGGTCATGGCCAGGTTCAGGCGGTTGCGCTCACCACCGGAAAGCACCCCGGCCTTCTTCTGCTGATCCGGACCCTTGAACCCGAAAGCGGAGACATAGGCGCGGGACGGCATTTCCACCTGGCCCACCTGGATCCAGTCGTGCCCCTCGGAAACTACCTCCCACAGGCTCTTCTCCGGGTCGATGCCGCCGCGGGACTGGTCCACGTAGGAAATCTTCACGGAGTCACCGATCTTCAGCTCACCGCCGTCGAGCTCTTCCAGGCCGACGATGGTCTTGAACAGGGTGGACTTACCCACGCCGTTCGGGCCGATGACGCCGACGATACCGTTGCGCGGCAGGGAGAAGGACAGTCCGTCGATCAGCTGCCGGTCGCCGAAGCCCTTCTGCAGGCCCTTGGCTTCCAGCACGAGGGAGCCCAGGCGCGGGCCCGGCGGGATCTGGATTTCTTCGAAGTCCAGCTTGCGGGTGCGGTCCGCTTCGGCTGCCATTTCCTCGTAGCGGGCCAGGCGGGCCTTGGACTTTGTCTGGCGGCCCTTCGCGTTGGACCGGACCCAGTCCAGTTCATCGGTGAGGCGCTTGGCCAGCTTCTGGTCTTTTTTGCCCTGGACTTCCAGGCGTGCGCGCTTCTTTTCCAGGTACGTGGAGTAATTGCCCTCGTACGGGTAGAGGTGTCCGCGGTCCACTTCGGCGATCCACTGGGCCACGTGGTCCAGGAAGTACCGGTCGTGGGTCACGGCCAGGACGGCGCCGTGGTAGGCGGAGAGGTGCTGCTCAAGCCAGAGCACGCTCTCGGCGTCCAGGTGGTTGGTGGGCTCATCGAGGAGCAGCAGGTCCGGCTTCTGCAGCAGCAGCTTGCAGAGCGCGACGCGGCGGCGCTCACCGCCGGAGAGGAGGGTGACGTCCGCTTCGGGCGGCGGGCAGCGCAGGGCGTCCATGGCCTGCTCGAGCTGGGAATCAATGTCCCAGGCATCGGCGGCGTCGATGGCTTCCTGCAGCTTGCCCATTTCCTCAAGCAGGCTGTCGAAGTCCGCGTCGGGCTGCGACATCTCTTCGGAAATTTCGTTGAACCGCTGGATCTTGCCGTAAATCTCGCCGACGCCCTCCTGGACGTTGCCGAGTACGGTCTTTTCCTCATTCAGCGGCGGCTCCTGGAGCAGGATGCCCACCGTGTAGCCGGCGCTGAGCCGGGCCTCACCGTTGGAGGGGGTGTCCAGTCCAGCCATGATCTTGAGGATGGTGGACTTACCCGCACCGTTGGGACCCACCACGCCGATCTTGGCACCGGGGTAGAAGGACATGCTTACGTCGTCGAGGATAACTTTGTCGCCAACGGCCTTGCGGGCCTTGGTCATCGTGTAGATAAATTCCGCCATATCTACAAGGCTAATGTGTCCGTGCCGATATACACCATTTTCCGCTTTCCGGCGCGGGCGGTTTACCTCTTGCGCTGCGGTCCGGGGTGCCGGATCTTGGGTTTCCGGATCCCTGCAGGTTGCCCCAGCAGTATGTCCGGATCCCCACCGATTGTCCCCGCAAGGTGTCCGGATCCCCACCGATTGTCCCCGCAAGGTGTCCGGATCCCCGCAGTATGTCCGGATCCCTGCACCGCGCGGCGCAGGAACTGTCACAAACCGCAGGGACCGCGACAAACCGAAGGGATTTTCCCGGACGAGGCGCTCTGCCGGTCCGCCTTCGTGCCGGCGCCTGCATTCGTCCCGGTGTCGATTCCCGCACAATTCCCCCGACGGGTTCCGGCTCAGGTCCCGGTCACTTCGGGCCGGTTCCCGGTCAGTTGCCGACGAAGCATCCTCCGCCGGACAACACCGGCAGCACCGTGACGTAGGCCGAGCCGTCCCGGACCTCACCGAAAATGCACTCCCCGTCCTGCACAGCTGCAGCCTGGATCGAGTCAACTTCCAGGCCGGTGGGCGTGGTGTCCGCCGAGACTTCCACCGTTCCCGGCGTAAAGCCGGCCGCGGTAAACGCCGCAGCCACCGCTTCCCCGTCCGGCAGTGAACCCGAATCAGCCAGCTTCCCCAACTCGGATTCCAGTGCTTCGGTCAGTGCAGCATGGGGTGCGGGGGTGTCCGCCGGTGCCGATCCAGGCGCTGCCGATCCAGGCGCTGCCGATCCCGCCGCCGGGGGTTCCTCGGTGTTTTCCCCCTGCCAGCCGCAGCCGGAAAGCCCGACCGCGAGCGCCAGGAACCCGGCCGCCAGTCCAGCGGCGGGAGGGGTCTGTCGGGCTCTGCGGCGGGGGTTCATCCGGCGATTGTGCCACGTATTACGCTGCGCGGACAAAAAGGGTCCCGGGATGTACGGGTGCCGCCCTCAAAACGGCGCGGCTGCTCCTTCACGGCCAGCTTTCGCGGTTTCCCCCTGTTCGTCCTCTGCGGTCAGGCTGTCCCCGTCGACATCGAGAAGCTCGCCGGTCAGCGGGTCGATCCGGCCCAGGGACTCCGCGGAATCCGGATCCCCGTGGGACCCGGTCCCGGCGGCGTCGTCCGCCCTTGTGCCGGCGTCGATCCCGCCGTCGACCCCGCCCGGGGATGCATCGCTGCCTGCGGACGTGGTGCGGCGGAAGCTGGCGGTCCCCCACATCAGGTCATGGCCCACAGTGTCGGCGTCGATGTCGGCGCTGGTGCCGCTGCGTCCGTCCTCCGTGACCCACTGCCGCAGGCGCAGCCGGCCGGTCACTACTACCCGGTCCCCCTTGTGGATGCTGAACGCGGCGTTGGTGGCCAGCTGGCGGAACAGGCTGACGGCGTACCAGTTTGTCTGTCCGTCCTGCCATCCCCCGGTGTCCCGGTCATACCGCCGCTCCGTGGTGCACATTCGAAAGCTTGCCACCGCGAGTCCGTTGTCTGTGGTGTTCTGACGGAGGTCGGTGGCAACGTAGCCCCGGAGCGTAATGGTGTCACTCATGTTTTCCTGCCTTCGGTTCGGTACCGCGGCGCCTGTGCCGTTTGACGATGCGCAGTGTCGCCCACATGCGTTCCGGCTGGTCCGCCGGTGCCTGCAAGTCTTCACCGACATCTGCGCCCGTGCCCGCGGAAGGGCCGGCGTGTGGACCACGTGAGGCGGGAAGGAACGCTGCCGGTCCTTGTGGAGGAAGAGCTGTCAGTCCCCCGACCCTGTGCCCTGGGCGTTCCTTGCCTGGGCCCAGTCCGCGAAGCCTTCGATGTCCTCGGCCGCGAAGCGGGCGCGTACAGACGCAAAGTAGTCAAAGGAATGCTGGGCGCCGGGCAGCCTGCACCAGATCACCGGCTGCCGGGAGATCCCGGCAAGGGTCCGCGCAAAGTCCCGTCCGTGGTCGACGGACACAACGCTGTCCCTGTCACCGTGAAGAAGCAGGAAGGGCGGGGCTGCGGGATTGGCATAGGCTGCCGGCGTGCTGTCCGGGTTCGTGCCCTGCACCCTGCCGTAATAACCGTAGAGGCATACGGCCGCTGCCACCGTGGTATCGGCATCCTCGAATCCGGGCTGCAGCTCCGTCCGGCCGGGCGTCAGCGCGGTGAATGCGGCCAGGAAGGCACCGGCCGAGTTTCCCGCCACGACCACCGGTCCCGTACCTGCACCGTAGGCGGCGCCGTGCGTCTTGACCCAGAAGAGGACCCGCTTGGCATCCACTACGTAGTCCGGAAACCGTGCTGCCGGAGCCAAGCGGTAGTTGGCGCTGACGCAGGTCCACCCGTGGGACGCCAGCCGGTACAGCAGATACAACGATTCCCGGTTCTTGGCCCCGGAGACGAACCGTCCGCCGTGAAAGTGCACAAACACGGGACCCTTGGCCGGTCTCCGCCGCGGCAGATACAGGTCAAGGGTGTTTTCCCGGCCCCATTCTCCGTACCGAAGTCCGCTGATCCGCTGCACATCCCGGCGGCGGCGCCGGAAGGGCAGGAAAAGCACGGCCACCACCGTGCCGCGTCCGGCCACGGCGGAAGCCTCCCCTCGCAGGGCGGCGCGCCAGCCGCCGCCGAGGCAGGCATCCAGGGCCGCCGCCGGAACTCCACGGCTGCGCACCGCGCGCACTGCCACCCACACGAGCCCGGCGGCGACAAAGGCCATACCTCCCACAGCCGCAGTCCCCATCGGCGCGGAAACGTCCCCTTCTCCAATGGCGAAGGCAGTTGCAGCCACGCCGAGCAGCAGCGGAAACAGCGGAGCCTCGTTGAAGGTCATGCCGATGAGGTAGGCCGCGACGGACCAACGGGACCGGATGGAGGGCCGGTTACGCGGACTGGCGGCGCCGGGCGGCCAGAGCGCGCAGCAGGTACCCACTCCAAGCAATAACACTGTGATGAGGTAACCGGCGGGCACTGCGGCTCCTTTGGAGAGCGGGCATATTCCCGCGAAGCCTACGCCCCAGCCGGGGGCGCTGCGCCCGCTGAGTGCCCCCGGCGCGACTCGAACGCGCAACCTACGGATTAGAAGGCCGTTGCTCTATCCATTGAGCTACGGGGGCAACCACACGATGATACTACGGACGCGGCAGGCTCCCGTCCGGCCCGGTCCCCTCACCCCGCTGCCGCGGGCCGCCCGTTCCCGGGCAATACCCGCCGCCACCGTCCCGCCCCGGTCCCGCCCCGGTCCCGGCACCGTCTCGTCCCGCCCCGGTCCCGTCCCGTCCCGTCCCGCCCCCGTCCCGTCTCGTCCCGCCGAAACTCTTTTCCGGAAAATATCTCCGGTTCTGCATCCATGACGGCCCCTACGGAAGTAGTAGGGGTGTAAGTCACGGAACCCGTACCCGAAAGGTGCGGCAGATCAAGGAGCTCAGACCATGCGCAAGACCGCTACCGCTCTCGCGACCCTCGGACTGGGTGCCGCCGCAGCCTTCTCGGCTGTACCGGCATCCGCTGCTGATTCCGACACGGCAAAACTGTCGGTGCTGCACGGCGTCCCGGACACTCCGGTGGACGTATACGTCAACGGCACGCTTACCCTGGATGACTTCATGCCCGGCGATCTTGCCGGACCGTTGGAGCTGCCGGGCGGCAACTACCAGCTGGCCATCACGGCCGCCGACGCGGCCGATGCCTCCGCCCCGATCATTGGCCCGGTCTCGGCAGACCTGGCAGCGGGGGGCAACTACACCGCCACCGCCAATCTGGATGCCTCGGGCAAACCGACGGCAAACCTGTTCACCAATGACACGTCCGCCGTGGAGGCAGGCAAGTCACGCCTGACCGTCCGCCACGTGGCCGCCGCGCCTGCCGTGGACGTCCTGGCCGGCGGCACGCCGGTGATCGAGGGCCTCACCAACCCCAATGAGAAAGCGCTGACCGTGGATGCCGGAACGGTCTCCGCTTCGGTTGCGGCAGCCGGCACCACCACTCCGGTGATCGGCCCGGCGGATCTGGCGCTGGCCGAAGGCACGAACACGATTGTCTATGCGTGGGGTTCGCTCGAAGCAGGGAACCTGGCCCTCGCCACCCAGACCATCGAGGGACTGCACTCCGCGCCGCACGCGGTTCCGGGTGCACTGGAGCAGGTTGCCCAGTCCGGGGATGACCAGGCCCTAACCGCGGCAGCCGCTGCCGGCGGCGTCGCGCTGCTCGCCTTGGGTGCCGCCCTGCTGCGCCGCCGTTCCACGGTCAGCGACAGCTAAGCAGCACCCGCCCGATCCCTCCGGTGCTGCGGCGCACCCCCCTTTCCGCGCCGCAGCACCGGGGCCACCCTTTCCGGAGGTCCATCCATGCCCGTTGTCCCCCTGCAACGATTCGCTGCAGCGGCCTGCCTCTCCGCCGCCGTCCTTGCCGGTTCCTCGGCCTGCAGCGGTGCCCCCGAGGCCGTTTCCCCGGCCGAATCGGTTTCGGCGGAAGCCGCACCGACGTCGACGGCGGCGCCCGCCCCGGCGTCGACAGGGGCACCAACCGTCCCCGCCACTGACATACCCGTGCGGCCGGCGGTCCCCACCCCGGCGGAAGCCGTACCCGAACCCGTGCGGGTGAGTGTGGAGGGAACGGGCATCGAGCTGGAGGTGATCCCGGTGGGGCAGGAAGAGAACGGCGCCATGACACTGCCGGACAACCATTACCAGGCCGGCTGGTACCGCTACGGACCCGCGCCCGGATCCTCCCGCGGAGCAGCGGTGCTGGCCGCCCATGTGGACTCACGCACCGAGGAACTTCCCATCGCGGGCTTGGATGATGTCCCTGCCGGCACCCCCGTGACCGTTACCCGCAGCGACGGAACCGTCGTGAAGTACACCACCGAGAAGGTGCAGAACATTCCCAAGGCATCACTCGACGAATTCAATCTCTTCGACCGTGACGGTGCGCCGCGGCTGGAACTGGTAACGTGCGGCGGTAGATGGCTGGACTCGGTAGGCGACTATGAAGACAACGTTGTGCTCACCGCCGTACCCGTACCATAGTGGCTACCTCAGAGAGCTGCCGGATACCGGACGCAGCCCCGCACGGCAGGAGAACGGCACTGATGCCCACGGGCGCCTCAGATCGCGACGTCGCGATGGACCATGCCTTTGCGGCAGGGGACGAAGCGGCGCTGGCGGAGGCCTACCGCCGGTTCTCGCCCCTGATCCGCGCCCTGGCGCTGCGCAAGCTGTTCGATCAGGGCGCAGCCGACGACGCCGTGCAGGAAGTGTTCATCCGGGCCTGGAAATACCGGGACAGCTACGCACCTGACCGCTCCACCCTCGCCGCCTGGCTGGTAGGGATCGGACGGAACGTGGCAGCCGGCATGGCCACTGCCCGGGGCCGTTCTTCGGAAACCCTGATGGAGTCTCCGGAGTCCGGCAGGAATCCGGTTCCCCCCGCCGGTCCTGATCCCGACGGCGTGGCAGACCGGGTGGTGCTTGATGCCGAGCTGGCCAGGCTCGGGGAACCCCAGGGTTCCATCCTCCGCCTGGCCTTTCATGAAGACCTGACACACCAGCAGATATCGGAAACACTGAAACTCCCGTTGGGTACCGTAAAGAGCCACATTCGAAGAAGCCTTGTCCAACTCCGGCAGCGATTGGAGGTCAGCGATGCAGCATCTGCCACCTGAAGCGCTGGCACTGTGCGCCCTGGGCGAGGCCGGTCCACAGGACACGGCGCACCTCGACAACTGCGCCGAGTGCACCGCCGAGGTCACCGCGCTGCAACGCGTTGTGACCGCAGGAAGGACCCCGTCAGTTCCCGAGGGGCTCCCCCGGCCGCCGTCGTCGGTCTGGGAGTCCATCCACGACCGGCTGGGGCTCGGGGAGGCCGTGCGCGCCGATCCCTTTGACGCGGCTCCCTTCGATGAGGCTGTGCAGGCATCGTCATCGTCCGACCAGAACGCGAAGACCGGAACGGCGCCGTCTCCGGCGCCCGTGGAGCCGTCCCTGGCAGGGGCGACGCCGGTTCCGCTGGACGCCGCCCGGAAGCGGCGCAAACGACGGCGGCTCCCGCAGGTCCTCGGTGCCGCCGCTGCCGCCGTGGTGCTGGCAGCTGCAGGCACCTGGGGTATCTCCCGGATCCTGGCGGACCGCAGCGAAGTTATTGCCGCGGTGGAGCTGGCCCCCTTGCCTGCCTATTCGGAGACGGGCCGGGCCGAGGTGGACCAGCGTTCCGACGGCGGACGCGAGCTGGTAGTCACGGCGAGCGGATCCGATGCCCAGGGCTTCCGGGAAGTCTGGCTGATTGCCCCCGACGTACAGCGCATGGTCAGCCTCGGGACGATGGAGGGCACGGAGGGCCGGTTCACAATCCCGGCTAACCTTGACCTCGATGAGTACCCAATTGTTGATATCTCGGACGAACCTTTTGACGGTAATCCCACCCATTCCGGGGATTCCATCCTGCGCGGAGTCCTCGACCTCTAAGTCCGCATTTTCCAAGCCGGCCGTCCGTGGATAGGCCTCTGGGCGTCGCCGCCGAGTGGTGGTCCCGGGTCCTGGCGGGGTTCGACCGCGTTCCGGCGGTGGAACCCGAGCCCGGGGTGCTGCTGATGATTGCCGCCGCTGCCGCGCTGCTGAGCGTCCCCCGGGCAACGTGGCGGTGGTTCGGGCTATTCGTGACGTTTGTCCATGAACTCGGCCACGCCTTCGCGGCGCTGATGACCGGTCAGGTAGTGAAGGGCATCCGCCTCCGCTTTGACCACTCCGGAGACATGCGTTCCCTGGGGCGGGGCGGTTTCCCCGCAGCGTGGGCCGGCTTCTGGGGCTACCCCGTTCCGGCCGTGGTGGGTGCCGTCCTGGTGCTGGCGGCGCTGCGCGGCTGGTCGGGTGCGGCACTGTCGGTCAGCGCCCTCGTGCTGGTCGCTGCACTGCTGTTCATCCGAAACGGCCAGGGCATCGTGATTGCTTTCGGCTGCGCGTCCGTCTCGGTGCTGCTGGTTTGGTTCGCTGCCCCGCCGGTTGCGGGTTATGTGGCCATGTGTACGGGTATCGCGCTCCTGGTGGGCGCTGTCCGGGACTGGTTCAATGTGCTGAGCGTCCACACACGCCGGCGCCGGAACCTGGAAAGCTCCGACGCCTACATCCTCTCCCGGCGGACCGGGGTTCCTGCCGTCCTGTGGCTGGCGGGATTCGCCCTCGTCATTGCTGCTTCGCTCGCGACGGCGGTGTTCGCCGCACTGGGCGCCTAGCCCGCCCGCGGACCTAGGCCTGGGGGGCGGGGAAGGTAACCCGCAGCTCGAGCCGGTGCTGGCCGTCTTCTTCCTGCGTGTAGATGGCCTTGCCGGAAATGCCGGCGAGGTCATCGGTGCCGGAGCCGGGAATGATGTGCCCGGAGCTCGCCGTCGCAGTTCCCTCGGCCAATCCCCAGTGCTGGATAACCATGGTTCCGGAGCGGCCCGCTATGGTCCCGGCGAAGACCTCGGAGCCCACATAGCCGGCCCCCGCGGAGTTGCCGGCCATAATCAGGTCCGCGACGGATGTCCCGGTGATGTCACCCTCGTAGATCTTCACCGCCCGAACGGTGGAGAGTTCGCTGTTGGTTCCTTCCACCTGGTACGGGGTGGGTTCCCATTCCGAGACGTCGAAATCCGCCACAATCACTTCTTCAGTTAGGTCGGTCATTAGTCCAGTATCCCGTGTCCGGCGGCGGATTGCATGCCGGGTGCCGCGCTTGGGTAGCCTTATCGCTGTGCACGGACGCGGCACGGCAACGGATTTACCTAAGGAGCACCACCCTCGCATGACCCGGAAATCGGCATTCCAGCATCATCGGTTACTCCGCCCCGCCACCCTCTGGACGGTATTTGCCGTAGTCCACCTGGGCTTCCTTGCCGCCCTCGCAACCCGTATCCTCGGCGGCGATGTCCTCAGCGATGTGGGCTTCTACCGGCTGTGGGCGTTCTCGGGGATCCAGAACGGCTACTGGGTCGGGATTGACGGCGGCTGGGTCTATCCGATTGCGGCGCTCATACCGATGGTCCTGGCCGCGGTCTTTGGCTACGGCGCCTACCAGTTCACCTGGTTCCTGCTCTTTACCGCCCTGAATGCGGCCGGCGTCGCGGTCCTGGCACGGCGTGCCAGGACCCAGGGCATCGCGTCCGCTTACTGGTGGCTGGCCGTCACGGCACTGCTCGGCCCGGTTGCCGTGGGACGCGTGGACGGACTCACCGCACCGCTGGTGATTATGGGCCTGCTCTTCCTTGCCACCCGTCCCGTCCTGGCGTCAGCCCTGCTGTCGCTGGCTACCTGGATCAAGGTCTGGCCCGCGGCCGTCATCCTCGCGGTGCTCGTGGCGTGGAAGAAACGCCTCACCCTGCTGGCTACCGGTGCCGCCCTATCGGCGGTCATTGCCGCCGCCGTGGCACTGTCCGGCGGCCTTCCCCACCTGCTGAGCTTCATCGGCGAACAGGGCGCCCGCGGCATGCAGATGGAGGCCCCGTTCACCACGCCGGGGCTCTGGCAGGCGATCCTGGGATCCTCCGACGCGTACATTTTCGAAGACAAGGTCATCAACACCCGCGAAGTCCGCGGAGCCCTCGGCGAACCCGTGGCCGCGCTGATGACGCCGCTGCTGGCGCTGGCCGCCCTCGCCGTCGTCGGACTGCTGATCTGGGCGCTGCGCCGCGGAGCCGATTCCCGTGCCCTGTTGATCTCCGGCTCGCTGGCACTGGTGAGCGCGTTCATTGTGTTCAACAAGGTGGGGTCGCCGCAGTTCATGCTGTGGCTGGGCGCCGTGGTCGCCGTCGGACTGGCTTGGGAAGGCAAGGCCTGGAAGGTACCCGGGGTACTTATGCCGGTGATTGCCGCGCTGACCACGCTGGTCTATCCGATGTTCTACTCTGCCCTGTACAACGACCTGAACGTTGCCGTGGCCCTGCTCCTGACCGCCCGCAACATCCTGCTGCTGGTGATCTTCGGCTGGTCGGTGGCCCGGGTCATCCGCCTTACCCGGGCCGGCGGCGAAAGCCTCAGTGCGTCCGCAGTTCGCCCGGAGCAGGCTCCGTAAGCTTTTTGCGGAACAGGACCTTGGTCTTGGGGTCCAGGAAGATCAGGTAAAGGGCGAAGCCCAGCGCGATCACGGCGGCGATCTGGCGGGCCGCGCTGAGGCTGAACTCAAAGTACGGCCAGATATCGAGCTGGTCGCTGATGGCGTAGACCATAAAGAACGAAACGAACAGGTACAGCGTCTTCACCTGCCAGTCGTCCCGCAGGCCTGTCACGGCGAACAGCGGGATGAGCCACACGACGTACCAGGACTGGATCATCGGTGCCAGCATCACGATGGCGGCGAAGGCCAGTGCCAGCCGCCTGATCATGCGGCTGTACTGCCCCACGAACATCTGCCACAGCACAATCCCCACGGAGGCCACGCGTCCGATCGTGTGCACAATGTCGGCCAGGGTCCAGCCCGGCAGCCCCAGGGCGTTGCCCAGCGTTGCCACCAGCATGCCGGCGAAGCCCACCGGGGCGTACCAGATCCAGACACTTCCGGGCGTGCTCAGGGCACCCACCCAGCCGAAGCCGAAGCCGTTGATCAGGCCCATGATCCACAGCAGGCCCAGGGAAATTGCCGCAGTCATGAACCAGTAAACAAACTTCCGCCGCCATGACGCGTTCTTTCCGGCCCACAGCAGGCCGATGAACGGAAGGAAAATGATGGTGATCGGCTTGATGCCGATGGACAGGGTCACCAGCAGGATGCCGGCGAGGGCCCGGTTGGTCGCGGCCAGATACAGCCCGGCCAGGGCCAGGCCGATCATCAGGGCATCGTTATGGACTGCGGCGATGAAGTTAACCAGGAACAGCGGGTTGGCTGCGGTCAACCAGAGGGCGCGGTTCGGGTTGATGCCGTGCAGCTCGGCCAGCTTAGGGACGTAGTAGACGCAGAGCGCGACGCCGAGCAGGGCTATCAGCCGGAACAGCAGGATCGAGAACTCAGGCTGGCCGCCGGTAATCCGGACCACCAGTTCCTCGATCCAGAGGAAGACCGGCCCGTAAGGGGTGGGGCTTTGGGCCCAGAGATCATCCGCACCGAGCTGCAGGTAGTTGGAGATCTGGGAGTAGCCGTCCTTGTACGGGTTCAACCCGCTGACCATGACCAGTCCCTGCGCGATGTAGGCGAAGACATCGCGGCTGAACAGCGGCAGGGCTAGGCACATGGGTGCCGACCATGCGATCACGGCGCGCAGTACCACCGGCCGCGATTCCGGACCCCAGCATCCCTTCATCCGCTGGCCGAGCCGCAGCCAGGACCGCACCAGGAGCATCCCGCCCGTTGCCAGCATCAGCACAGCGGCTACGGCGCCGATGGGCTGATCGAAGCGCATCCAGATAATCAGCGGATTGCTCCGGAGATTGGCGGACGCGAGCGACAGCCAGCCCACGCCGAATGATCCGAAGAGGATCAGAAGGGAACCGATGAACCCCTGCAGGATCGCGATGTTGGGGCGGTCGGCTTTCGCTATCTCCGTGCCCGGAGACGAAGGCTCGGTCGCGGGGACCTGGGCGGTCATCTACGTGGTTCCAATCTCTGGGTGACTCTTTGTCCTGCGGGCCTGTGGGCAGTCAGGGTCCGCTACCTGCTTCGAATGCGGGCGTGGAAATGCCCGGGTAACGTAACAGGCTGATATTAGCACCGGGGCCTGCGCTTGCCCGGGTCGCAGCCGACGCGGCCGCCGTCAATCCTGTGAGCCGGACCACCGTCACATACACTGGTGTTTCTGTTGTGACAAACGAGGCAAGGCGGTATTGGCTGTGGGGCGCCACCGGGCAACAAAGATAAACAAACCCGTAGGAATCCGGGTTGCGGCAGCGCGGCCCGCACTGCCGCAGGGACGCAGTCCGGAACTGCTGGCGTGGGGTGTCTTCCTCACTGCCGTTGCCGTCGTCGCCATGCTGTGGGTCGAGGTGCCTTGGGGCACCGTGACGGCGGCGTCGGCGCTGCTGTTCCTTGCGTTCGGGCTCAGCTGGTTCTTCGCTCCGCCGCGTACGACGACGGCGGTGGCCACCGCCGTTCCCGCTCAGGCCCTGCCGGCTCCGGCGGTGCGTGCTCCGGCGGCCACGGCAACGGTTCCCGCCCCGGTCCCGCCCACGGCTGCAGTTGTGTCTCCCCCATCGCCCGCACCGGCGACTCCGCATGCCCGTACCCGGCCTGTAGACCGGACCCGAAAGGCGCCGCACGGACGCCGCGCTGCCGCCGCACCGGTGTTTCACGAGATGCCCGCCGAGCCGAGCCGCTGGACCCGTACCTTCGGACCGCCCGACACCGGCCAGATCCCCCTGCAGCCCTACCTGTCCGGCGTGCCGGCAAGCTACGCCACCGCTGACAACGACCTTCCGGACCGGCGCCAGCGCAGCCACTCCAGCCTTTAGCCCCCGGACCCTTTCCGGGGACCAGGTGGTCGAAAGCGGTACATTGGAGAAGTGCCAATAACAAATGAACGTATGGTCTGGATCGACTGCGAAATGACCGGTCTGGACATCAAGAACGACGCCCTGATCGAAGTGGCCGTCCTCGTCACGGACTCCGAGCTGAACATTCTCGGTGACGGCGTGGATGTGGTCATCAAGCCCGATGACGCCTCGCTGGCGCAGATGGGTGACTTTGTGCGCCAGATGCACACCACCTCCAAGCTCCTGGACGAACTGCCCAACGGCATCACCATGGCCGAGGCCGAGGCCGCCGTCGTCGAATACATCACCAAGTGGGTGCCCGAGCCCAAGAAAGCGCAGCTCGCCGGCAACTCCGTGGGGACGGACAAGATGTTCCTGGCCCGCGACATGCCCGAAGTGATCGATTACCTGCACTACCGGATCATCGATGTATCCACCATCAAGGAGCTGGCCCGCCGCTGGTACCCGAGGGCCTACTTCCAGGCGCCGGCGAAGAACGGCGGCCACCGTGCCCTCGGTGATATCCGCGATTCCATCAATGAGCTGCGTTACTACCGCGAGGCTGTTTTCGTCCCCGCGCCGGGACCGGATTCCGCCACTGCGAAGAAGATTGCCGCAGGGATTTCGAGTTAGCTCCATCACAAAATTGCCGCTCGGCGTCGGACGTGTCAAAAGCACTCCAAAAACCGTGTAAGCTTGATTCCGCTGCCTCAGATAAATGAGTCCGCAAGACCACTCGCCTGGACTTCGCGGATGAACGTTTGAGGCACATGGTGGGTATAGCTCAGTTGGCAGAGCGCCTGGTTGTGGTCCAGGAGGTCGCGGGTTCAACCCCCGTTACTCACCCCAATGAGGCTGGCGGTTACAGCTTCGAAAGGCCGCCTCGGATGATTCCGGGGCGGCCTTTCCTGTGTGTGTTTGACTGTTACCGCAGCGGCAATCTCTGCCGCGGCGGGCACAGCCCGGCAACAACCACTACGCCTATGCGTGGCTTATCAATGAGGAGGCGCCGCCTTGGAGCGCAGACTGTTCGAAGAGGACCATGAGCTGTTCCGGGAAGTCGTCCGGGAATTCGATGCCCGCGAAGTCGCCGCCGGATACCCGGAATGGGACGCCGCGCACATGATGCCCCGCCGGCTCTGGAAAGCCGCCGGCGAGCAGGGCCTGCTCGGCCTGGCCGTCCCCGAGGAATTCGGCGGCGCCGGCATGCCGGATTACCGCTTCCGCGCCGTGATGGACGAGGAATTTGCCCGCTCCAACCACCTCGCCGTCGGCCTCGCCTTCCATCTGCATGACGACATGGTCCTCCCCCACCTGCTGGCCTACGGATCCGACGAGCTGAAGCAATACTGGCTGCCCGGCATGGTGTCCGGAGATCTGGTCACCTCGGTGGCCTGGACCGAGCCCGGCGCGGGCAGCGACCTCCGGGGCATCCGCACCAAGGCGGTCCGCACCGACGACGGCGACTGGCGCCTCAGCGGCCAGAAGACCTTCATCGGCAACGGCATCAGCGGCGATGCGGCCCTGGTCCTCGCCCGGACGGACGGCAGCACCGGGCGCGGACAGCGCGACTCCTTCAGCATGTTCATGGTGGAGAAAACCGAGGGCTACAGCACCGGCCGCCAGCTCGACAAGATGGGTGTGAAGGCCTCCGACACCGCTGAACTGTTCTTCGACGACGTTCACGTCCCGGCCGCCAACCTCGTGGGCGAAGTCGGCCGCGGGCTGGAGTACGCCGAGGGGCAGCTTCCCCAGGGCCGGCTGGCCATCGCCGTCGCCTCCTCCGCCGTCGCCCGGCAGATCTACGAAGCCACCGTGGAATACACCAAAAACCGCAACGCCTTCGGGGACCGGATCGCCGACTTCCAGAACAGCCGGTTTGCACTGGCGGACATCCTCACCGAGGTTGAAGTCACGGAAGCCTACGTAGATTCGGCCATCCTTGCGTTCAATGAAGGAAAGCTCGACGCCGTTTCGGCCGCGAAGGCCAAGCTCTGGGCCAGCGAACGCGCCAAGTCCATCACGGACCGCTGCCTGCAGCTGCACGGCGGCTACGGCTACATCCTGGAATACCCGGTGGCCCAGGCCTTCCTGGCCGCCCGCCTGCTGACCATCTTCGGCGGCACCAGCGAAATCATGCGGGAAGTCATCGGGCGCGGCATCGTCCGCTGAGCCCGATTTCCGGTACCGACACCACGAGAGAAAGACAGTAATGACCGTTCGTCCCATCGTCATCCACGGAGAACCCGTACTGCACCGCAGGGCGGCCGCGGTGGAAGAGTTCAATGACGAACTGCGCACCCTGGTTGCCGACATGTTCGAAACCATGGACGTCGCCAACGGCGTCGGCCTCGCAGCCCCGCAGATCGGCGTCGGCCTGCGCCTGTTTACCTTCGACTATGAGAACGACGACGACGCCCCGAACCGCGGCGTCGTCATCAACCCGGTCCTGATCACGTCCAAGATCCCGGGCTCCGCCCCCGATCCGGACGAAACCTCCGAAGGCTGCCTCTCCGTACCCGGCGAGAACTTCCCGGTGAACCGGGCCGAATGGGTGAAGATCAGCGGCTTCGACGAGTTCGGCGCGCCCGTACAGTTCGAGGCGACCGACTGGTTTGCCCGCGTCCTGCAGCACGAGTACGACCACCTCGACGGCAAGCTCTACGTGGACCGGCTTACCGACCGGTGGAGCCGCAAGGCGCGGAAGGTGATGAAGGCGCAGGGCTGGACCGTGCCGGGCCATACCTGGATGCCGGGCGTGGACCCGGACCCCTTCGGCCACTGAGTCCTTCCGTACCGACATCGCCCGTAACGCACGAAGGGCCCGCAGGAGATTCTCCTGCGGGCCCTTCGTGCATTAACCTGGCCGGGCGCTGCCGGCTGCTAGCCGGCGATGGCTGCCAGCGACTGTGCCTTGGGGAAAGCCGGCGGATTGACGTGCGCCATCTCCTCCAGGACCCGGACCACCTGGCAGCTGTACCCGAATTCGTTGTCGTACCAGACGTACAGCACGAGGTTCTTGCCGTTGGAAATGGTCGCGAGGCCGTCCACGATCCCGGCTCGCTTGGAGCCCACGAAGTCGCTGGACACCACCTCGGGCGAGGCGATGTAGTCGATCTGCTTGTGCAGCGGCGAGTTCAGCGAGGTTTCGCGCAGGAAGGTGTTTACTTCGTCCCTGGTGGTGGCGCTCTCCAGGTTCAGGTTGAGGATGGCCATCGACACGTCCGGGGTGGGAACGCGGATCGCGTTGCCGCTGAGCTTGCCTTCCAGCTCCGGCAGTGCCTTCGCAACCGCCTTCGCGGCCCCGGTTTCCGTGATGACCATGTTCAGCGCCGCGGAGCGCCCGCGCCGGTCGCCGTTGTGGAAGTTGTCGATCAGGTTCTGGTCATTGGTGAAGGAATGCACCGTTTCCACGTGCCCGTTCACAATGCCGTACTTGTCGTTGAGGACCTTGAGCACCGGGGTGATGGCGTTGGTGGTGCAGGAGGCAGCCGTAATGATCCGGTCATCGTCCGTGATGGAACCGTGGTTGATCCCGTGCACGATGTTCTTCAGGCTCCCCTTGCCCGGTGCGGTCAGCAGCACCCGGGACACACCCTTCGCGGCCAGGTGCTGGGACAAGCCTTTCTCATCGCGCCAGCGGCCGGTGTTGTCCACCACCACCGCGTCGTTGATGCCGTACGCCGTGTAATCCACGGTCGCCGGATCATTGGAGTAAATGACCTGGATCAGGGTTCCGTTGGCGAGGATGGTGTTATTTTCCTCGTCCACCGTGATGGTGCCGTTGAAGGCCCCGTGGACTGAATCCCGGCGCAGCAGGCTGGCGCGCTTCACGAGATCGTTTTCGGAGCCTTTCCGCACCACAATCGCGCGCAGCCGCAGGCCCTGCCCGCCGCCTGCCTTCTCCACGAGGATCCGGGCCAGGAGCCGTCCGATGCGGCCAAAGCCGTAGAGGACGACGTCGGTGCTCGTCCGCTCGTCGGCTCCGCTCTTGCCGGCGACGTCGGCCAGTTCGGCGCGCAGGAACTCGGTGAGGTCCCCGCCCTGCTCCTTGTACTTGTTGCTCAGCCGGGCCAGGTCCACGGACGCGGCACCCAGTTCCAGCTCGGTCAGGGCCAGGAGCAACGGGTAGGTCTCTGCTACCGGCAGTTCGGTTTCGTCGATCTGGCGGGCGAACCGGTGCGCCTTCAGAATGTCGATAACCGACTTGTTGACGAGTGGACGCCCATAGACCGAGGTCACCACGCTGTTTTCCCGGTAGAGCCGCCCGATCAGCGGAATCATGGCCTCGGCGAGGGCCTCCCGGTCCATCCAGGCGTCAAGACACGTATCCGAATTGGAGCTCACAGAACTTCACATCCTTTTCTCAGCCGGCACTGCGTTGTGCCGGTTGGGCGGTAATCCCTACCAGTGTATTAGGACACATCAATCCCACCGGACCCACGGCTGAGAGATCAGTCACATTCAGGAGGTGTGCAGGCCGCTTTCGGCGCGGTCGCCTGCCGGCCCTTCCGTTCGCGGGGGTTCCAGGTCCGCAAGATCCCGGACCCGGCGCAGCGGACCAAAGACAGCGGCCAACGGGGCCAGTGCGGCCACCAGGATCCCGGTCAGGATCGCTCCCCGGATATCCATCACCTCGACCAGCAGCCCGGCGGCAAACGCCGCGACGGCGAGCATGCCCCAGGTAACCATCCGCTGGGCGGACCCGAGGCGGCCGAGCATCTGCGGCGGGCAGACCCGCTGGCGGAAGGTCGTGGAGACGACAATGTTCAAGGCAATGGAAAAGCCTGCAATGAAAAGGCCGATAAAGCCGGCAGTCATTCCCCACCCCGGTGTGATGAACAGCAGGGTCGCATATCCGGCCACTACCGGGAACATCGAATACCGCCACACCCGCCCGGAACCGAGACGGCCGGCGATCCACTTGGCGGACAAGCCTCCGATTGTTCCCCCCACCGCTGTAGCTGCCGTCAGGAGGCCCAGCATGCCGGGATGCTCGCCGAGGGAACGGATGACCAGCAGGACCAGCAGGGACACCACAATGTTGCCGCCCAGGTTCCAGAGCGCTCCGGTGATGAGCAGCATGCGCAGGGGTACCGTGCTGAAAATGTAGCGCAGCCCTTCCCCCATGTCCCGGACAACCCTCCTGTCCTTCGGACGGTCGGGGCGGGCCTCGGCAACGTCGAGCCGGAGAATCGCCGTCAGGGAGGCAAGGGAGGCGGCGACCTGCAGCAGCAGGGCATTGGATGCCCCCCAGGCGTCCGTGACCCAGCCGCCCACCGCCCGGCCGCCGGCGTCGCCAAGGGCGCCGGAACCGGTCATGAGCCCGTTGCCCTCCACCAATTCATCGCGGTCCACCGCGGCAGGTACGAGTGCCTGCTCGGCAAGGGTGAAGAACACTGCTGCGAGTCCTGCGCCGAAAGACACCGCAAACAACTGGGTAACCGTGAGGGCCCCCAGCCACCAGGCCACCGGCAGGCTGGCCAGCAGCAGTGTCCGTACGGCAAGCGAAACCACTATCAGCGGGCGGCGCCTGTGCCTGTCCACGAGCACGCCGATAGGCAGCGCGAACAGGAGCCAGGGAAGGAAGGTCATGCCGGAAAGGACGGCAACCGTGGAGTTCGAGGCATCCAGTTCCGTCACAGCTATCACCGGCAGGGCCACGCTGGTTACGGCAGTGCCGAATATTCCGGCGGTTGAAGAGATCCACAGCCGTCGGAAATTCGCATTTCGCAGAACCAGTGGCTTCCTTGCCGCCTCCGTGTGGGACATTGCCACAGACTAGCCCAGCACCCGTTGAATAAAACGAGTCAACGTGCCGGAAAAGGAATATTGCATGAAAGCTTTGCCAACAGTGCGTTATTCTTTGGCTGCTGCGCGCGGCCGCGGCCGTTCTGCGGAAGTATGTGGACGGGCTGGCCGATAAGCCGGGTTTTGTACGCCCGGACCGTTACCGGACCGGGAGCGGCAATCATCCATCTAGGGCCGCCGTTGCCGGCTGCCTCAAGCGGCCTACCCGGACACATCGGGCGGGCAGCCCTCAAACGTGTCCTGTATGGCCTTGCTCCGGGTGGGGTTTACCTAGCCGTCCCGGTCACCCGGGACGCTGGTGGTCTCTTACACCGCCTTTTCACCCTTACCTGCTCAGGCTGCAAAGCAGCGTAAGCCGGCGGTTTCTTTTCTGTGGCACTGGCCTGCGGGTTTCCCCGAGTGGGCGTTACCCACCACCCTGCCCTGCGGAGCCCGGACTTTCCTCGGCGGCAGCGTTTTCCCCAAAAGGAATCCGCGCCGACGCGATTGCCTGGCCAACCCGTCCACAGTCAACTCTACCGTCCCGCAGGCACTGCCCCTGTCCGGAGCCTGCACCGGCCGGCTCGCGTAGGATTAACCGGTGCTGATTCTGCTCCCGCCCTCCGAAGGAAAAACCCCCGCAGTGTCCGGGCCGGTCCTGGACCCGTCCCGGCTGCATTTCCCGCTGCTTTCCGAACCCCGCGCGCTGGTACTCAAGGCCCTGGCCGAAGCCAGCAGCTCCGAGGATGCCCTGGCGGTCCTGGGGGTGGGTGCAACCCTTGCCCCGGAGGTACGGCGCAATACCGCCCTGGACAATGAGCCCTGCGCGCCTGCTCACCGGGTCTACACGGGTGTGTTGTACGACGCGCTGGGCTACGCGTCGCTTCCGCCGGCAGTGCAGCGCCGTGCAGACGATGCCGTGCTGGTGATGTCCGCCCTGTGGGGCGCCCTCGGCTTTGCGGATCCGATCCCGGCCTACCGGCTCTCGATGTCGGTGCGGCTTCAGGAGACCGGGCGCCTTGCCGCCTTCTGGAAGCAGCACCTGACGGGTCCACTGGACGAGTATGCCGGGGACTCACTGGTGGTGGACTGCCGTTCCAGCACCTATGCGGCGGCTTGGACGCCTGACCCGCAGCGCACGGCCGCGGTTAACGTGTTCACCGTCCGTGACGGCAAACGCAAGGTGGTTTCCCACTTCGCCAAGCACACCCGCGGCGAGCTGGCCCGCCATCTGCTCCTGCGCACCGGCACGGAGCCGGCGACGCCGCAGGAGCTCCTGGCTGCTGCACAGGAAAAGTGGGAGGCCGAGCTGGTGGCCCCCGCAGGGCGGAAGCCGTACCAGCTCAACCTCATCCTGGCCGGATAGCGCCTCAGCCGGCCACCAGTTCCACTTCGAAACCTTCTTCGTTTTCCAGATACGCGGCGTAGTGCTCCGCTCCCCCGGCGTGCGGGTGCCGGTCTGCGAACATCAGGGTCCAGCCGTGGCTGGCCGCACGCCGTGCCAGAAGTTCGACGTCGGCCTCGGAACCGGCACAGAACGCGAGGTGGTTCAGCCCGGCCCGCTTCCGGGAATAGGGACCCCGTTCGACGTCGGGGCCTTCCTCGAGCACGATGTAGCCCTCGGCGCCCTGCCAGCTCGCTCCGGAGTCCCATTCGTCTTTCCGGACGTAGCCCACCCGTTCCAGCAGCCAGCCCAGCGACTTTTCCGCTGCAGCGAAGTCGTTGACCCAGATCTCCGTGTGATGCAGCCGTCCCGTGGGGGCGGCCGCAGGGGCAGGAGACGAGGCCGCTTCGAGTACCGCCGCGGCAGCGGCTGCCCTGGTGTCCGCACCGGCGCGCGGCTTCCACGGAACGCCGGCTGTGCCGGCATCCATTGCCTCATTGGACAGCCGGTCCGCGTCCTTGTTCAGTTCGCGCGGAATCCACTGGTATTTCACCCGCTGCGGGTTGACGATCGAACGTGCCTTCGCCGCAAGCTTCTGCATGTCGGCATGCTTGATCTTCCAACGGCCGCTCATCTGCTCGACCACGAGCTTGGAATCCATCTTGGCCAGGATCCAGCAGTCCGGGTCGATGCTGTGCGCCAGCTCCAGGGCCGCGATGAGGCCTGAATACTCGGCTACGTTATTGGACACCCGGCCCACGTATTCGGCCTTTTCAGCCAGGATGCGGCCGGTGTCGGGATCGCGGACGAGCGCGCCGTAACCGGCAATACCCGGATTGCCCCGCGAACCCCCGTCTGCTTCCACAATCAGGGTTCGCCGGGAACTGCCGGCGGCGGCGCGGCGGGGTTCCTCGCCAGAGTCAGGCTCCGGGTCAAACAATGTCACTGCTCAGCTGCTCCACTCGGCGGAGCGGACCAGGATGCAGCCCGAATCCGGGCAGAAGACAATTTCGTCTTCCGCAGCCTTGCGGATGTCCGCAAGGTCGCCGGGGCTCAACTGCATCCCCGATCCTTCAGAGGTGCCGTGGAAGAGCCGGGCGGCGCCGATGCCGTGCTTTGACAGTGTCTTTTCGTAGACGGCAAGCAGGGCGGTATCGAAGCTGTCGGCAAGCTCTGCACGGCGGGCTTCGGCGTCGGAGCTGTCCGCAGCAATGACGGCCAGTTCGGCGTCGCGCTTCTCTTCCAGTTCCCGGCGCTTCTCGTGCAGGGATGTCAGCGCTTCACGGGCTTCGGCTTCGCGGGTACGGGCGGCCTCCAGCCGTTCCATCACGTCGAGCTCGACATCTTCAAGGTCGGACCGGCGGCGTTCGAGGGAAACGATTTCCGCCTGCAGCGCGGTGAGCTCCTTGGAGCCGCCCTTGCCGCTGTCCAGGTGCTGCTGGTCACGGGCCATCCGTGCGACAACGGACGCTACGTCCGCTTCGGCGCGGGTGAGTTCACGTTCAATGTCGGCCACTTCAGTGCCGGCTGCCACACGTGCGCTTTCGGCTGCGGCGACGGCACCGGCCAGGGACGCGATCTCGGGATTGTTGCTAACGTTGCGGGCCTGGTTGCGCAGGGACTTGATCCTGCTGTCCAGGGCCTGCAGATCCAGCAGCCTCAGCTGCTCCGCGGGCGATGCTTTTGCCACCAGTTACCTCCGTGTATATCCGGGCCTGCCTGGCCCGGCTCTCCTAAGCCTATGCCACTGCCGGGGATCACTTCAGCCTAAGGAGTCAGTACGAAGTCCCACGGATCCGTGTTCACTCCGCTGACGCGCACGTCAGCGGTGAAGCCCTGGTCCGTCAGGACGTTTTCGAGGGCGTTGGCTGCCGGAGTCAGCCACAGCCATTCGCTGCCGAAGTGGGAGACGTCAATGAGGTAGGGACGGCCGTTTTCGCCAAGGGCACGCTCCCGAAGTTCCGACGCCGGGTGGTGGCGCAGGTCCGCGGTGACGTAGACGTCGGCACGCTGGGCCCGAACGGCGTCGAACAGGCTGTCGCCGGCACCTCCGCAGACGGCCACGCGACGGATTAGGCCCTGCTGTTCGCCCGCCACGCGGACGCCGCCGGCGACGGCGGGCAGGAGGCTGAAAACGCGCTCGGCAAAGTCCGCCAGTGAAAGCATCTCGGGAAGGTCCCCGACCCGGCCGATTCCCTCTTCGGGCAGGCCTTCCGCGGCGGGAACCAGCGGGGTGACGTTCCGGAGACCAAAGGCGTCTGCGAGTACGTCGGAGACGCCGCCGACGGCGCTGTCGCCGTTGGTGTGCACCGTCAGCAGGGCGCATCCGCCCTCGATCAGCCGGTGCACGGCGTCGCCCTTGAATGAACCGGCAGCTACGGAGTTGACCGGTTTCAGCAGCAGGGGGTGATGGGTCACGAGCAGATCCGCTCCCCATTCAAGGGCCTCGTCGATGACTTCACGGGTGGGATCAACCGCGAACAGGATCCGCCGGACCTCCCGGTCGGCGCGGCCTGCAACAAGGCCGGGTGCGTCCCAGTCCTCGGCCAGTGATTCGGGCCAGAGTTCTTCGGCTGCCAGCAGTATGTCGCCAAGGGTGGGGGTGTCGCTGCCGTCGGTGGCCTGGACAGTGTCAATGTCAATGTCAGAGTCAGTGCCAGTGTCAGTGTCAGTGTCAGTGTCAGTGTCCGCGCCGGCGCGCTCGTGGGGGTGATCCGCTTCCATGACTTTAGTTCTACCCTGCTGCCGTTGCCGCGCTCAATTCCGCCGCGCCTGCCGTGACGGAACGAACACCGCCGAACCCGGTTGCCGGTCATCGGGAATCAAAGCGGGTCCCGGCGCCTTGTTAAGGGCATGAAGACGTATGTATTAGGCGGAGGCTGCTTTTGGTGCCTCGATGCTCTTTACCGCAAGGTCCGCGGCGTAACCGACGTAGTTTCCGGCTACACGGGAGGTGCCGTGGACAACCCGGACTATGACAGTGTGAGCGCCGGGATCACCGGACACGCAGAGGTAGTGGCCGTGACTTTTGACGAGGAGATCATCCCCCCGGAAGTCATCCTGGACATGTTCTTTTCGCAGCATGACCCCACCACCCTCAACCGGCAGGGCTACGACGTCGGCACCCAGTACCGGTCCTCGATGTTCTACGGGGACGAGGATCAGCGCAAGGAATTCGAAGCTGCACTTGAGCGTGCGCGGGAGAACTGGAAGGACCCGATTGTCACCGAGATCGTTCCCCTCCCCCGGTTCTACCCGGCGGAGGATTTCCATCAGGACTTCTACGCCAAGCACCCCGGCCAGGGTTACTGTCAGGTGATTATTAATCCCAAGCTGGCCAAGGCCCGCAAGTATTACTCTGAATGGCTTCAGGACTAGGGCTCTCCGGTCCCGCCGATAGGCTGGAACGGGCATAACTGAGTCCGGCTTTGTTTGAGTCCGGCTTTTTGAAGGAACGTTGAAGGAATAGAGGAAACCATGGCTCGTATTTATGACGATGTAACCCAGCTCGTAGGCGGCACCCCGCTGGTCCGCCTGAACCGGCTCGCCGAGGGGCTTCCCGCCCAGGTGGCCGTGAAGCTGGAGTTCTACAACCCGGCCAACAGCGTCAAGGACCGGATCGGCGTGGCCATTGTGGACGCCGCCGAGAAGGCTGGCGCCCTCAAGCCCGGCGGCACCATCGTGGAGGGCACCTCCGGCAATACCGGCATCGCGCTGGCCATGGTGGGCGCTGCCCGCGGCTACAAGGTGATCCTCACCATGCCCGAAACCATGTCCACGGAACGCCGGGTCATGCTGCGCGCCTACGGTGCGGAGATTGTCCTCACCCCCGGCGCCGACGGCATGCGCGGAGCAGTGGACAAGGCCAAGGAAATCGTGGCCACCACCGAAAACGCCATCTGGGCGCAGCAGTTCGCCAATGAAGCGAACCCGGCCGTACACCGGGCCACGACCGCCGAGGAAATCTGGGCAGACACCGATGGAAAGGTGGACATTTTCGTTGCCGGCATCGGCACCGGCGGCACCATCACCGGCGTCGGGCAGGTCCTGAAGGAACGCAAGCCGGACGTGAAGATCGTGGCCGTAGAGCCCAAGGACTCCGCCATCCTCAACGGCGGCTCCCCCGGCCCCCACAAGATCCAGGGCATCGGCGCCAACTTCGTCCCGGAGATCCTGGACACCACCGTCTATGACGAGGTCTTCGACGCCTCCATCGAGGATTCGGTGGCCACGGCCCGCGCACTGGGCACCCAGGAGGGCATCCTCGGCGGCATCTCGTCCGGTGCCATCGTCTGGGCGGCGCTGGAACTCGCCAAGCGCGAAGAGAACGCCGGTAAGCTGATTGTTGCCACCGTCTGCGACTTCGGAGAGCGTTACATCTCTACTGTCCTGTACGACGACATCCGCGGTTAGTCCGCGTTCCGCCCCTGCAGGGCGGATCATCCGAGCAGAAAGTCCTCTGTGAGTCTGTTAGCCCGACTGCGCGAAGACCTCGACGCCGCCGCATCACACGATCCGGCGGCCAGAGGTTCGCTCGAAAACCTCGTTGTCTACTCCGGCCTGCATGCCATCTGGATGCACCGGCTGACGCACCGCATGTGGGCCCGGCCCCCGCTGCGGTTCCCGGCCCGCGTGCTCTCCCAGGTGACCCGCTTCGCCACCGGCATCGAGATCCACCCCGGTGCAACCATCGGCCGCCGGTTTTTCATTGACCACGGCATGGGGGTGGTCATCGGCGAAACAGCGGAGATCGGCAACGACGTCATGCTTTATCACGGGGTGACCCTGGGCGGCCGTTCGCTGGCCAAGGTCAAGCGCCATCCAACCATCTGCGACGGCGTCACCGTAGGTGCCGGAGCAAAGATCCTGGGGCCGGTGACCATTGGCGCCAACAGCGCGGTGGGGGCCAACGCCGTGGTGGTCAAGGATGCCCCGGCGGATTCGATCATCACCGGCATTCCGGCCAAGTGGCGGCACCGGGACACCAAGATGACCCAACCCGCGGTGGACCCGGCAGAGTACATCGATCCGGCCATCTACATCTAGCCGGACAGGTGTATCTGGCCGACAGGTACACCTGGCCCGCAGGGCACACTAAAAAGGTCCGCAGCATCCGCTGCGGACCTTTTTAGTACCGTTGGGGTTCCTTAGTGGGTGTCCACTGCCTCGACCTCGGCGCGGTCTTCGCCCCACATGGTGTGGAAGGTTCCTTCCGCGTCGACCCGGTGGTAGGTGTGTGCACCGAACAGGTCGCGCAGGCCCTGCGTCAGTGCCGCCGGAAGCCGCTTGCGGCGCAGGCCGTCGTAGTAGGCCAGCGACGAGGAGAACACCGGCACCGGGATGCCCAGCTGCACGGCGACGGAGACCACGCGGCGCCAGGCCGGGACGGCGGCGGCGATCGACTCCGCGAAGGCCGGAGCGAACAGCAGGTTCGCGGGAGCTTCGCTGCCGGCGTAGGCCTTCATGATGTCATCCAGCAGTTCGGCGCGGATGATGCAGCCTGCACGCCAGAGCGAGGCGATCTCGTCCAGCTTCAGTTCCCAGCCGTATTCCTTGGCTGCAGCGTTGAGCATGTCGATGCCCTGTGCGTAGCTGACCAGCTTGGAGGCGTACAGGGCCTGCCGCACGTCCTCCACGAACGTCTCGGGAAGCTCGACGGCGGCTTCCGCGCCCTGGAGCGTCTGCTGTGCAACCTCGCGCTGTCCGCGCTGGGAGGACAGCGCGCGGGCGAAGACCGACTCGGCGATGGCCGAAACCGGGGAACCCAGGTCCAGGCCGGAGACTACCGTCCAGCGGCCGGTGCCCTTCTGCCCGGCGGAGTCCCCCACAACGTCCACGAACGGCTTCCCGGTCCGGGCATCCACATGGCCCAGGACCTCGGCGGTGATTTCGATCAGGAAGGAACTGAGCTGGCCGGTGTTCCATTCGTTGAAGATCTTGGCCTGCTCGGCCGGTTCAATGCCTGCTGCGGAGCGCAGCAGGTCGTAAGCCTCGCCGATCACCTGCATGTCTGCGTATTCGATGCCGTTGTGCACCATCTTCACAAAGTGGCCGGCTCCGTCGGTGCCGATCCAGGTGCAGCAGGGCTCGCCGTCGTACTTCGCGGCGATTTTCTCCAGCATCGGGCCTAGGGAATCGTAGGACTCGCGGGAACCGCCGGGCATGATGGAGGGGCCCAGGAGGGCTCCCTCTTCACCGCCGGACACGCCGACGCCGACAAAGTGCAGGTCCTTCTCGGCCAGGGCAGCCTCGCGGCGGCGGGTGTCTTCGAAATGCGAGTTGCCGCCGTCGATCACAATGTCGCCCGGTTCCAGCAGCGGAACCAGCTGACCGATCACCGAGTCCACCGGCGCTCCGGCTTTGACCATGATCAGTACGCGGCGCGGTTTCTCCAGTGAGTCGACCAGTTCCTGCAGCGTCTCGGTGCGGATGAAGTCACCCTCGTCGCCGTGCGCGGAAAGCAGGGCATCCGTTTTCTCGATGGAACGGTTGTGCAGGGCCACCGTGTAACCGTTGCGGGCGAGATTGCGGGCGAGGTTTGCACCCATGACGGCAAGGCCGGTTACACCAATTTGTGCACTCAAGTTCTCTCCAAGGATGGTTCGGGTGCCCGGCGGGCACGGGGACGGCACAGGAATCATCGCGCCGTGTTCACGCTCCAGCCTATGCTTCTTCGGCATCCCGCCGCCACAGGGGCGCGGGGCGCGGGCTCAGGTCCCCGTTTCGTAGCCGTTGATCACCGAGGCAACGCCTTCGACAATGCCGATTCCCTCCTCGAGCGTGGAGTTCCCGGAACTGAGCACAACAATGCTGTAGTCGTTCCCGGCGGCCCGGACGAACCCGGCGCTGCCCACGTTCCACACGGCGTCGTCGTCCTGCAGCCATCCGTTCTTCAATGCCACTTCAGCATCGGGCGCCTGAACCCCCGCGTTGATCCCCCAGTTCTGCTCCGGGCAGACGTTCTCCATCAGTCCGACGGCGAACGCCAGCAGGTCCGGGTCCAGCCAGTCGGCGCCGCAGGCCACCGTCCGGGCAATAAGCAACTGGTCCCCGGCTGTGGTCTCGCCGGCTCCCCAGACTTCGCCGGCTTCCGTATCCGCAACACCAATGAGCTCATAGGTACGGTTCAGTTCCTCCCGGCCTCCGAGCCGGGAGTACAGCTCGCTGGTGGCTTCGTTGTCGCTGTATTCGATCATCAGCGTTGCCAGGTTCTCTTCGTCCGCCGTGAGGCTGCGCTGCTCCTCGGTGGCCTGGCGGACCAGGGTCAGGAGGATGGGGACCTTCACCAGGCTTGCTTCGAGGTACCGTGCGTCCGGGTTCTGGATCCAGGACCTCCCGGTGCGGTTGTCCTGCACGGCGACGGAGAAATCTTCACGCCGGTCTCCGGCCATCAGGTCCAGGGCGGCGGCAATCGATTCCGGCGTCCCCGTGTCCACGGTGCTGCCTGCGCCTTGCTCGGCCATCGGCGATGCCTGCGGAGCATCGTCCGGCGCTGTGCAGCCTGACAACATGATCATCACGGCCAGCGCCGTGCAGATACGCTTCCTCGCCTGGATTTCCTTTGCCATCAGCCCCATTTGTTCCGTGCATGGGCGGTTAAACAAAAAGCCGCCGTTGCCTTCCACATCTGCGGAAAGTAACGGCGGCTTCTCTGGTGGGTCCTACCGGGATCGAACCGATGACATCCACGGTGTAAACGTGGCGCTCTACCAGCTGAGCTAAAGACCCAGAACATGTTGCCCGGCCGTCAGAAACTTCTCCGCAGGCCCTGCATCACGAGGAACTACATTACCGTAAGACCCGGGCGGATGCCTAATCGGCGCCGTCCTTCGGTCCGGCCGGCAGATCAGGGAGGTTTTCCGCCAGCCAGGTGAGGGCCGTGCTGACTCCCATATCGATCTTCAGGGTGGCCAGCGGATCGCCCCGGGTGGCCCCCCGGTTGATGATGACGACAGGCTTGCCGGCCTTGGCCGCGTAGCGGACAAAGCGCAGCCCGCTCATCACGGTGAGCGAGGAGCCCGCCACCAGCAGGGCACCAGCGTCGTCCACCACCGAGAAGGCCCGGGCCACGCGGTCCTTGGGGACGTTCTCGCCAAAGTACACAAAATCCGGTTTCAGCATTCCGCCGCAGACGGGACAGTCCGCCACGACGAAGTTTTCGGTATCGGCAATGTCCGCGTCGGCATCCGGGGCGATCCCGCCGTCGACGCGCGCCTGCTCGAGGTACCCGGGATTCAGCTCCTGCAGCAGGCCGGCGACCTCTGAACGGGAAAAGCCCGAACGGCAGTTCAGGCAGACCACTTGGTCATAACGCCCATGCAGGTCGATGACGTTGATGCTGCCGGCGTCCGTGTGGAGCCGGTCCACATTCTGGGTAATCAGGCCCGAGAGCAGTCCCCGCTGTTCCAGGACCACCGCGGCCTCGTGGCCGGGGTTGGGCACCGCATGGCGCAGATGGTGCCAGCCAATATGGTTGCGGGCCCAGTACCGGCGGCGCAGGTCCGGATCACCGACAAACTGCTGGTAGGTCAGCGGATTCCGCGGGGGCGCGTCGGGACCGCGGTAGTCGGGGATGCCGGAATCCGTGCTCAACCCGGCACCGGTCAGGAGCGCCAGCCGCTGCCCGCCCAGATAGCCGACGGCGCGCTCAAGGAGCCGCAGCTCCGCCTCCGTGGGTGCCGGAACGGATTCGAGGGCATGTCCGCTGGCAAAACCCGTGAGGCCGAGGCCCGGACGGGAGTTCTTGGGCTGCTCGCTCACAGTGCCTCCAAAGCAGTACGGTACTGCTCGATCGGACGCGCTGCGCCCGGGTCTGAACGGATGCCTGCGCGGAGGGCGCCTTCCCCGTCTATGACAAAGCTGGCGCGTTCCGCCAGCCCCCTGCGTGCGTCAAAAGCCCCGAAGGCCCGGGCCGTTTCCCCGTGCGGCCAGAAATCGGAAAGCAGGTCGAACCCGAAGCCTTCCTGCTCGGCCCAGGCCCGCAGGGTGTATTTCGAGTCACAGGACACCGCCAGCAGGCGCACGTCGGCGTCGTCGAAAAGGGCACGTTCAGCCTGCAGCTCTGCGAGCTCGCCCCGGCACACCCGGGAGAACGCGAACGGGAAAAAGACCAGCACGACGCCGGCGCCCCGCAGACCGTCAAGCCGGACCTCTTCGCCGAACTGGTTGGGAAGGCAGAAGTCCGGAACCGCAGCACCTGCCGTGAGCAGGTGCGCAGTCACTTCTTGCGTCGGCTCACCAGGCGGGTGGCGGCCCAGTCCTCGGTGACGCCCGGGGAAGTGGTGACGTGCAGTCCCGCTGTGGGGGCTGCTTCCTCGATGTCTGCCGGGGGAACGTAGCCCTCGCGCCCGGACTTGGGGGTCAGAACCCAGACAACGCCGCCGTCGTCGAGCGTGGTCAGGGAATCGACCAACGCGTCGACAAGGTCGCCGTCGTCGGCCCGCCACCAGAGGATGACGCCGTCCACAACATCGTGGTCGTCTTCAGTCAGCAGCTCGCCGCCGATGAGGTCCTCAAGGTCCTCACGGAAATCGAAGTCCACGTCCTCGTCGTAGCCGTACTCCTGAACCAGGTCCCCGTCCTTGAAACCCAATCTGCTCGCCACGTTTTCTTCAGTGACGGCTTCGGCCTCGCTCACTTCACTCCTCCTGGTTGACTGCATAAATACAAGGGAATCACACATTTGCCCGATCTGCGCTGTCTCCGACTCAACGAAACACCTAAAACCCGCAGGCTTCAAGGGTTCCGGGCTGTACGCCGTCAGCGATGACCGCCGTGCAGGCTACGCATCAACGGCTTTACGGGACTAGAGTGGATAAAAAGGGGCGCCGAGGCGTGCATACGCGCCAGCGAAGACATACGCGCAAGCGAAGATCCGGCGGACACCGGCCGGATACCACAGAAAGAATGTCGCAGACACAATCTGTACATGAGAGAGGTTGGCCGTGGCCGCAGAAGACACAACGGACATCCTGAGCGGGTTAACCAACCAGCTACCGGACCGTGATCCTGAGGAAACCGCAGAATGGATCGAATCGCTCGACGAACTGATCCGTTCGCAGGGCACTGAACGCGCGCAGTACATCATGCGCTCACTGCTCCAGCGTGCCGGTTCCCAGAGCGTGGGCGTGCCGATGGTAACCACCACCGACTACGTCAACACCATCCCGGTTGATCAGGAACCTGAATTCCCCGGTGACGAGGAAATCGAACGGCGATACCGCGCCTGGCTGCGTTGGAACGCCGCCATCATGGTGCACCGGGCCCAGCGCCCGGGAATCGGCGTCGGCGGACATATTTCAACGTATGCCGGAGCAGCGACCCTGTACGAAGTGGGCATGAACCACTTCTTCCGGGGCAAGGACCACCCGGGCGGCGGAGACCAGATTTACTTCCAGGGTCACGCCTCCCCCGGCATGTATGCCCGCGCCTTCCTCGAAGGCCGCCTGTCCGAAGAGGACATGGACGGCTTCCGCCAGGAGAAGTCCCGCGAGGGGCATGCACTGTCCTCCTACCCGCATCCGCGCAGCATGCCGGATTTCTGGGAGTTCCCGACGGTTTCCATGGGCATTGGTCCCATGAACGCCATCTACCAGGCACAGTCCAACCGCTACCTGCAGAACCGCGGAATCAAGGACACCTCCCAGCAGCATGTATGGGCGTTCCTTGGCGACGGAGAGATGGACGAGCCCGAATCGCGCGGCCTGCTCCAGCTCGCCGCCAATGACAAGCTCGACAACCTGACCTTCGTGATCAACTGCAACCTGCAGCGCCTCGACGGCCCGGTCCGCGGCAACGGCAAGATCATGCAGGAACTGGAAGCCTTCTTCCGGGGCGCAGGCTGGAATGTCATCAAGGTTGTCTGGGGCCGCGAGTGGGACGACCTGCTGCAGCGTGACAAGGACGGCTCGCTGGTGGACATCATGAATGCCACCCCCGACGGCGACTACCAGACCTACAAGGCCGAGTCCGGCGGATTCGTGCGCGAGCACTTCTTCGGCAAGAGCCCGGAAACCAAGGAACTGGTTGCCAACCTGACCGACGAGGAAATCTGGAACCTCAAGCGCGGCGGCCACGACTACCGCAAGGTCTACGCCGCGTACAAGGCCGCCATGGAATTCAAGGGCGCCCCGACGGTCATCCTGGCCCACACGGTCAAGGGCTACGGCCTGGGTACGCACTTCGAGGGCCGCAATGCGACCCACCAGATGAAGAAGCTCACCCTCGATGACCTGAAGGCCTTCCGCGACCACCTGCGGATCCCGATCAGCGACGAGCAGCTCGAAGCCGATCCGTACCAGCCTCCGTACTACAACCCGGGAGCAGATGCCCCCGAGATCAAGTACATGATGGAACGCCGGCGCGAACTGGGCGGCAACGTCCCGGAACGCCGGGTGAAGCACGAACCCGTCCACCTTCCGGGCGAGAAGGCCTACGAAGTAGCCAACCGGGGCTCCGGCAAGCAGCTGGCCGCCACGACCATGGCTTTCGTCCGCCTGCTCAAGGACCTGATGCGGGACAAGGAGTTCGGCAAGCGCATTGTGCCGATCATCCCCGACGAGGCCCGTACCTTCGGCATGGACTCGTTCTTCCCGACGGCCAAGATCTACAACCCCAAGGGTCAGAACTACCTGTCCGTGGACCGGGACCTCGTCCTGGCCTACAAGGAGTCCCCGCAGGGCCAGATTGTGCACGTGGGCATCAACGAGGCCGGCTCGATTGCGGCGTTCACCGCGGCGGGCACGTCCTACGCCACGCACGGCGAGCCGCTGATCCCGGTCTACGTGTTCTACTCGATGTTCGGCTTCCAGCGCACCGCCGACTACATCTGGGCGGCTACCGACCAGATGGCACGCGGGTTCCTGATCTCGGCTACCGCCGGCCGCACCACCCTCACCGGTGAAGGCCTGCAGCACGCCGACGGCCACTCGCCGATCCTGGCCTCCACCAACCCCGCGGTGAAGACCTACGATCCGGCGTACGGCTACGAGATCGGACACATCGTCCGCCACGGCCTCGAGGAGATGTACGGCCCGGATTCCCAGGATCCGAACGTCATCTACAACCTCATGGTCTACAACGAGCCGATCCAGCAGCCCAAGGCCCCCGAGGACCTGGACGTGGAAGGCATCATCAAGGGCATCTACCTGCTCGCGCCGGCAAAGATGGACGGACCCCGCACGCAGCTGCTGGCCTCCGGCGTTGCCGTGCCGTGGGCGCTGGAAGCCCAGAAACTCCTTGCTGAGGACTGGGGTGTCTCGGCCGATGTCTGGTCCGTGACCTCCTGGAACGAGCTCCGCCGCGACGGCCTCGCCGCCGAGGAGGAAGCCTTCCTGAACCCCGGCTCGGAGCCGCGGGTACCGTTCGTGACCCAGCAGCTGGCCGGCGCCACCGGCCCGATTGTTGCCTCCACGGACTACATGAAGGCCGTCCCGGACCAGATCCGCCAGTTCCTGCCGAACGAATTCGCCACCCTCGGTGCCGATGACTTCGGTTTCGCGGACACGCGTGCGGCTGCACGCCGGTACTTCAAGATCGACAGCCACTCGATGGTGGTGCGGGCGCTGGAGATGCTCGCACGCCGCGGTGAAGTCGACGCCAATGCCCCCAAGGAGGCAATGGAGAAGTACCGCCTGCTGGACGTCAACGCCGGCACCAGCGGAAACGCCGGCGGCGACGCCTAAGCAATCCCCCGGTCCTCGAACCCGGGGAACATGAAAAGGAACCGCCGCATCTGCGGCGGTTCCTTTTCGTTTGCGGCAAGATTGCCCGAATCCCACCTCCCTGCCAAAACACTCGTTGACAACGGTGCCCGGCCCCGCAGGCTGGTCCAGTGCACGCGTTGCCCGGCCGCGGCGTCCTGCCTGCCGGCTCCGGGAAGGCCCTGACCTTCAACGAAGGGACAATGATGTCCGCTCCAGTCCTGTCCATCCTGATTTTGGTGGCCATGTTCATCCTGGCCACCGTGCTGCCCCTCAATATGGGCGCGCTGGCCTTTGTGGGGGCTTTCCTGCTGGGATTCGTCTTCCTCGGCATGACCACCGAGGAGATCCTGGCCAATTTCCCGGGTGGTTTGTTCCTGACGATAGTCGGGGTGACCTATCTGTTTGCCATAGCCCAGAACAACGGCACCATCGACCTGCTGGTCCGGGGCGCCGTGAAACTGGTCGGCAACCGGGTGGCCCTGATTCCCTGGATCATGTTCGCGGTCACCGCCGTCATCACCGCCGTCGGCGCGCTGTCGCCGGCGGCCGTGGCCATCGTTGCCCCAATCGCCCTGGGGTTCGCCGCCAAGAACAAGATCAACCCCCTGATGATGGGCATGATGGTCATCCACGGAGCCCAGGCCGGCGGATTCTCCCCGATCGCCGTCTACGGAGTCACGGTCAACGGCATCATTGCAGAGACGGATCTGGAGTCCAGCCCCTTTGCCGTCTTCATGTCGAGCCTGCTTTTCAACACCCTGATCGCGCTGATCCTGTTCTTCGTCCTCGGCGGCAGCAGGCTGCGCCGCAGCACCGCAGGGGCCTTCGCGGAGCAGGTCGCCCAAGCCAGGATGAACCTCAGTGTGGCCGGCCGGGCCGACGTTCCCTTCAAGGGAACCGGATCCGGCATCTACGGTCCACGCGATCCCGCCGGTGACGGGATCACCGCCACGAAGACCCGCAGCGAGACCTTCCCCCAGATTGTCACCATCGCCGGGCTGATCACGCTGGCCGTGATTGCCCTGGGCTTCAAGGTGGACGTGGGCTTCGTGTCCATCACCATCGCCATGGTCCTTGCCCTCGTCTCGCCGCAGGCGCAGAAGGGTGCGGTCAACAAGATCAGCTGGACCACCGTCCTGCTCATCTGCGGCATGCTCACTTTTGTCGGCGTCCTGCAGGAGGCCGGCACGATCGAATACGTGTCCGACGGCGTCGCCAACCTGGGCGTGCCGCTGCTGGCGGCGCTGCTCATTTGCTACATCGGCGCCGTCGTGTCCGCCTTCGCCTCATCGACCGCCATCCTTGCCGCCCTCATCCCGCTGGCCGTACCGTTCCTCGCCTCGGGGGAAATCGGCGCCGTGGGGCTCATCTGCGCGCTGGCCGTTTCCTCGACCATCGTGGACGTATCGCCTTTCTCGACCAACGGCGCCCTCGTGCTGGCGAACGCACCGGAAGAGCTGGACAAGGACCGCTTCTACAAGCAGATCCTCGCTTACAGCGGCATCGTCGTAGTAGTGGGACCACTGGTGGCGTGGCTGGTCATGGTGGTCCCCGGATGGCTTTAGGTCCGGCGCGGTTCCCGCTGGAGTGCAACTGTCCTTCCCGCACCGAACCAGGAAGAGAGCGATCCATGAACAACCACTCCCCCGCCCGCGGCCCCCTGGACGGCTATCTGGTCGTCGACCTCAGCCGTGCCCTTGCCGGTCCGCACGCAGGCATGATGCTCGCAGACCTCGGCGCACGCGTCATCAAGGTCGAAACCCCCGGCACGGGCGACGACACCCGCGGCTGGGGACCGCCCTTCGTCGGACCGGAAGAGACACCGCAGGCCACCTACTTCCTTTCCTGCAACCGGAACAAGGAGTCCATCGCCCTGGACCTGAAGTCCGAGGACGGCGCGGCGGTGCTGACGGACCTGGTACGGCGGGCGGACGTGCTGGTGGAGAATTTCCGCCCCGGGGTGCTGGACCGGCTCGGATTCCCGCCGGCCCGGCTGCACGAACTCAATCCCCGGCTGGTCATCCTCTCCATCAGCGGATTCGGCCATGACGGCCCGGAGGCGACCCGCAGCGGCTACGACCAGATAGTCCAGGGCGAGGCCGGCCTGATGTCGCTGACCGGGTCCGGCGCAGGGGATCCGCAGCGGGTCGGCGTACCCATCGCGGACCTGCTCTCGGGCATGTACGGCGCCTTTGGGCTCCTGGCAGCGCTGCTGGAACGCGAACGCACCGGAAAGGGCCAGGTGGTGCGCACTTCACTGCTGGCCGCCGTCGTAGGAGTGCATGCCTTCCAGGGCACCCGGCACACTGTTGCCGGCGAGGTGCCGGCCGCGCAGGGCAACCACCATCCGTCCATTGCCCCCTACGGGCTCTTCTCCTGCCGCGAAGGCATGGTCCAGATCAGTGTCGGGAGCGAGAGACTATGGGAAGCCTTTGCCGCTGCATTCGGCATCGATGCCTCGCGTGCCGAGTTTGCGGACAACGCCCAGCGGGTACGCAACCGCCCGGCGCTGGTGGCCGCCGTCGAGCATGCTTTTGCGGATATCGAAGCGGAACCGCTGCTGGAGAAGCTACGCGCCGCCGGGATTCCGGCCGGAAAAGTGCGCACCTTGGACGAAGTGTATGCATGGGAACAGGTCCGTTCGCAGGGATTGGTGGTCGACGTCGAGCATCCTGTCCTGGGCACCGTCTCCCTGCCGGGGCCGCCGCTGCGCTTTTTTGATGCCATGCAGGGCACGGAAAGTACTCGCCGCGTGCATGCTGCCCCGCCCCTGCTGGACGAGCACGGGGACGCGATCCGCCGTTGGCTGGCGGGCAGCCCGCAGCCGGCTGCCGCGGAAAGCACCGAAGCATGAGCGTCCAGACGGCGCCCCGCCGCCTGGATGCAAGGCAGTTGCTGGCGCTGGTTGTCGATGCCGGTTCTTTCCGCTCCTGGGACGTGCCCGTGGCCTATGCCGACCCCGGCGACGCCTACGCATCCGACCTGGCTGCCGCACGGCAGAAAACCGGCGTGGACGAATCGGTGCTCACGGGTGAGGCACTGGTGCAGGGCCGGCGCGTTGCACTGATGGTCAGCGAGTTCGGGTTCCTGGGCGGCTCCATCGGAGTTGCCGCCGCGGACCGGCTGACCGACGCCGTTGAACGCGCCACCCGTGAAGGGCTGCCGCTCCTGGCCGGGCCGGCGTCCGGCGGAACCCGGATGCAGGAAGGCACCCTGGCGTTCCTTTCGATGGTCAAAATCACCGCCGCCGTCCGCCGGCACAAGGAGGCCGGCCTGCCCTACCTTGTCTACCTGCGCCACCCCACCACCGGCGGGGTCATGGCGTCCTGGGGATCCTTGGGCCACATCACCGTCGCCGAGCCCGGCGCGCTTCTGGGCTTCCTGGGCCCGCGGGTCTACTCGGCACTCTACGGGGAGCCCTTCCCGGAAGGTGTGCAGACCGCGGAGAACCTGCGGAACCGCGGACTGGTGGATGCGGTGCTGCCGCCGGAGGAACTTCCCCGGACCGTCCACCGTGCCCTGGCCATGCTGCTGCCCGGCTCGACCGTGCCGGTGCCTGCCCCGGGCTCGCTCAGCAGCACGCCGGTGCCGCTGCCCGCCTGGGAATCCATTCGGATTTCCCGCAATCCCCGCCGCCCGGGTGTCCGCCAGCTGCTGCATTTCGGGGCGAGCGACGTGCTGCCCCTGAACGGCAGCGGACAGGGTGAAAAAGACCCGGGCCTGATACTGGCCCTGGCCCGCTTCGGCCAGACGTCCTGCGTAGTGCTGGGGCAGGACCGGGAACGCGGAACAGAACAGGCTGCACTGGGACCGGCTTCGCTCCGGGAAGCACGCCGCGGCATGCGGCTGGCGGAGGAACTGGACCTTCCCCTGTTGACCGTGATCGACACCGCCGGCGCTGCCCTGTCCAAGGAGGCCGAGGAGGGCGGCCTGGCCGGTGAAATTGCCCGGAGCCTCAACGACCTCGTGGGGTTGGGCTGCCCCACGGTGTCCGTCCTGCTGGGTCAGGGGGCAGGCGGCGGCGCGTTGGCCCTGCTGCCCGCAGACCGGACGGTCGCGGCCCGCCACGCCTGGCTTTCTTCCCTGCCGCCGGAGGGTGCCAGCGCCATCGTGTTCCGGGACACCCTGCACGGCCCGGAAATGGCACAGGCGCAGGGCGTGACCGTTTCAGCGCTGGCTGCCCACGGGATTGTGGACCACACGGTGACGGAACTGCCCGACGCTGCGGACGAGGCACCCGAATTCTGCCGCCGGATGGCACGGGCCGTGGAATACGAGCTGGCTTCGCTTCGCGCCGTTCCGCGGGCAGAGCGGCTGGCACGGCGGACGAACCGATTCCGGCGGCTGGGATCGGCACTGTAGTTCCGCTGCCCCTGCCCGCCCCGACAACGGCCGTAACAAACAACGAAACCGCCGCATGCAACGGCGGTTCCTTTCCGTTTCTCCGTGCGTGCCGTTATGCTCCCCACAATCGACGCGCACTTCCAAAGACTGCTTGCCGGTCGTTCAACGTCGAACCCTTGCATAAAGGAGGAAGATGGCCCGGACCACGGTGTCGCCGCCGGTTTCCACCGCGCCGCCCGGCAGTAACCCCGCTGTCCGCCGCCGACGTTTTTCCGGCCGCACCCGCAGGGACTTCTTTACTTTCCTGGCTTTTGCGCTGCCCAACCTGATCCTGATTGCCGCCTTCACCTACCGGCCGCTGTTCAGCAACATCTATTACTCCACCCTGAACTGGACCCTCGGAGCCAAGACAGCAACCGTGGTCGGGATCGAAAACTACATCACGTTCTTCACCTCTCCCGATGCCCGGGACGTGCTGACGGTAACGGCAGTGTTCACGGTCTTCACCGTCGGCGGATCAATGCTGCTGGGACTGCTGGTTTCGCTGGCGCTGAACCTGAAAGTCCGTGGCACCACCTTGGCCCGCGCCGCCGTCTTTGCCCCGTATGTCCTGTCCGGAGTGGGTGTGGGCCTGGTCTGGTTGTTCATTTTCGATCCCGTCTACGGAGCCCTGGCCTGGGTGCTGCGCGGTTTCGGCGCCAGCAGCCCTGAATGGATCAACAACCCGGACCTGGCACTGGTCATGGTCATCCTGGTTTATGTCTGGAAGAACCTGGGCTACTGCGCGGTGGTCTACCTTGCCGGCCTCCAGTCGATTCCCCGCGACGTGCTCGAGGCCGCACAGCTCGACGGCGCAGGTGCGGCGAGGCGGTTCTTCAGCGTTTCGCTGCCGCTGCTTTCCCCGACCACCTTCTTCCTGCTCATCACCACGCTTCTCAGTTCGCTGCAGGCCTTCGACCTGATCCGGATCATGACCCCCACGGGCAACGGCACCAACACCCTGATTTTCGAGGCCTATCTGCAGGCCTTCGGCGGATTCAACCGGGCCGGCTATTCGGCCACCGTCTCAGTGATCCTGTTCGTGCTGCTGCTGGTGGTCACCGGTTTCCAGCTTCGGTTCGTCGAGCGAAAGGTGCACTACTCATGAGTGTCCCTGCACCCGCCGCCCCGGTGTCCGCGCCCGCCCCAACCGGCAGCAAGGGTTCCCGCCGGACCGGCGAAGGCCCGCTCTCACGTCGAAACATCACCGAAACCCTGCTGACGGGGTATGTGCCCCTGGCCCTCACCACACTGGTGGTATTCCTCCCCCTGATGTGGATGGTCCTGTCCTCCTTCAAGGGGCCCGGCGAGATCGTCACCACGGACCTGGATGTCCTGCCGGACTCCCTGGACTTCAGCAACTACCAGGACGCCATGACCCTGGTGCCGTTCGGCAGGTTCTTCGTCAACAGCGTGATCGTCACGCTCGCCGGCGCCTCCATCAAGGTGGTGCTGGCCATCCTCACCGCCTACGCGCTGGTTTTCATCAGGTTCCCGTTCAAGCGGGTGATTTTTGTAGCCATCCTGGTGGCCCTCATGGTCCCCCCGCAGGTGGCCATCCTGCCGAACTACATCCTCGTGACGTCCCTGGGCGGTGCCGACACTTATTGGGGCATGATCCTGCCCGGGCTCGGGACGGCGTTCGGGACCTTCCTCCTGCGGCAGCATTTCCTCACCCTGCCAGGCACCATCCTGGAGTCCGCCGAGATCGACGGGGCAGGACACTGGTCCCGCCTGTGGCGGATCGTCGTCCCGATTTCCGTACCGACCATCGCCACCGTGGGACTGGTCACGATCGTGACCGAA
This sequence comes from Arthrobacter sp. zg-Y179, assembly GCF_020907345.1. Taxonomy (NCBI): domain Bacteria; kingdom Bacillati; phylum Actinomycetota; class Actinomycetes; order Micrococcales; family Micrococcaceae; genus Arthrobacter; species Arthrobacter sp. zg-Y179. The sequence continues at coordinate 6,788 of NZ_JAJJOB010000007.1, read as the reverse complement.
TGGAATGAGTACATATGGCCGCTGGTGATTGTCAGCCGGCCCGAAATGATGACCCTGCCGGTCGGCCTGACCCTGCTCCGGAATTCCGAGTCCGATCCCGCCAGCTGGGGCATCATGATGGCCGGCGCGGTCCTCGTGCTGGTTCCGATCCTGGTGGTCTTCGCTGCCCTGCAGCGCTACATCGTCGCCGGTCTGACCCAAGGCTCCGTCACCGGCTAAGCCGAACTGCAAATTGTCCGCACTCCAGAAAGGCATTCCATGTCAGCAGCATCCAAACCGGCCTTCAACCGCCGCCTGTTCCTGTCCCTGAGTGCTGCCGGCGCCTCTGCGGCCGCCCTGGCGGCCTGCGGCGGACCGTCCACTGAAACGGACACCCCCGTCGAGGAGGACGAACTCGACTTCAGCGGCGTGACCCCCGCCCCGGAGATCACCTTCTGGTCCAGCCACCCGGGCCAGTCCGAGGCGATTGAAACCGAGATCATCGAAAAGTTCCATGCTTCCCAGAGCGAGATCCGCGTGAACATGGTCAGTGCGGGATCCAACTACGAAGAGGTTGCCCAGAAGTTCCAGACCACCCAGCAGGGCGGCGACCTCCCCGCAATCGTCATTTTCTCCGACGTCTGGTGGTTCCGCTATTTCCTCAACGATTCCATCATCCCGCTGGACGCGCTGATGGAACAGCTGGACTTCGACACCGCCGACTACCGGGACCAGCTGTTCAGCGACTATGAGTATGACGGGCGGCAGTGGGCCGTTCCGTTTGCCCGATCCACGCCCCTCTTCTACTACAACAAGGAACACTGGGCCGCCGCCGGCCTGCCCAACCGGGCACCGGAGACCTGGCAGGAGTTCTCGGAATGGGCGCCGAAGATCAAGGCGGCGGTGCCCGGCATCCAGAATGTCTACCAGCACCCGGCCTTGATTGATTATGCGGGCTGGACACTGCAGAACCAGCTTTGGGGAGAGGGAGCTGCCTGGAGTGACGAGTGGACCATTACGGCTGACTCGGCCGAGGCCGTCACCGCCATCCAGCAGGTCCAGGACACCGTCTATAAGAATGCCTGGGCGGGAGTGTCATCCAAGGATGCCACGGCCGACATGGCGGCGGGTGCCGTCTCCGCGGCTGTGGGATCCACCGGGAACCTGGTGGGTGTGCTCAAGACGGCAACGTTCGACGTCGGCGTGGGATTCATGCCCGGCGGCAGCCGGGAACTGACCGGAGTCTGCCCCACGGGCGGCGCCGGCCTGGGCATCCCGAAGGACATCAGCCCCGAGCAGCAGCTCTCCGCCGCGACCTTCCTGAAGTTCCTGACCTCCCCGGAAAACACCGCAGCGTTCTCCGCGGCCACGGGCTACATGCCGGTGCGCAAGTCCGCGGACATGACGCAGGTGCTGGCTGCGACGCCGCAGATCCAAACGGCCATCGACCAGCTGGCCGTCACCCGGAACCAGGACTATGCCCGGGTGTTCCTGCCCGGAGCGGACCAGGAAATCGCCAAGGCGGCCGGCCGGATCCTCACGGAACAGGCCGATGTGAAAACCGTCCTCACGGAACTGACCGCAACGTTGGAAGGCATCTACACAAACGATGTGAAGCCCAAGCTGCCCGCCTAGCCAAGTTGTAGCCTTCACACAAAATAGCGGTTCACCCCTGCAGGCCGTAAGCTCGCAGGTATGCCAGTGCGTCCCAATACGTCCGCTGCCTCAGCGCCGCCGGAAGCAGACCTGCCCACCGTCGAGCGCCTGAAAGCGAATATCGGCAGGCTTTCGACTGCCACCCTGCAGCAGCTGGACATTTCCCTGCCGTGGTACCGGGGACTGCGCCCGGACGAGCGCTCCGCGCTGGGAATGGTTGCGCAGAAGGGCATCGCGTCCTTCGTGAACTGGTACCAGCGTCCTGCCTCGCCCGCCTGGGTGCTCAGCGACGTCTTCGGCACCGCTCCAACGGAGCTCACCCGCTCGATCAGCCTGCAGAAGGCCCTTCAGCTGATCCGGGTGGTGGTGCAAGTGGTCGAGGACCGGGTGCCGGAGCTCGCCGGCAGCGAGGTCCAGTCCAAACTGCGCGAAGCGGTGCTTCGCTATTCGCGCGAAGTGGCTTTTGCCGCCGCAGACGTCTATGCCCGTGCAGCCGAAACCCGCGGCGCCTGGGACACCCGGCTGGAGGCCCTTGTTGTCGACGCCATCCTGCGCGGCGAGAGTTCCGACGCGCTGCGCTCCCGGATTGCCGCCGTCGGCTGGAGTTCGGCGGCACCGGTCACCGTTATGGTGGGCGGCTCTCCTGCGGAAGCCAATGCCACGTTCGTGAATGAACTCCGCCGGGCCACGGGCCGGCTGGCCGAAGACACCCTCGTGGGGATCCAGGGCGAGCGGCTGATCCTGGTCCTGGGCGGACTGGAGGACAAGGCTTTCTCCTACACCCGTCTGGCCGAACTCTTCGGCCCGGGTCCGGTGGTGTACGGCCCGCCCGCACCCTCCCTTGTCGACGCAGGTCCATCCGCACAGGCCGCGTTTGCCGGGCTTACCGCCGCCCGCGCCTGGCCGGCTGCACCACGCCCGGTGGCCGCTGATGATCTGTGGCCCGAGCGGGTTATGTCCGGTGACGACACTGCACGCCAGGCCCTGGTGGAAAGCATCTACACTCCCCTGCTGGGTGCCTCCAACGGCCTGGCCGAAACCCTTAGTGCGTACCTCTCGCTGGGCCACTCCCTGGAGGCCACGGCACGTGAACTCTTTGTCCATGCCAATACGGTCCGCTACCGCCTGCGGCGGGTCTGCGATGTCACCGGATGGGACCCGATGCTGCCCCGCGAAGCGTTCGTGCTGCAGACCGCGTTGGTGGTTGGACGCCTGGCACCCGCAGGAAAAGCAGCCCCCGAGAAGCCCGCCGTCCGCCCCTGAACCCTGCCCAGACGCCGTCGTCGGCTTGTAGACTTCCTACAAAGCCGTCCGGGGAGCTTGGTCTACGCAAACACCCGGTACCGTCCCCTATCTTTGGAAAGCTGTATACGTGCTTGCAATCGTCTGCCCCGGCCAGGGGTCCCAAACGCCAGGATTCCTCTCGCCGTGGCTGGAACTGCCCGGCGTCCGTGATCACCTTTCCGCACTGAGCGACGTCGCCGGTCTGGACCTCATTGCCCACGGCACGGTCTCCGACGAGGAAACCATCAAGGACACCGCCGTCGCCCAGCCCCTGATCGTGGCCGCCGGCCTGATGGCCGCCCGGTTGCTGCTGGACTCCTCGGCGCTGACATCCTCCACCGTCCTCGCGGGCCACTCCGTCGGCGAGATCACGGCCTCCGCCATTGCCGGTGCCCTGCCGGAAAACGACGCGCTGGTGTTTGTCCGGGAACGGGCCAATGCCATGGCACGCGCCGCAGCGGTGGAGCCCACGGGCATGAGCGCCATCCTCGGCGGGGATCCCGACGACGTCGCGGCAGTACTGGAAGCCGCAGGACTCACGGCGGCGAACGCCAACGGCGGCGGGCAGACAGTGGCGGCCGGGACGCACAACCAGCTTGAAGTACTCACCGCAGCACCGCCGGCCAAGGCGCGGGTTATTCCGCTGAAGGTCGCCGGGGCGTTCCACACCGCCCACATGGCGCCCGCCGTGACTGTCCTGGAAGCCCTGCGCCCCTCCCTCACCCCGCAGGCGCCGCTGGCCACGCTGCTGTCCAACCGCGACGGCGCCGCAGTGGTGTCCGGCGATGCCAACCTTGACAGCCTCATCGCGCAGGTTTCCCGCCCGGTACGGTGGGACCTCTGCATGGAGAACATGCTCGGCATGGGCGTGACCGGCGTGCTGGAACTGCCGCCGGCAGGAACCCTCACCGGGCTGGCACGCCGCGGCATGAAGGGCATACCCACACTGGCCCTGAAATCCCCAGAAGATCTAACCGCTGCCCGGGAGTTCATCCGTGAGCATTCCGGAACGGCAGCAACAACCGGAGAAGGTAACGCGTGAGCACGCCCACCCTGAAGCAGTCCCCCGTCAACGAATTCAGCCGGATCCACGGCATCGGCGCCTTCCGCCCCGACGTCATTGTGAGCAACGACGACGTCTGCCAGTGGATCGATTCCTCCGACGAATGGATCCGCCAGCGCACGGGCATCGTGACCCGGCACCGTGCGGACAAGGGCACGTCCGTGGTGGACATGGCCGAGGCCGCCGGCCGTGAGGCACTGAAGAACGCCGGCATCGAGGGATCGCAGCTCGGCGCCGTCATCGTCTCCACGGTGACCCACCCCTACGCGACGCCTTCCGCCGCCACCCAGATCACCGAGCGGCTGGGCGCAACGCCGGCACCGGCCTACGACGTTTCGGCCGCGTGCGCCGGGTACTGCTACGGCGTTGCCCAGGCAGACGCACTGGTTCGCTCCGGCGCCGCCGACTATGTGCTGGTCATCGGCGTGGAGAAGCTTTCCGACTTCATCGACAACACCGAACGCACCATCTCCTTCCTGCTCGGCGACGGTGCCGGCGCCGTCGTCGTCGGGCCGTCCGACACCCCCGGCATCGCACCCTCCGTCTGGGGCTCCGACGGCAGCAAGTCCGGTGCCATCGGCATGACCCACTCCATGCTGGACGTCCGTGAACTCTCCCTCGCCGCCGAGGCCGACGGCGGTATGAGCCCCGCGGACCTCTCCGGCCGGGAAACCAAACTCTGGCCCACCCTGCGCCAGGACGGCCAGACGGTCTTCCGCTGGGCCGTATGGGAGATGGCCAAGGCCGCCCAGCAGGCGCTCGACGCCGCCGGGATCACCGCCGACGATCTGTCCGCCTTCGTGCCGCACCAGGCGAACATGCGAATCATTGACGAAATGGCGAAGCAGTTGAAGCTGCCCGAGTCAGTCATCATTGCCCGGGACATTGCCGACGCGGGAAACACCTCGGCCGCCTCCATTCCCCTGGCCACCTACCGCCTGCTGCAGGAGCACCCGGAACTCAGCGGCAAGCTGTCGCTGCAGATCGGCTTCGGTGCCGGCCTTGTGTTCGGCGCGCAGGTAGTTGTCCTCCCCTAGCCCCATTGCCCGCCGTGCCGGCTAAGCCGGTGCAGCCCCCAGAACCACACCGCTTCGGCGGTTGGAAAACCGGACCGGTCCCGTACCGGCACTACAAGAAAAGGAGCCAACATGGCTAGCAACGAAGAAATCCTGGCCGGCCTCGCCGAGATCGTCAATGAAGAGACGGGTCTGGCCCCCGAGGCCGTTGAGCTGGACAAGTCCTTCACCGATGACCTGGACATCGACTCCATTTCCATGATGACCATCGTCGTCAACGCCGAAGAGAAGTTCGGCGTGCGCATCCCGGACGAAGAGGTCAAGAACCTGAAGACCGTCGGCGACGCCGTGGACTTCATCTCCAACGCCCAGGCTTAACCTTCCGGCGGCCGCTGCCTGGCGGCGGCCGCCCGGTACCGCCGGAACCAGCACCTGCAACTGCTTCAAGAGAGTGAATCATGGCCCGCAAAGTAGTCATCACAGGCCTCGGAGCGACCACGCCCATCGGCGGGGACGTTCCAACCATGTGGAAGAACGCACTGCAGGGTGTCTCCGGCGCCCGAACCCTGGAAGACGAATGGGTGGAGAAGTACTCCCTGCCCGTGACCTTCGCCGCGCGTGCCACCGCTCCCGCTTCGGAAGTCCTTTCCCGCGTCGAAGCCAAGCGGATGGACCCCTCCACGCAGTTCGCCGTCGTCGCGGCACGCGAAGCCTGGGCAGATTCCGGCCTCGCAGACATTGACCACGACCGGCTTGCCGTCTCCTTCGCCACCGGCATCGGCGGCATCTGGACCCTGCTCGACGCCTGGGACACCCTGCGTGAAAAGGGCCCGCGGCGTGTACTGCCCATGACCGTTCCGATGCTGATGCCCAACGGCCCGTCCGCCGCGGTCAGCCTCGACCTGGGTGCCCGCGCCGGCGCCCACACGCCTGTCTCCGCCTGCGCCTCCGGAACCGAGGCCCTCCACCAGGGCCTGGACATGATCCGCTCCGGCAAGGCCGACATCGTCGTCGCCGGCGGCGCGGAAGCCTGCATCCACCCGATGCCCCTGGCGTCCTTTGCCTCCATGCAGGCCCTTTCCAAGCGCAACGATGATCCCCAGCGTGCCTCCCGCCCCTATGACAAGGACCGCGACGGCTTCGTGATGGGTGAGGGTGCCGGCGCATTGGTGCTCGAAAGCGAAGAGCACGCCCTGGCCCGCGGCGCGCGGATTTACGCCGAGCTCGCCGGCACGGCCGTCACCGCCGACGCATACCACATCACCGCACCGGACCCCGAGGGCCTCGGCGCCACCCGGGCCCTGAAGTCCGCTCTCTTTGATGCCCGGGCGCAGGCCGAGGATGTAGTCCACGTCAACGCGCATGCCACGTCCACCCCGGTGGGCGACAAGCCGGAATACACTGCGCTGAAGGCTGCCCTGGGCAGTGCCCTCGACGGTGTCGCCGTGTCTGCCACCAAGTCGCAGATGGGCCACCTGCTGGGTGCCTCGGGTGCAGTAGAAGCCGTCCTGACGGCTTTGGCGGTCTACGAACGCCAGGCGCCGGCAACGATCAACCTGGACAACCAGGATCCGGAGATCCCGCTCGACGTCGTGACCTCCAGCCGCCAGCTGCGCGGCGGAGACATCGTCGCGCTGAGCAACTCCTTCGGCTTCGGCGGGCACAACGCCGTCGCCGTACTGCGCAGCCGCTAAGTCCTTCGTTTACAAACAGGCGTGCGGGGCCCCCCGGGGCCCGCCCCCCGGGTGTTTTTCTAGGGGGGGGTTTTGGGCAATGCCGCCCCCGTGCCC
>NZ_JAJJOB010000006.1:0-90402 GCF_020907345.1 Arthrobacter sp. zg-Y179 | reverse complement strand
CGCGGTCCGGCCCCCCCGAAAACCCCTTCTTTAACACCCCGGGGGCCGGCCCCGGGGGGCCCCGCACGCCTGTTTGTTTAGCTATGGGGTTTTTGAGGAACTAGCCGACCTGGTGCAGCCAGCGCACCGGAGCGCCGTCGGCCGCGTGCCGGAACGGCTCCAGCTCTTCGTCCCAGGCTTCGCCCAGGGCGAGTGAGAGTTCGTGGTAGACAGCCGAGGGATCGCCGGCGCCGTTTTCATAGGCGTAACGGATGCGGTTCTCGGAAATCATGATGTTGCCGTGTACGTCCGTCGCGGCATGGAAGATGCCCAGCTCAGGGGTGTGGGCCCAGCGGCTGCCGTCGGCTCCGGGGCTCTGTTCCTCCGTCACCTCGTACCGGAGGTGTGCCCAGCCGCGCAGCGCGGACGCGAGCAGGGAACCGGTGCCCTGCGGTCCCGTCCAGGCGATTTCGGCCCGTACCATTCCGGGCGCAGCCGGCTGAGGGGTCCACTGTAGATCCGTTCGCTTTTCCACGACGGATCCGATGGCCCACTCAATATGGGGGCACAACGCGGAAGGGGCAGAGTGCACAAACAGTACGCCGCGCGCCATCACAACAGACATTCCATCCTCCATAGCTGTAGGTACGTCTTCCCCAACGACCTGCTGCTGCATGGACGGATATCGAGCCATATGTGTCCGCTGTCCATCATTGTGCCGTAAGTTACGTCGATGCGCCAATATAGCCTTCTGAGCCTCTGCAGCGCGGAAGGCCGGGCGGTGTGGCCGGTATTGGACGGTCGACGTTGGACGGCGGGAGTTGGGTCGGTCGGGAGTTGAGTCGGCCGGCCCTAGGCGCGCGGATGTGCCTGGCTGTAGCTCTGGCGGAGTCTGTCTACTGACACGTGCGTGTATAGCTGCGTGGTGGCAAGGGATGAATGGCCCAGGATTTCCTGCACGGCACGCAGGTCTGCACCGCCGTCGAGCAGGTGGGTGGCCGCGGAGTGGCGGAGGGCGTGCGGCCCCGAGGCGGAGGTGTCCGGCATGGCTTCCAGGAGAACGGCGACCACGCTGCGGACCTGTCGCTGGTCCACTCGTCCGCCCCGCTTGCCCAGGAACAATGCCGGGCCGCTGTCCCCTGTCGCCATCGACGGGCGGCCGCGGCGCAGCCAGTCGTCCACCGCGAGGGCAGCCGGCAGGCCGTAAGGCACCGTACGTTCCTTGTTGCCTTTGCCCAGCACCGTGAGCGTCCTGCGGTCCGGATCGAGGTCGTCGACGTCCAGTCCGGCCAGCTCTCCCACCCGGATGCCCGTCCCGTAGAGCAGTTCGACCATCGCGCGGTCCCGAAGCGCCACGGGTTCGCCCTCGGCGGCAGCCGCCCGCAGGGTTTCGAACAGGTCATCCAGCTGGCTGCTGCGCAGTACGCCGGGAAGAGTCTTTTCCTTCTTCGGTGCCTTCAGCCGCAGGGCCGGATTCTCACTGATGAGTTCCTCGCGCAGGGCCCAGTTGGTGAAGCTGCGGGCCGTGGCGGCGCGGCGGGCCAGCGTGGAACGGGCCTGTCCCCCGGCACTGAGTTCGCCCAGCCAGCCGCGCAGGATGCCCAGGTCCAGTTCCTGAAGCGAGCCGGCTCCGGCGCCGAGAGCATAGTCGAGCAGCTTCGACACGTCCGATTCGTAGGCACGGACGGTGTGTTCGGACCGTCCACGCTCTGCCGTCAGATACCGGCAGAAGCCCTCGAGCGCGGAACGGAATTCCGCCGGCCACGCAGTTCTGTCTGCTGCTCCCTTTGATGTCACCTCTTTACTGTTCTCTCTTTGGCGCCGGCGTTCAAGCAGGCACGCTGTCGGCACGCAGGCAGTTCCGCCGCAGGTGTTCTGTCTGCGGTGCCTGCTCCAGCTCCAGCAGGTACCGCTTCGCATCGACGCCGCCCGAATATCCGGTCAGCGCGCCGCGGGACCCCACCACGCGGTGGGTGGGTACAACCAGGTTCATCGGGTTATGGGCCAATGCTGCCCCCACGCTTCGGGCCTTGGCCGCGTCGCCCAGCAGGACCGCCAGCTGCTTGTAGCTTGCCGTCCTGCCGTAGCCGATGCCCGAGACCTGCTCCCATACCCGGCGCTGGAACTCGGTGCCCTGCGGGTTGGTGTCTACGTTGAAACAGCAGCGACGGCCCTCGAAGTACTCCGTCAGTTGGCGTTCGACATCCTCGAAGCCGTCTTCAGCCGCAATGCCGTACGGCGTCCCTGCCCCTGCCACGGCGGGCGGCCCGAGCCGGACCATGGAAAGGACGCCGTCCAAGGCGACCAGGGTGAGCACCCCAATCGGTGAGGTGACTATCTTGTGTGTGAGCATGATGATGTCCTTCCTGGGTTGTTCGGGTAGTAGAAATGTCATCGCTGCTAGTGCCGGCCGCGGCGCCACTGGTCCGATTCGGTCCGTAAGGCGAGTCCCTCCAGTTCCAGCCGTGCCAGCCCGGCGCGCACCCCGTGCAGAGACAGCCCCGCGACGGAGGCCAGTTTTTCGATGGTCGATCCGCTGCGCACCGGCAGCGCATCCAGCAGCAGCAGGTCCTCCACGGACAGTCCGTCGTGATCTGCGCGGTGCTCCCCTGCCGGGCCGTCCCCCGCCCGTCCGCCGATGCCGTTCGGCTCTCCCGGCAGGGCATCGCGGAGCGGCCCTGCCAGTTCCACGACTTCCTGGGCATCGGTCACGCAGACTGCGCTGCCGTCGCGCAGCAGCCGGTGGCATCCGGCAGAGTTGGCCGAGTACACGGATCCCGGCACGGCGCCGACTTCCCGGCCTAACCCGGCGGCATGGTGGGCGGTGTTCAGTGCTCCGGATCTCCACCGGGCCTCCACCACCACGGTGACGGCACTCAGCGCAGCAATGATCCGGTTCCGTTGCAGGAACCTCCAGCGGGTGGGTGCCGATCCCGGCGGCACTTCGGACAGCACCAGTCCGCGCTCCGCGACGGTGCGAAGCAGGTCCTCGTTGCCTGCCGGGTAGAACCGGTCCGCCCCGCAGGCCATGACCGCTATCGTGGCCGTGGTTCCTTCGGGTGCAGATGCGAGCGCGGCACGATGTGCCTGGGCATCGATTCCGTAGGCACCCCCGGAGACAACGGTGTGCCCGCGGTTGGCCAGTCCCGCCGAAATGTCCCCCGCTATGGACAGTCCGTATCCGGTGGCATCCCGGGAACCCACGACCGCCACGGTCCGGTCCAGTTCCGGCAGGCCCCGCTCCAGGTCTCCCCGTACCCAGAGACACAAAGGCATCTCCATCTGCAGGTGGCGCAACGACTCGGGCCAGCGGGAATCCTCCGGAACAAGAAGTTCCCCTCCCAGACGGCGGATCGTGTCCAGGTCCCGCTCCGGTGCGAGATCCGCTACCCGCGGTGCCCACCGGTGAAGCCCCTCTGCCAAGGCGCTTCCCTGGCTGCCGCCCGGGGACAGAAACCGTGCCGTTTCGGCGGCAAGATCCGGCGGCGGGTCCACCGCTCCGGTGGCGATCTGCAGCGCGTGCACCGGGCCGGCGGCCGCCACGAGGGCAAGTCCCACAGCGTCTGAGGGTTCGAACAGTCTCGACAACGCCGCCCGTGCGAGAAGCACTTCATCATTACTCATGCCGCCGCTCCCTGCCGGCGGAAGGCGAGGGCCTGTCCGACGTCGTCGGCGTCCGGGCTTCCGTGCCCGGCGAGATCGGCGACGGTCCAAGCCACGCGCAGTACCCGGTCGTAGCCCCGTGCCGTCAGCAACTGACGGTCCATGGCCCTGTCCAGTGCCGAAGTTGCCTTGCTCGGCGGCCGCAGGGTGTCCCGCAGCAAGGTGCCGGGCACCTCGGCGTTGGTTTCACATCCCAGCGGCGCCAGCCGTTCCCGTTGCAGCCGCCGGGCCTCCTGCACGCGTGCCGCCACCGTAGAGCTGGCCTCCGCAGTCTCTGCGGCGAAGTAGTCGACCAGGGAGACCCGCTGAACCGAGAGCTGAAGGTCCACCCGATCCAGCAGCGGACCGGAGAGCCGGCTGAAATACCGACGCCGCTGTGTGGAGGTGCAGGTGCACTCGATTCCCTTACCGGTTGCGAGTCCGCAGGGACAGGGGTTGGCGGCAAGGACCAGCTGGAAGCGCGCCGGATACACGGCTGTACCCGCCGCCCGGTGCAGGACAAGCTCGCCGCTCTCCAGCGGCTGGCGCAGGCCGTCCAGAACCCGCCGCTCGTACTCGGGAGCTTCATCGAGGAACAACACGCCGCGGTGGGCACGGGAGGCAGCACCGGGGCGAGGTATGCCTGAACCGCCGCCGATCACCGCTGCTGTAGACGCGGTGTGGTGCGGGCTCTCGAACGGGGGTCTGCGGAGCAGTTGGCGGCAGGGCCGTCCCTGCCAGGCGAGGGAGTGGATGGCAGTGACTTCCATTGCCTGGTCATCGGAAAGGTCCGGCAGGATGCCGGGCAACCGCTCAGCCAGCATGGTCTTTCCGGCCCCCGGCGGCCCGGTCATCAGCAGATGGTGCGCTCCCGCCGCGGCGACCTCGACAGCGAAGCGGGCCTCTGCCTGCCCTGCCACGTCAGCGAGATCGGGAATCCGGGATTCAGCCGTACCCTCTTCGTGTTCCGGATCTTCGCCGGTACGGGCCACCGGCAGCGGAAAACTCAGCTGCTCAGGGTCTGCGCCGAGATCGGCGGCCACCTCGGCCAGGCAGGAGTAACCGCGCACGCGGGCCGCGGGAACCAGTGCCGCTTCCTCCGCGTTCTCCGCCGCTACGGCAAAGTCAGTGTAGCCGGCCGTAACCGCGGCCATAACGGCCGGAAGGATGCCCCGGATCGGCCGAAGCCTGCTGTCCAGGCCAAGTTCTGCCAGGAAGACGCAGCGGCCCGGAGTCCTCAGTACACCGCCGGCGCAGAGTGCAGCCACAACAATGGCCAAGTCGAAGCCGGAGCCGTGCTTCGGTACATCCGCCGGCATCAGATTGACCGTGATGCGTCGCCGGCTCAGCGGGAGTCCAGCGTTCTTTGCCGCCGACTTCACCCGGTCGCGAGCCTCGTTCAAGGAGGCGTCCGGCAGCCCCAGCAGGATAAAGGATGGCAGGGACTGGCCGATGTCGGCTTCAATCTCGACGATCCTGCCCTGCAGGCCGACAAGCCCTACCCCATAGGTCCGTCCGAGCCCCATCAGGAAATCCCCCTGAGGTGCTCCACGACGGGCGGATTGGTGCCGTCGTCGAGAATCGAGACTGCGTCGATCCGGCGGTGGGTGAAGTAGCGGCTGTTGGCCCGAGCCCAGGCCCCTCCCAGCAAGTAGAGGCGGGCGACCTTATCCTGCCCGATCGCTTCGAAGGGGTGCCCGAAGTCCAGGGAGGAACGCGTTTTCACTTCGACCACCACCAAAGTGGCCCCGTCCACCGCGACCAGGTCGATCTCCCCCTCGGGACACCGCCAGTTCCGGTCGATGATGCGAAGCCCCGCTTCGGTCAGGTAGCGCGCCGCCAGTTCTTCTCCGCGGCTTCCCAGGATGTCTTTGGCTTTCATGTCCACCACGTTGGCTGAAGCTCGTCGGGCCAGCCACCCGGGAACTACCAGCCTGTGGAGGAGGTTTCCGCCGCTGCGCACCGGACCCTGAGTGTGGAGGAACAGAAGTTCAGGCCAGTCCCCCGTTGGCGTAGACCACCTGGCCGTTGACCCAGCGCCCCGGCCCGGCAAGGAAGGCGACGGTTTCGGCGATGTCTTCCGGCTGGCCCAGGCGCCCAAGCGGCGCCGCCTCAGCCAGCCGGGCAATGGTGGCCTCGTCTTTGCCGTCCAGGAACAAGGCCGTAGCTGTCGGCCCGGGCGCCACAGCGTTGACCGTGATGTCCCGTCCACGCAGTTCCCGCGCCAGGATCAGTGTCATCCCTTCCACCGCGGCCTTGCTGGCTACGTAGGCGCCGTAGCCGGGGTATTGGGTGCGCCGGACGGTGGTCGAAAAGTTGATGATCGATCCACCCCCTCGGACCCGACGGGCCGCCTGCTGCGAGACCACGAACGTTCCCCGGATATTCGTGTGGTGCATCCGGTCCAGGTCCGCCAGATCCAGCTCCGCGATGGGGGCAAGGAGCATGATGCCTGCCGTGTTGACGACCACGTCCAGACCGCCGAAGGCTGTCTCGACGGCGTCGAACGCGGCAGCCATCGCCGGCTCGTCTCCCACATCTCCGCCCACGGCCAAGGCATGTCCGCCCTCGGCGGCAATGTCGGCAACAACCCCGTCCGCTGTCGCTCGGTTCCGCGCGTAGTGCACACCCACCGAATAGCCGTTCAACGCGAGCCGTCGGACCACAGCCGCTCCGATCCCGCCGGATCCTCCGGTCACCAGGGCAACCCGTCCCGCAGTATCCGTGACGCTCTCCTCGCTGGTCGTAGGCAGGACCTTAGCGTTTTGAATGTCCGGGGTACACCACCGGCGCCATATGGCCAAGGGGCAGGTAGAAGCCCGAGCGGAATTTGAGCGGGTCTTGTCGGGAAACTGCGTCATTCCGTAGGGGAACACTGAGACGGCCCGGACAGGATAGCGACGCTAACGCCCATGTTCGACTCATATAAAGGACATCATGCAAAACCGCAAGCGAAATACAACCGCTGTCGTGGCAGGATTTGCAGCCTTAGCGGGGCTGTCGATTGTCACCGGTGCACCGGCTTTGGCCACTGCCGTGCCGGCGACCGGGGACGCTGCCCCAACCACGTCGCCGAGCGGGTCTCCCTCGGCGGAGGTTTCCGTGACGGAAACAGGAATCTACTTGTACCGGAAGGTAGACGCGAAGAAGCCGGCCGCCTGGGAGAACTCGGGTGAACAAACCTTCCTGGCCAAGCAGCCGGGACACCAGTGGTTCACCGACGTAACGTCCCTGGTCCCCTCGGTTCCATTCGAGGTATGCGGTCCCGGCTGGGCCGTCCAGCAAGACGTACTCGAGTTCGAAGGCACTTATGAGTGGCCAAAGAACCTCCTCTATCCCGACGTTACCTTCCCCGGAAATCCGAAGTTGAAGGACTCGAAGCATCAGGAGCTCCAGGAGGTGATGACGGTTCCCGATTGCGCCCGCACGCCGTCGCCGACGCCGGAGCCTACCGATCCCCCTTCCGAACAGCCGACGCTGGAGCCTACCGATCCCCCTTCCGAACAGCCTACGCCAACCCCCACGGACACCCCGTCCCAGAAGCCGACGCCGACGCCGACCCCCACGGACACCCCCAAGGCGACGCCATCCGAGACCCCGGCAGGTTCGGTTACCCCGCCCGGATCGAACGGCACCCCGCCTGCCCCGGTCACCACGGACCCCGGGGTCCAGGTTGCAGGCAACCCCAGCCCCCGGGTTCCTGATGCAGGGCTTGCCCACACGGGCGCCGGCGGAATCTGGCTTGCCGCTGCCGGCGCAGCCATTCTGGCTGTGGGAGCGGTACTGGTGGTCACTGCCCGCCGCAGGAAGGCCTAAGCCCAAAGGTGTACCCCGGACACCATCAGTGCCCGGGGTACACCACCGGCATCGGCTGCAGCGTCACCGATTCCAGCGGCAGCGAAGGCAGGGCGCCCGCAAACCCCCGCGCCAGGGAGATGTGCGGGCGCAGGGTCCCGGCATGCATAAAGTTCGGATCACCGGCCATGAAGGCCGCGGTGTCCCGGATCCCGGCGGCGCCGAGAAAACCAACCAGCTCGCCGTACAGTTCCCGATGCAGCAAAGCCAGTTCCGGCGTCGGCAGATACTCCACTACCAAGGTCGATCCGCGCGAACCGAACCCGGCAAACCCGACCGGCTCCAGCCGGAAGGAAACCGCGGGCAGCAGCGCCTCGGTCCGGTCAATGTACCCGGCGAGCAGCCGCTCGTAGGCTGAACGGGAAATGCCGGTCCGGGCATTGATGGCCCGGTGCACGTCCAGCACCTTCCCGAAGTGGATCAGTGTCAGGTGCACCTGCCGCCGCGGCACCAGCCGTGTGCCGGCCGGCAGCGCCTGCTGCAGGGACAGCAGGTGGGCCAGTGACGGACCGTCGGGCTGCATCTGCGCATACAGGCGGAGGTTGGCGTCAAAGCCTGGCCGGGATTCGGGCATGTTGAAAGTTTAGGCCGGAGCAACCGCGGCTAGGCTGTCGGGATGGCTTTCGAGATCCCGCTGCTCAGCGACGACATCCTCCTGCTGCGTCCGCATGCCGCCGCCGACCTCGATGCTGTGTATGCACGCTGCATTGACCCCCTGTCGGTCCAGTGGACCACCATTCCGCTGGGCTACACGCCGGAGATGGCGCAGCAGTACCTGGACGCCATCTGCGTCCCGCAGGAAAACGCCGTGTCCTGGGCGCTCGACGTCGGCGGCAGCTATGCAGGGACCCTCGACCTGCGCTTCGAAGGCGCAGCCTCCGGTTCGCTGGGGTTCGTTACGTCGCCGGAATACCGGGGCCGCGGCCTGATGTCCCGCGCGGTCCGGCTGGCAGTGGGCCACGCCTTCGACAACCTGGACTGGGACGTGGTCACCTGGAAGGCACATGCGGGCAACACCGGTAGCTACAAGACCGTCTGGCGCTGCGGTTTCCCGCAGCCGGTCGCCGTGCCGTACCTGCTGAACCACCGGGGAACAATGGTTGAAGGCTGGATCTCCAGTCTCGCTCGGAATGACCCAAGGAACCCGTCCGTCAGCTGGGCGAAGGCAGAGGCGGAACTTACAGTTCGTCGGCCTTCGGCAGTGTGAGGTCGTCGTTGCGGGTCAGTTCCTCCACGTTGACGTCCTTGAAGGTAATCACCCGCACGCTTTTGACGAACCGTGCAGACCGGTAGACGTCCCAGACCCATGCGTCCTGCAGCGTGAGGTCGAAGTAGATCTCGCCGTCGGCGGACCGTGCCTGCAGGTCCACGTGGTTGGCCAGGTAAAAACGCCGTTCGGTTTCCACCACGTAGCTGAAGAGGCCTACGACGTCGCGGTACTCCCGGTACAGCTGGAGCTCCATGTCCGTTTCATAGTTCTCAAGGTCTTCGGCGCTCATGTTCCTATCATCCCCCAACTGTGCTCAAGTCGTCTTCCGGTTCCAGCACCGGTTCACCCGGGCGGGGCTTGGAGCCCAGCCGCCAGGACATGCGGTGCAGCGGCGTGGGTCCGTGGACGTCGATGGCCGCGCGGTGCGACTCGGTGGCATAACCCTTGTTGATCTCCCACGAATAGTGCGGGTTCGAAGCCGCAAACTCTACCATCATGGCATCGCGTTCCACCTTCGCCAGCACACTGGCCGCGGCCACGCTCAGGCACTGCATGTCCGCCTTGATCCGGGTGTGTACCGGTGCCGTGCAGCCTCCGGCCGGTTCATCGGGATCGTCGAACAGGCTGCCCTGCCGCTCCGGCGAGAGCCAGTTGTAGTTGCCGTCAATGAGTACGACGTCGGGGCGCAGCGTTGAGCACACCTGGTCCCAGGCGCGCGTTCCGGCCAGACGCAGGGCGACAGTCAGGCCGTGCAGATCGATCTCCGCCGCACTGGCATGGCCCACACCCCAGGCCAGGGCCCATTTCTTGATCTGGGGAACCAGCGTGTTCCGGTCGGCTACGGAGAGCAACTTGCTGTCCCGCACTCCCTTGAGCGAACGTACGGTGGCCAGGTCCACGGCCACCATCCCTACGGACACGGGTCCGGCCAACGCACCGCGGCCCACTTCGTCGCAGCCGGCCAGGATCCGGTGCCCGGAGGCAGCGAACGTACGCTCATACCGAAGGGTCGGGGGCTTGGCGGTGGAACTCACTTGCTGTCGCTCGGTTCCGGAACATCCTCGAAGACCTCGGAATAATCGCTGACCCCGCCGACGCGGTTCAGCGGCCAGGCCGTCACTACGGCCTTGCCTTCAATGTCCGCCACGTCTACGAAACCGCCGCCCTCACCGTACTGGTGTTCGCGGGAATCCGCAGAGGCATTGCGGTGGTCCCCCATCACCCAGACTTTGCCCTCGGGGACAACCACGTCAAAGGGGATGTCGGAGGGGGCGGCGCCGGGGTACAGGTAGGGCTCGTCCAGGGGTTCGCCGTTGACGGTGATCCTGCCGTCGGCGTCACAGCAGACTACGTGGTCGCCTTCGGTGCCGATGACACGCTTGACCAGGTGCTGCTGGGACTCGTCGGGGAGCAGGCCCACAAAGGTCAGGGCCTCCTTGACCGGATTCGTTTCCTTCTCCGCGGTCTGCGGCAGCCAGCCCTTGGTGTCCTTGAAGACCACGACGTCACCGCGGTTCAGGTCCATCGGTTCAGGGACCAGCAGGTTGACGAAAATCCGGTCGTTGATTTCCAGCGTCTCTTCCATGGACCCCGAGGGGATGTAAAACGCCCGGAAAAGAAAGGTTTTGATCAGGAAGGACAGCACCAGGGCTATCACCACGATCGTGAGGACTTCACGCAGCCAGGCGCCGAAACCGCGTTTCTTTTCCTTCGGTGCGGTCGAGTGCGCTGCGTGGTCCCGCTGCTCCCCGGAGCCGGGCGTCCCGTCAGGGGACTGGTCCGGTTGCTGCGACATTGCGTTTCCTCTTATTTCTCCGTGTTCCACTCGGCTCCTAAGGATAGCCGGTCAATATTGGTACCGCGCTCGAGCGGCCAAAGAATCCGCTGGGCCTGCCCGACGACCCGCTCCGTGGAGATCAGCCCGCCGCCGGGAGCTCCCAGCAGGGAGCGGGAATCCGCCGAAACGGACCGATGGTCCCCCATCAGCCACAGCCTGCCTTCCGGAACGACGACGTCGAACGCCTGGTCGCTGGGAGCGTCTCCAGAGTAAACGTACGGCTCGTCCACGGGAGTTCCGTTGATCGTTATCCGGGGATCCCCGTCCGTGCAGCAGCTCACCCGGTCCCCCGCCACACCGATAACCCGTTTGACATAGACGGTGTCGCTGCCGGCCAGCCCGAACCAGCGCCCCACAGTGACTGCGGCGTCGACCACTGCCGGACGCCCGCTGTGCAGCGGCGCCAGCGAGCCCCGGCCGTCGAACACCACTACGTCGCCGCGCTCGATCTCAGCCGAATCGTAGGCAGTACGGGAGACGAGAATCCGGTCACCGGGTTCCAGCAGGGGCTGCATGGAATCGGAAGGGATATAGAAGACGTCGAACAGGAATGCCCGGACGAGTGCGGCGAGGACCACAGCCGCGGCGAGAGCACATAGCACAAAACGCCAGCCCACAAACCGGGGCCGGCGTTTCGTGTGCTTCGCGGAGGGACCCCCGGAGGCGGATGCTGCAGTCAAGTAAGTTACTTGGCGGGACGGAAGTCGCGCTTTTCCTTGATCTTGGCTGCCTTGCCGCGCAGATCGCGCATGTAGTACAGCTTCGCGCGGCGGACGTCGCCCTTGGAGACGACCTCGAGCTTGTCAATGACCGGGGAGTGTACCGGGAAGGTACGCTCAACGCCGACACCGAAGCTGACCTTGCGGACCGTGAAGGTCGCGCGGAGGCCATCACCCTGGCGCTTGAGCACGAAGCCCTGGAAGACCTGAACACGGGTGTTCTTGCCTTCGATGATGTTTACGTGAACCTTGACCGTGTCACCGGCGCGGAACTCGGGGATGTCCGTACGCAGGGAAGCTGCGTCAACAGAATCTAGGATGTGCATTGTTTATCACTCCTGGTGAACGCCACAGGTCATTCACTTTGGTAACGGCAGCAAGAATGCGCCCCAGAATGCGGGCTGCACGGATGCTGTCGAAGTTAGTAGACCGGCAGGACCGAGGATGGAATGCCGGTGTGTACATATCTGTTGGCCGCGTTCCCCCTGTGGCAGGTACGGACCCAGATGACACAACTCCCTATTTTGCCATACGTACCGGAACGGCACCAATCCGGCGCTGCCGTCAGGCGGGCGGGCAGACCCTGCCGTCGCGGATTTCGTAGCCCAGCGCCGCCAGGGTGGCCCGATCGGCCTTGTCCAGCGAAGCGGCGTCGAGCTTTTCGATCAGATCGGGCCGGCGTGCTGCGGTGCGCCGCAGCTGTTCGTCCCGCCGGAACCGGGCGATCTTGCCGTGGTTCCCGCTGAGCAGGACCTCCGGGACCGCCCGCTCGCGCCAGGCGGAGGGCTTGGTGTAGACCGGGTATTCCAGCAGCCCGTCCGAGTGGGATTCCTCGACAAGGGACTCGGGGTTGCCGACGACTCCGGGCACCAGCCGGCCTACGGCCTCGACCATGGCCAGCACTGCGACCTCCCCGCCGTTGAGCACGTAGTCTCCGAGGCTGACGGGACGGACGTCAAAGCGTTCTCCGGCCCATTCGAGCACCCGCTCGTCGATCCCTTCGTAGCGGCCGCAGGCGAAGACAAGGTGCTTCTCCTCGGCCAGCTCGTAGGCCATGGCCTGCGTGAAGACTGCACCGGCGGGCGAGGGGACGATCAGGACCGGCCGCTCGTCGCCGTCGCCCGCAACCGCGTCCAGCGCGGCAGCCCAGGGCTCGGGCTTCATGACCATGCCGGCTCCCCCGCCGTAAGGGGTGTCATCCACGGTTCGGTGCCGGTCGGTGGTGAACTCCCGCAGGTCATGCACAGCCAGGTCCAGCAGGCCTTCCTGCCGGGCCTTGCCGATCAGTGACAGCTCAAGGGCTGCCAGGTACTCCGGGAAAATACTGACGACGTCGATGCGCACTTACTGTCCGGCTTCCTTCGTGTCGGCCGGGGCTGCGTCCTTTTTGTCCTCGGGCTTATTCAGCTCGAAGAGTCCCTCGGGCGGAGTCAGCAGGACATAACCGTCCTCGATATTCACTTCGGGAACGATGGCCTCGACGAACGGTACGAGGATTTCCTCGCCGCGGGCGTCCTCGACCACCAGCAGGTCCTGGACGGTGAGGGTACGCAGGCCGCTGACGGTGCCGACGACGTCGGCGCCCACCCGTGCCTTCAGGCCTACGAGTTCGTGTTCGTACCAGCCTTCGTCGTCGTCGTCCTCCTCCACCGTTTCGGTGTCGATGAACAGCTTCACGCCGCGCAGTTCCTCTGCGCCGTTGCGGTCCGTGATTTCGTCGAAGCCCAGCAGCAGGATGTCCTTGTTCCAACGCGCGCTGATCACCGTCAACGGGCCCTTGGCGGCCGGCTCTACGGTGAGCTCGGTGCCCGGGACAAAGCGGTCCTCGGGCGCGTCGGTCAGCACCTGGACGGTCACTTCACCGCGGATGCCGTGGGGCTTGCCGATGCGTGCCACCTGTAACTGCATGGATTCTCCTCTGTGGGGTTTTCGTCGCCTGGATTGGCCGGCGCCTGAAAAAAATCCGGCCCCTTCACCATTATCTGGTGTCGGGGCCGGATCCTGTGTACTGCTGTTACTGCTTTACTTCCGGTACTGCAGTGAAGAACTGTTCGCTTCCGCTGCGCCGTCGGTGATCATTTTCAGATCAGCGGCGCCGGTCCGTGTCCACTACGTCCACTCGGACCTGCTCACCGTTAGCAAGGGCTGCGATGACCGTGCGCAGTGCGCGTGCGGTCCGTCCCTGCCTGCCGATGACCCGGCCGAGGTCGTCCTGGTGAACCCGAACCTCGAGGGTTTCCCCACGGCGGTTGCTCTTGGCGGAAACCTTGACGTCCTCTGGACTGTCAACGATTCCGCGCACGAGGTGCTCCAGCGCTTCAGCGAGCAAGTTACTCTGCCTCAGCCTCGGTGGAGGCCTCGGGGGCCTCTTCCTTCTTGGCCTTGGGAGTGATGGCCTCGGGGACAATCACGGACTTCTTTTCGGGAGCCACGAAGGGCTCCTTCGGGGCCTTGGTACGCAGGGTACCTTCCTGGCCGTCGATGTTCTTGAACTTCTGCCAGTCACCGGTGATCTTCAGCAGTGCTGCGACCTGCTCGGTGGGCTGGGCGCCGACGCCGAGCCAGTACTGCGCACGGTCCGACTTGATGTCGATGTACGACGGCTCTTCGGTCGGACGGTAGAGTCCGATTTCTTCGATGGCACGGCCATCGCGCTTGGCACGGGAATCCATGACAACAACGCGGTAGTGTGCTGAGAACTTCTTGCCAAGGCGCTTAAGGCGAATCTTTACGGCCACTTTTGTGGTCACTCCTGATCTGAAATGGGGCGAACCCGTACTTCTGCTCCCGTGGGGCGGGCCATAACGTTGGGGTTCAAAAGGACAAGATGCATGCACGGAGAGAGGGCCCGCGCAGATCGAGTACCAGACCATTGTGCCAGATGAGTTCATCTTTTGCGACTCGCGCTGCCGCGGCGGATATCCGCGGATTTTCAGCCGACGGCAACACGCAGCCGGTTGCGCCAGGGGTCCTCGAAGCGCAGCTCGGCCCCGGTGGAGTGGCTGGAAATCCCGGCGAACCGAAGGCGGTCCGCCAGCCCGGCGACGTCGTCGGCAGTTGGAACGGTAATCAGCACCTCTCCCAGGCCCAGTGTGTCGCGGCGAGGTCCTGCGCCGCGGCTGTTCCAGACGTTCATCGCCATGTGGTGGTGGTAGCCGCCGGCGGAGACGAACAGGGCCTGGCCATGGAGGCCGGCGGTCCGTTCGAACCCCAGCGTGTCGATATAGAAGGCGGCGGCGGTTTCCGTGTCCCCCACCTGCAGGTGAACGTGCCCGACGGCGGCGTCGGCTGCGGAGAGTCCGGCCAGCGCCGCTTCGGTGAGGTGGTCTCGGAAGTAGGCCTGCGGAGACAGCGGCAACGACGCCATCCGCACTTCGCGGCCGGCCGCGGTCTCGTCCCAGCCCCAGGTATCCCGGGGCTTGTCATAGTAGAGCTCGATGCCGTTGCCTTCGGGATCCGTGAAGTAGAAGGCCTCGCTGACGAGGTGGTCCGCGGAGCCGACGAAGGCCGACGGATCGTGCCGTGCGGCCGAGGCAACCGTAGCGGCCAGATCAGCCCGGGTTTCAAAGAGGATGGCGGTGTGGAACAGGCCCGCCTCTCCGCGGGAGGCGACCTGCAGATCCGGCGCCGGCGCCAGGTGCACCAGGGGAACATTTCCGCGGCCGAGGTACATGCCGCCGTCGGACTCTGCCACGACCTGCAACCCGAGGGCGCCGCGGTAGTACGCGGAGACGTTTGCCGGGTCGCCTACCTTGAGCATTACGGTGCCCATGGCAAGGGCGTCGGGCAGGCGGTCTTTTACTTGACGGTTCATGTAATGAGATTACTTGAAGCTTCATCTAATTCCAAGCCCTGAACCGTGCGCCAGGGACGAAGGCGGAAACAACGCAAAAGGGCCATTGTCCGGCGACTTGATGCCTGTTACGGTCGGCTCGGCAATGGGCCGCGGACGAATACAACTGGGGGAAACCGCATGCTGGGTGCAACTGGAGCGGGGATGAGCCAGTCAACGGCCCAAAGAAAGCGGAACCCATCCGGCGGAACCAAAAAGGGCAGGGTGCTGGGGACCGTCACCGGCATCGGCGTCGTCCTGGCGGTGCTCGGCGTGGCCGCGGTAGCCGTGAACCTGATCTTCTTCTCGCACGTCTACGACCTGTCCTCCTGGGAGGATGAAGTCACGGTTCCAGGCGGGCTCTTCGCCCTTTCCCCTTCCCAAATCAGCGAACTCACGTTCTTTTCCGCTATCCCCGGGGCTCTGTTCCTGCTCGCAATGTGCTTCATCTTCACCGGACAGGTCCTGCGTGGCCGGGTGGGCATAGCGCTCTCCCAAGGGCCGGCGCGCGGAACGGTCCTCTCCGCCAACACCTATCTCTCCCCGCGGGCCCAGCTGGCGTGGCTTGGTGTGGCGCTGGCCTTCTGGGTCGCCCTCATACCCGTTCCCGTCCTGCTGTCCCTCGCGGGCAGCTGGCCGGCGACCGTCCGCGACATGCCGCGTGACCATGTCTGGGCCAATCTGGTGCTCTACGGCGGCCTCGCGGCGGCAATCGCCGGCGTCGTTTTCGTCTCCCACCTCAAGAAACAGCACTACCTGGCGCTGGCCGCCGCCGACAAGCTCCGGCTGGACGAGCCGCAGCGCGGAATCTGGCGCTGGCTCACCTTCCGCTGGCGCTTCGACCTGTGGCTCGGAGGACTCGGAGGAGCATTCATCGGTGCCTCGTTTGCCTTCCTGCCCTACGACGACCCCGCGGCCCTGGTGATCCTCCTGTCCATCGGCGTCGCCCTCATGGTTCTCGGGGTGCTGCTGGCCCGGCAGTACTGGCGGGCAAAGCTGCCCCTGGGGCTGGGGGAATCCTTCGCCTAGGGTGACCCGGCCGACGACGGCGGCCGGACCGCCGGGACCTGCCGCTAGAGCAGGTCCCGGCGCATGGCGACGCGTTTCCCCAGGGCATCCAGCCCGAGGCGGATTTCGTGCTGCCGCACCGCCGCCAGTTCGCCGTCGGGGTCAGAGACAACTTCGAAGCCGCAGCGCGCGTAGAACGGGGCATTGAACGGCACGTCCGCAAAGGTGCACAGCGTCATTGAGGTGTAGCCGTGCTCCCGCGCCCAGTCGAGAGCGGCCTCGACCAGTGCCCGGCCGAGCCCTGCACCGGCGGCCTCGGGGTGGACGGAGAGCTGCTCAAGGTGCGCCTGTCCGTCGGTTTCCTCCAGACGGGCAAAGCCGGCGGGCGGATCGCCCGCAACCAGGATGTGGCGGGAAGCTGCGAGCTCCGGAACAGCGGCGGGCGGCGGCAGCTCCCGGAGGCCGGTAGGCAACACTCCTTCCAGCAGCGTGTCGGAGGCCGCTTCCAGTGCCGGCAGCAAGGACAGATCTCCGGGACGGGCACTCCGGATGGACGGTCCGCCCATCAGTTGGCTCCGATCCGGCTGACGGAGGCCAGGAAGTCCCGGATCGCCTGCCGCCCGGCGTCCGTGTCCTGCGGGCGGTGGTTTCCGCCGACCTGCCGGTGCTCGGCCCCCGTCGAGACCAGGAAATCCGCCACCTCTTCGTACAGCGGCTCCCATCCGCCGGTCAGGACCAGTGTGGGTACTCCGGGAACAATATCCAGCGGAGCGTCGTCAAAGAGGGGCTGCAGCAGGTTGCGGTGGGCCGTTGTGGCCGGCAGGTCGCGGGTCAGGGAGAATACCGCAGGCTCGCACAGGACCAGGGACAAGACCCGGGCCGGATCGCGGAGTGCCGCCAGCATGGCCGGAACCGCGCCGGCCGAGTGCGCCACCAGGTGCCCGCCGTCGGCCAGCTCCTCCCGGATCAGGGCGATGTCCGCTTCCAGGTCCGGAGGCAACGGCTCGGCGACGGCGTCATAGCCGTGGCGCCGGAGGAACAGGCAGTCATAGTCCAGGGCAAGCCCGTGCTGCCGGGGCCACGCGGCCGCGCCGAAACTGCCGGCGCCGTGCACAAACACCACTCGGTCCCGAGCCAAACCCACTCCTAATGTCCAAGAATTCCGGAGAAGCCCTCCAGCGGCGGCATCATCCTGCGCAGCGACGGCGCGGCGAGCGGCTCCGCGGTGACAGGTTCACCGTTCACGAGCTCCACCATGGTGCCCAATTCCAGGGCTTCCAGCGCGGCTCCCCACTCCCCGCCATGCCCCTCGTCCATCGCGCCGCAATCCGCCAGGGGAATGAAGCCGGCCTCCCACTCGCCGCCGGCTCCGGTAAAGAACGTCACGGAGGTGGACAACATGCCGCCGTCGAACAGGAAGCCGATCGAGTCCGCCTGCCCCTGGGCTCCCTGCACGTAGTCCAGCACCAGCACGCGGCCGACGTCGAACTCGGGGTCTAGGGTGGCACGGGCAACGCGGCGGGCGGCGGAGCGTGGATCTTCCCCGCCCTTCGCCACTCCCCCCGGCAGCTCCCAGGCGTTGCCGCTGCGCAGCATCAGCACGCGGCCGTCGGTTGTGCGGATCAGGACCCGTACGGTGATGCTGCGCCGGAAGACCGACCCGTAAAAGCCGCTCAGCCCCTGTGCCGCCATGCTGGTCCCTTCCTCTGGTGACGAACTTCCGCGTTGGTGCCGAACTTCCGCGTTGATGCCGAACTTCCGCGCGGCTCCGCGAAGGCACGCATCCGTCATTAAACACACAACGCCGGACTCGGAGTCCGGCGTTGTGTCGGGTGCGGCGCGGACCCTACTTGCCGAGGAACTTATCGAAGCCCTTGGGCAGGTTCAGCGAGGACGGGTCGAAGTCCGCCTCCTGGCCTCCGAACGCGCTGCCGGTGGGCAGGGCCTGCCGGGCTCCGGCACGCCGGGCCTCCGCCTCTGCGCGTTCCTGTGCGGCCTTAGCCGGGTTGCCCGACTTTGCCTTCTTCTTGCCCTTGGCTGCCTGCTGCTTCTTGCGTGCGCCGCCGAACCCGCCGGGTCCTGCCATGCCGGGCATGCCCGGGATGCCGCCGCCGGCAGCCATCTTCTTCATCATCTTCTGCGCCTGCACGAAACGTTCGAGCAGGCCGTTGACCTCGGAGACGTGCACGCCGGAACCGCGGGCGATGCGGGCACGCCGGGAGCCGTTGATGATCTTGGGCGCAACCCGCTCGTGCGGGGTCATGGAGCGGACAATCGCTTCCACCCGGTCGATTTCGCGTTCGTCGAAGTTTTCCAGCTGCTCACGCATGCCGGCGGCGCCGGGCATCATCATGAGCATTTTCTTCATGGAGCCCATCTTGCGGATCTGCTGCATCTGGGCGAGGAAGTCGTCGAGGGTGAAGTCTTCCTGGTCGGCGAACTTCTTCGCCATCCGGTTGGCTTCGTCCTTGTCCCAGCTCTGCTCGGCCTGCTCGATCAGGGTCAGGACATCGCCGAGATCCAGGATGCGGCTGGCCATGCGGTCCGGGTGGAAGACCTCGAAGTCGGTCAGCCCCTCGCCGGTGGAGGCGAACATGATCGGCTTGCCGGTCACCGACGCCACGGACAGCGCGGCACCGCCGCGGGCATCGCCGTCGAGCTTGGTGAGGACCACGCCGGTGAAGTTGACGCCCTCGTTGAAGGCCTGCGCCGTGTTGACGGCGTCCTGGCCGATCATGGCGTCAATGACGAACAGGACTTCGTCCGGGTTGATCGCGGCGCGGATGTCCGCGGCCTGCTGCATCAGTTCGGCGTCCACGCCCAGGCGGCCGGCGGTGTCGACAATGACGACGTCGTAGAGCTTGGTGCGTGCTTCCTCGATGCCCTGGCGGGCGACGGCGACCGGATCACCGGTGGCTGCTTCGAACTCGGAGGAAACGCCGGGGTGCGGCGCGTAGACGGGGACGCCGGCGCGTTCGCCGTTGACCTGCAGCTGGCGGACGGCGTTGGGGCGCTGCAGGTCCGCTGCGACCAGCAGCGGGCTGTGGCCCTGGGACTTCAGGTGCTTGGAGAGCTTGCCGGCGAGGGTGGTCTTACCGGCACCCTGCAGGCCCGCGAGCATGATGACCGTGGGCGGGTTCTTCGCCAGGCGCAGCCGCCGGGTCTCGCCGCCGAGGATGCCCTTGAGCTCCTCGTTGACGATCTTGACGACCTGCTGGCCCGGGTTCAGCGCCTGGGAGACCTCAAGGCCGAGGGCGCGTTCCTTGACGGAAGCGGTGAAGGCGCGCACCACCGGAACGGCGACGTCGGCGTCCAGCAGGGCGCGGCGGATCTCGCGTACGGTGGCATCGACGTCGGCCTCGGTGAGCCGGCCCTTGCCGCGGAGATTCTTGAAGGTTGAAGTCAACCGGTCAGACAGTGAATTGAACACGTGCCGCGCACTTCTTTCGTCAGTTCTTCGCCATGTTTGGCAGGCCCAGCTGTTAAGGGTACCAAGCCGGTCCCGCTATTCGCCCCTCCGGCCCTGCCGGATCGCGTCGCCGGATCGCAGGACCGCCCGGCTGGAGCACCAGCCGGGCGGTAGGTTCCTTTCGCTGGAGGGAGAGTCAGAGCGCCGAGTCCCCCCGCTCCCCCGTCCGGACGCGCAGTGCTTCCTCCACGTTCACCACCCAGACCTTGCCGTCGCCGGCCCGTCCGGTGTTGGCCGTGGAGACCAGCACGTCCACAATGTCGTTGACCCAGTCATTGGCCACCAGGATCTCCACCCGGACCTTGGGCAGCAGGTCCACGGTGTATTCGGCGCCGCGGTAGACCTCGGTGTGTCCGCGCTGGCGGCCGTACCCGTTGGCGGAGCTTACGGTCAGTCCCTGGACCCCGTAGCTCTCCAGGCTTCCCCGGACGGCGTCAAGCTTTTCCGGCCGGACAATAGCGGTTACGAGTTTCATGAGTTGACCGTCTCCTTGGTTGTGGTGGCGCGTGCCGTGTCCTGGAAGGGGCTGAAGGAGCCGCCCGTGCCGAGTCCGCCGAATTCATAGGCGGTTTCGGCGTGTTCGCTCAGGTCCACGCCGTTGACCTCCGCCTCCTCCGAGATCCGGAAGCCCATGGTCTTGTGGATCGCCAGGCCGATGAGCAGCGTGAGGACGCCGGAGAAGACGATGGCTACTGCCGCGGCTGCTGCCTGGGCGCCGAGCTGGCCCAAACCGCCGCCGTAGAACAAGCCCCCGCCCGCGCCGTCGACCGGCAGGGCGATGAAGCCCAGGGCCAGGGTGCCCGCAAGGCCGGCGACGAGGTGCACGCCGACGACGTCGAGCGAGTCGTCATAGCCGAACCGGTATTTGAGTCCGACGGCGAGGGCGGACAGGACACCGGAGACCAGGCCGAGCCCCACCGCGGCGAGCGGGCTGACGTTGGCGCAGGCCGGGGTGATGGCAACGAGTCCTGCCACGACGCCGGAGGCGGCTCCGAGCGACGTCGCCCGGCCGTCACGGAGCCGTTCGGTCAGGAGCCAGCCGAGCATCGCTGCGGCCGGTGCGGCGAGGGTGTTGATCCAGATCAGTCCCGCTTCTTCGGCAGTGCCCGCGGCGCCGCCGTTGAAGCCGAACCAACCGAACCAGAGCAGCGTGGCGCCGAGCATTACGAAGGGGATGTTGTGCGGACGCTGGTTGGGGTCCTTCCCGAAGCCCTTCCGTTTGCCGAGGATCAGGGCCAGGACCAGTCCCGCCACGCCTGCGTTGATATGGACCACGGTGCCGCCGGCGAAGTCGATGGCTTCACCGACCACCGAGCCCACGGCCCCCTCGGCACCGAGGAGTCCGCCGCCCCAGACCATGAACGCCAGCGGGCAGTAGACCAGGGTCACCCAGACCGGCACAAACACCGCCCAGGCGCCGAACTTGGTTCGGTCGGCCACCGCGCCGCTGATCAGGGCAACGGTGATGATGGCGAACGTAGCCCCGTAGCCGGCGGTGATGAGGTCCTCGCTGCCGAGGATGTCTTTCAGTCCAAAGGAGGTGAAGGGGTTGCCGAACAGTCCGGCGATACCGTTCCCGCCGGTCATGGAGAAGCCCCAGAGGATCCAGACCACACCGACGAATCCGATCGAGACGAAGCTCATCATCATCATGTTCAACGCGGCCTTGGCGCGGGTCATGCCGCCGTAGAAAAATGCCACGCCCGGCGTCATAAGCAGCACAAGCGCCGCCGAAACCATTACCCAGACGTGACCTGCTGACAGATCCATCTTCACGTCCCTTCACATATGGCGGGCATCTCCCGCACAAGGAACTCTGCCGGGGCCACATTTCCGTCCGGGCCCTGAGGTGTTGCCGGGAAGTTACAAACCGGGCGCTGAGGTAAAAGGATCGTGACGGTGACGTTTCCGATACGTTTCGGGACACGCAAAAGCCCCGCCTCCCTTGCGGGAAACGGGGCTGTGCGTTCGGGTGGCCTGCTAGCTCAGCAGTGCGTCCACGAAGCTCTCGGCTTCGAACGGCGCCAGGTCGTCTGCACCTTCGCCCAGTCCCACGAGCTTCACCGGCACGCCCAGGGTCCGCTGGATGGCGACGACGATGCCGCCCTTGGCGGTGCCGTCCAGCTTGGTCAGGACGATGCCCGAGATGTTGACTACCTCGGCGAAGACCTTCGCCTGGGTCAGCCCGTTCTGGCCGGTGGTGGCATCCAGGACCAGCAGGACCTCGTCCACGGCGGCCTGCTTTTCGATGACGCGCTTGACCTTGCCGAGCTCGTCCATCAGGCCGACCTTGTTCTGCAGGCGCCCGGCGGTATCGATCAGGACCACATCTACTTCGCCTTCGATGCCGGCCTTGACCGCTTCAAAAGCTACGGAGGCGGGGTCTGCGCCGTCGATCTCGGAGCGTACCGTGGGGACGCCTACGCGCTGTCCCCAGGTGGCCAGCTGTTCGGCGGCGGCGGCACGGAACGTGTCTGCAGCACCCAGCAGCACGTCCTTGTCTTCGGCCACGAGGACGCGGGCCAGCTTGCCCACGGTGGTGGTCTTGCCGACGCCGTTGACGCCCACCACCATAACGATGGCGGGGGTCTCGGCGTGGCGTGTCACTGCCAGCGAGCGGTCCATGGTCGGATCCACCAGCTTGATCAGTTCCTCGCGCAGCATCGCGTGGACTTCCTGCGGATCCTGGCTGCCGGAGACCTTGACCCGCTGACGCAGCGCGTCCACGAGTTCCATGGTGGGTTCGGTGCCCAGGTCTGCGAGAAGGAGGGTTTCCTCGATCTCGTCCCAGACGTCTTCGTCGATCGTGTCGCGGGAGAGCAGCGCCAGCAGCGCCTTGCCCAGCGCGTTGTTGGATTTCGCCAGCCGGGCCCGCAGCCGGGCCAGGCGGCCCTGCACCGGTTCGGGCGTCTCGATGGCCGGCGCCTGCGGGGCAGGGGCTTCCTCGAGGTCGCGCAGGTCATCCGGGACGACGACGTCGGTCTCCCCCGGCGGTGCCTCCAGGGTGTCGGTGCCGCCGCCGGTTCCGGTGACCGGATCGTTGGCGTCCCGTCGGGTGGGGTACATGCTCTTGGGTGTACGCCGGGTCCGCACCAGCAGTGTCGCGGAGAAGCCGACAACGGCGATCGCAACAAGGACATAGATCACTATCGAAAGGGTCTCATTCACGCTCCCAAGCTTCTCACACGCCGCTCATCCGATCCCCTGGGATCTGAGAGAATCGCCTTATCATGGTGCGCTCTTCCAGAATCCGAATCCCGCAGGAAATCCAGGTCCTCATCGCGGCCGCCTTCGTCATAGCCCTTGGCTTTGGCCTGGTGGCGCCGGTGCTGCCGCAGTTCGCGCAGAGTTTCGACGTCGGCGTCACGGCTTCCGCCGTCATCGTCAGCGCGTTTGCGTTCACCCGGCTCGTGTTCGCCCCGGCCGGCGGCATGCTGCTGGAAAAGCTCGGCGAGCGCCCGGTCTACATTGCCGGCCTGCTGATCGTGGCCGTCTCCACTGCCGCGTGTGCCTTTGCGCAGAGCTACTGGCAGCTCCTGGTCTTCCGCGGCCTGGGCGGCATCGGCTCGACCATGTTCACCATCTCGGCCATGGCGCTGATCATCCGGCTCGCACCTGCGGAGATCCGCGGCAGGGTTTCCAGCGCCTATGCCTCCTCCTTCCTGCTGGGCAATATCGGCGGCCCGCTGCTCGGCGGCCTTCTGGCCGGATTCGGACTGCGTGTTCCGTTCCTCGTCTACGCAGCCGCGCTGGTGCTGGCCGCCGGCGTCGTCTTCCTTCGGCTGAAGGACGCCCGCCCGGTCGCCGGACCCGATGACACCAAGCCCGCCGCGCTGCCGGTACTCACCGTCACGGCCGCCCTTCGCGATCCGACCTACCGGGCGGCGCTGGTGTCCTCCTTCGCCAACGGTTGGTCCTCGTTCGGCGTGCGCAACGCCCTGGTGCCGCTGTTCGCTGCCGCGGCGCTGTCCGCCGGACCGGAGGTGGCGGGCATTTCCCTGACCGCCTTCGCGGTGGGCACCGCCGTCGTCCTGACCTTCTCCGGCCGGCTGGCCGACAGCTGGGGCCGCAAGCCCCTGGCCCTCATTGGACTGGCCGTCAACGCCGTGGCCACCGCGTTGATGGGGTTCAGCTCCAGCGTGCCGGAGTTCCTGATCATCTCCGTCATCGCAGGCATGGGCACCGGCCTGCTCAATCCCGCCCAGCAGGCCGCGGTGGGCGACATCATCGGCAGCGGGCGCAGCGGCGGCAAGGTCCTGGCCACCTTCCAGATGGCCAGCGATACCGGTGCCATTGCCGGTCCCATCCTCGCCGGCATGCTCGCCGATTCACTGGGCTACTCCTGGGCATTCGGCGTCACCGGTGCCATTGCTGCCATGGGCTTCATCGCCTGGCTGACGGCACGGGAAACCCTTCCTGCCCGGAAAGCGGCCCCGGCCCCCACTACCATCGAGGAATGAAGCCATTCCTGCTCCTGGCCACCCGCGCCGAAGATGACGCCGCCGACGAGGAGTACGCCTCTTTCCTTCGCTTCGGCGGGCTCGCCGAGGGGCAGCTGCACCGGGTCCGCCTCGAAGCCGGCCCGCTGCCGGCGGTGGACCTGGATTCCTACAGCGGCGTGATTGTGGGCGGCGGCCCGTTCAACTCGAGCGACCCCGAGGAGACCAAGTCCCCGGTCCAGCTGCGGGTGGAGTCGGAGATGGCCAAGCTGCTGGACGACGTCGTGGCCCGCGACTTTCCGTTCTTCGGCGCCTGCTACGGAGTGGGCACGCTGGGACGGCACCAGGGGGCAACGGTGGACCGCCGGTACGGCGAGCCCGTGGGCCCGGTCGAGGTCCGGTTGACGCCTGAAGGCCGCCGCGACCCGCTCCTGGAAGGCGTACCGGACACCTTCGCCGCGTATGTGGGGCACAAGGAAGCCGTGGCCGAGCTGCCGCCGCATGCGGTGAACCTTGCCGGTTCGGCGACCTGTCCGGTGCAGATGTTCCGGGTGAAGTCCAACCTTTACGCCACCCAGTTCCATCCGGAACTGGACGTGGCCGGGCTGCTGACGCGCATCTCCGTGTACCGGCACGCCGGCTACTTCGAGCCGGACGAGGCGGAGACCGTGATGGACGCGGCCCGCGGATCGTCCGTGCACGTGCCGCCGCGGGTGCTGCGCAACTTCGTAAGCCGTTACGCGTCCTAGCTCCGGCCGGCTTCGGACTCCGTCCCGCGCTCGATCCGCTGGCTGATGACGGTGGAAACCCCGTCGCCGCGCATGGTCACGCCGTAGAGCGCGTCCGCCACTTCCATGGTGCGCTTCTGGTGGGTGATGACAATCAGCTGGCTGGACTCCCGCAGTTCTTCGAAGATGGTGAGCAGCCGGCCGAGGTTCGTGTCATCCAGCGCCGCCTCCACCTCGTCCATCACGTAGAACGGCGAGGGCCGGGCCTTGAAGATGGCCACCAGAAGCGCCACCGCCGTCAGTGACCGTTCCCCGCCGGAGAGCAGGGAAAGCCGCTTGATCTTCTTGCCGGCCGGCCGGGCATGGACCTCGATTCCGGTGGTCAGCATGTTGTCCGGATCGGTCAGCACCAGCCGTCCTTCGCCGCCCGGGAACAGTGTGCCGAACACGTGCTTGAACTGCTCGGCAGTGTCCCGGTACGCGGCGGTGAACACCTCTTCGACGCGGCGGTCGACGTCGGCAATGATGTCCAGCAGATCCTTCCGGGTGGCTTTCAGGTCTTCCAGCTGCGTGGACAGGAACTGGTGGCGTTCCTCCAGGGCGGCAAATTCCTCCAGCGCCAGGGGGTTGACCTTTCCGAGCGCGGCAAGGTCCCGCTCGGCGCGCTTCAGCCGTTTCTCCTGCTCCGCCCGGACATACGGGATGCCGTCCAGGAGCGGATTGCCGTCCTCGTCCACCGGCGTGCGCAGTGCCGCCCACTTGTCGCCGCTGACCGGTTCGGCGGGCACCGGAACCGGCTGGTCCGGACCGAAGTTCGCCACCAGGTGCTCCGCGGTCATGCCCAGCTCCTCGAGGGCGCGGGCTTCGAGGGCCTCAATGCGCAGCCGCTGCTGTGCACGCGCCAGCTCATCGCGGTGGACGGAGTCCGTGAGCCGTGCCAGTTCCGCGGCGGCGTCGTTGTTGGCGCTGCGGACGGCGGACAGTTCGGCTTCCCGCGCGGTCCGGGTTTCCTCAGCACGGTTGCGTTCCTCGGCGGCCAGCGCCAGGGAAACCTGCAGGTGTGCCAGCACTGCCTCTGCCGCCGCCCCGACGGCAACCGCCCGGGCATGCTGTCCCGCACGGCGACGTGCCCGTTCCGCTGCGGCAGCCCGGGCCCGGCGTTCGGCCAGGGCAGCGCGTTCCAGGGACTCCGCACGGCCGGCAACGGCCTTGAGCTGTTCTTCGGCCGAGCGCAGGCCCAGCCGGGCATCCATTTCCGCCTGCCGTGCAGACGCGGCGGCGAGCGCCAATGCATCCCGCCGGTCCGCAGACGGTTCCTCTTCGGGGCGGTGTTCCTCCCCTGCCGCAGCGAGTCGTTCGGAGACGTCCGCCAGTTTCGCTTCTTCTGCCACGACGTTGGCTTCCGCGGCAGCCACCAGGGACGAGAGCCGCTCGGCCTCGCCTGAGGCGGCGCGCAGCGCGGAACCCAGGGTGCCGAGCCGTTCCGCCACCGCGGCCAACCGTGCATCGGACTCATGCAGGGCCGCGAGGGCGGCGTCCACCCGCTGCCGGCAGGCCTCGCCCCGGGCGGCCGCAGCCCCGATGCCGGCGCCGGCTTCCTCCGCCCGGGCGCGTGCCGCTGCCAGGCGGGCATCCGTTTCATCCACCGCGGCGGAGATTTCCAGCAGCCCCGGCGCAGAGACGGACCCGCCCCGAGCACTGAAGGCGCTCAGCACATCCCCGTCCGGGGTCACCGCGACGGCGCCGGGCGAGGAGGCGACCAGGCTCACGGCCGCGGCCAGGTCGGGGACTGCCACGGCATTGCCCAGCAGCGCGTTCAACGCTTCCTGCACCTTGGCGTCGGCGCTGACCAGGGACAGCACCGGCACCGCGCCGGCCGGGAGCTCCGCGGGCAGTTCCGCTGCCGGAGCAGGCACCCCGCCCAGCAGCAGTTCCACCTGTCCCTCCCCCGTCTCCTTCAGGTGCTGCAGTGCCCGGGCGGCGGCGTCGAGATCCGCGGCGGCCAGGGAATCGGCTGCGGTTCCCAGCGCTGCCGCCACCGTCCGTTCGGAGCCCGGCTTGACGCTGACCAATTCCGCCAGCGGCTCCAGCACTCCGTCCAGCCCGGCCTTGCGCAGGGAGGCGCTGCCGTCGCGCCGGTCCAGGCCGACGGCGAGGGCCTCGCGGCGGGCGGCGAGGTTCTCGGTTTCACGGACCGCTTCCCGCTCGGCCTGCTGCAGCTGCCGGAGCTCCTGCTCGGCCGTTTCGAGCGCTGCCTGCGCGTCTTCATACTCGGCATCCAGGTCCGCTTCGCCGGCCTCGGCTCCGGCAGCGGAGCCTTCCAGCTGCTCGAACTCTTCCCGGGCACGGGTACGGCGTTCCTCGGCAGCGGTTATCGAGGCCCGCAGCCGGCCCGCTTCGGACTGTGCCGAGGCCACCCTTGAGCGGGCGGCTTCCACCGAGCCGGTCAGCCGGGCCAGGCCCTCGCGTCGGTCCGCGGCGGCCCGGAGCAGCCCGGCGTACCGCTTCTCCTCCGCAGCTGCTTCCTCTTCGGCTGCCTCGCGGATCTCGACGGCGTCCTCCAGCCGTGCGCGCCGGTCCTCGATTTCCGTTTCCAGGGCTGCGGCCTCAGCGCGTACCCGGTCAGCGGAGGCCTGCAGCTGTTCCGGGTCCCGGCCGCTGCCGGCCGCAGGTTCCGCTGCCCCCAGCAGCCGGGCACGCTCGGCCGCGAGCGCGGCGAGGGAACGGAACCGTTCCTGCAGGGAGGACAGTTCGTACCAGGTGTCCCGTGCGGCGTTCAGCTGCGGTGCCGCTTCGGCGGCCATGGCTTCCAGGGCGGCCTGGCGCTCCCGGCCCTCTTCCACGGCAGTCTCCACTACGGTGCGGCGGGCCTTCAGGGCGCTTTCGTCCGCTGCTTCCTTGTCGTAGGCAGCTTTCAGGGTGGCGAGGTCATCGGCCAGCAGCCGTGACCGGGCGTCCCGGACATCCTGCTGCACCGTCTTGGCCCGGCGGGCGACGGCCGCCTGCTTGCCCAGCGGTCCGAGCTGGCGCCGCAGTTCGGCAGTGAGGTCGGTGACGCGGGCGAGGTTCGCGGCCATGGCGTCCAGCTTGCGCAGGGTTTTTTCCTTGCGCCGCCGGTGCTTGAGGATCCCGGCGGCTTCCTCGATAAAGCCCCGGCGTTCCTCCGCTGAAGCGTGCAGCACCTTGTCCAGCTGGCCCTGCCCGACTATGACATGCATCTCACGGCCCAGGCCGGAGTCCGAGAGCAGTTCCTGGATATCGAGGAGGCGGCAGGGACTCCCGTTGATGGCGTACTCGGATCCGCCGGTGCGGAAGAGCGTGCGCGAAATGGTGACCTCGGAGTATTCGATCGGCAGGGCGCCGTCGGCGTTGTCGATGGTCAGCGATACCTGGGCCCGGCCCAGCGGCGCACGGCCGGACGCGCCTGACGTGCCCGCGAAGATCACGTCTTCCATCTTTCCGCCGCGCAGGGTCTTGGCGCCCTGTTCGCCCATCACCCAGGCCAGGGCATCCACTACGTTGGATTTTCCGGAACCGTTGGGACCAACCACCGCCGTGACACCGGGTTCGAACTCAAAGGTGGTGGCCGATGCAAAGGACTTGAATCCTCGCATGGTCAGGGTCTTCAGATGCACGGGGGTTAATCTCTCCTGCCGGGGTTGATTCCTTAAATCTACGCGGTTAGCGTCAAAATTCCGCTCTACTCGGAGAGCGTAATCGGGCTTTTGCCTGCGGAATCGCGGGGCCGGTAAGTAGGCTTCTACAAGAGTCATATGATTTTAGGGCGTGGATGCAGGCTTCACGGCGGCCGCCAGCGCGATAGGTTCAGCAGCAGACAAGGCAGGCATTTTGACCGGGAACTTCAACTTCCAGCACTCCAACTCGGCCATCCTCAGCGTGAACAGCGTTGAAGCTCCGGTGGTTATGAGTTCCAGTGAATTCGACGGGCGCCTCGAGCCGTCGCTCAAGCGGCTGCGTCTTTCCAAGCGCCTGCTCGAGCGGGTGGCAGGCGTGAGTGAACGGCGCTGGTGGGCTCCCGGCACCGCGTTCGACGACGGCGCCACCGAGGCAGGCGCCAAGGCCCTGGCCGAAGCCGGCGTCGAGGCATCCGAAATCGGGCTGCTCATCAACACCTCGGTCACCCGTCGGAACCTGGAGCCGTCCGTGGCCGTGAAGATCCACAACGGCCTGGGGCTGCCTTCCTCCGCGATGAACTTCGACCTCGCCAACGCCTGCCTGGGCTTCGTCAACGGCATCACTCTGGCGTCCAACATGATCGACTCCGGGCAGATCAACTATGCCCTGATTGTGGCCGGCGAGGACTCCCAGGGCGTGCAGGAAGCCACCTTCGAGCGCCTGAACGCCCCGGATTCCACCCGTGACGACTACCTGCGCGAATTCGCGACCCTCACGCTCGGCTCCGGTGCCGCAGCGGCCGTGATCGGCCGGGCGGACCGGCACCCCGGCTCGCACCGCATCCTTGGCGGGGTTTCGCGTGCCGGCACCCAGCACCACGAGCTGTGCGTGGGCGGCATCGACGGCATGTACACCGACACCAAGGGCCTGCTGGACGGCGGCCTGGAACTTGTGGTGGACGCCTGGCACGAAGCCCACGGCAACGGCTGGGACTGGTCCGGCATGGACCGCTACGTGACCCACCAGGTGTCCAACTCCTACACCAACGCCATCATCAAGGCCGTGGACCTGGACCGGAAAAAGGTGCCGATCACCTTCCCGAACTGGGGCAACGTGGGGCCGGCGTCCCTGCCGATGACCCTGGCCCAGGAATCCCGTTCGCTGAACCCCGGTGACCGCGTGCTGTGCATGGGCGTGGGCTCCGGACTGAACACGACCATGATGGAGATTGCGTGGTAGAGGAGCTTTGGCCGGGCGTTTCCGCCGCCTGGTCCACGTTTGTCCACGTTCCCTCCACCGCCGCCGTCGACGTCGCGGGCACCGTCCGCAAGTGGCACATCCTCGATAACGGACCCGATCTGGCCGCCGCCGGCGTCGAACCGGCCGGGACCCTGCTGTGTGTGCACGGCAACCCCACCTGGTCCTACCTCTGGCGCACCCTGCTGGCTGCCGGCGCGTCCGCCGACAAGCCGTGGCGCGTGGTGGCCGTTGACCAGCTGGACATGGGCTTCTCCGAACGCACCGGTGCCTTCCGTCGGCTGGAGGACCGGATCACCGACCTCGGCAACCTCACGGACACGCTGGAAATCACCGGACCCGTGGTCACTGTCGGCCACGACTGGGGCGGCCTGATTTCCCTGGGCTGGGCGCTGCGGCACCGCCGGCAGCTCGCCGGAGTGGTGCTGACCAACACTGCAGTGCACCCCGCCGGGTACTCGCTGCCGCCGGCCCTGAAGCTGGCCCTGCATCCGGCCGTCCATCCCTGGGGCACGCGCAGCACCGATGCCTTTATCCGGGTCACGCATTCCCTCGCACAGCCCGCACTGCCTGCTCCGGTCCGGGAAGCGTTTGCGCTGCCGTACCGCGGGGCGGCCCGCCGGCAGGGCGTTGCGAACTTCGTTGCCGACATTCCCGCCGTCGATTCCCACCCCAGCTGGCGGGCACTGAACACCGTTGCCGAGGGTATCCGCCGGCTCAATGTTCCCTCGCTGGTCCTCTGGGGTCCTCGGGATCCGGTCTTCTCCGACCGCTACCTGCGCGACCTCCTGGACCGGCTGCCCGCATCCTCCGTGCACCGGTTCGAGGGTGCCGGGCATCTGCTCCCCGAAGACGTCGATATCGCCTCCCCGGTCTTCTCCTGGCTGCAGACCGCCGTCGAAGCCCCGGCGGATTCCGCCCTCCGGCGCACTGAGCCGTTCCGCCCCATGCTTGCCGAGTTGGATGAGCGTGCGGGCGACACCAGCCCCGCCGTCGTCGACATGGCACCGCTGGGCGGAGGCGAGGGAGCGGCCGCTGAGCCGCGCACCCTGTCCTGGGCCGGGCTCGCGGAACGGGTGAACGCCCTCGCGGCGGGACTCGCCGCGGCGGGCGTGCGTCCGGGCACCCGGGTGAACCTGCTGGTTCCGCCCGGAATTGAACTGACCTCGCTGATTTACGCGTGCCTGCGCCTGAACGCCGTCATTGTGGTGGCCGACGCTGGCCTGGGCACCAAGGGACTCGGCCGCGCCATCAAGGGCGCCGGACCCGCGTTCCTGATCGGCATCGACCGTGCGCTCATCGGCGCCCGGGCGCTGGGCTGGCCGGGAACCCGGATCAGCGTCTCCGAGCTGTCTCCGGCCCGTAAGCGGCTGCTGGGAGTGCGGCACTCCGTTGAGGGCCTCATCGCCGACGGTTCCGGTTCCGAAGCGCCGTGGTACCCCGCGGAACCCGACGCGGACGCCGCCGTCCTGTTCACCTCCGGGTCCACGGGGCCTGCGAAGGGTGTGGTGTACACGCACCGGCAGCTGGCCGCCATGCGTGATGCCATCAAGGACACCTATAACCTCCGTGCCGGGACCTCGCTGGTGGCCGGCTTCGCGCCGTTCGCCCTGCTGGGTCCGGCGCTGGGGGCCACGTCAGTGACGCCGGACATGGACGTCACTTCCCCGCGCACCCTGACTGCGGCGGCCCTGGCTGATGCCGCCGTCGCCGTGGACGCCACCACCATCTTTGCTTCCCCTGCTGCGCTGACCAACGTGCTGGCCACGTCCGGCCAGCTGGACGCTACGCAGCGGGCCGCCCTGGCACAGGTGGAACTGCTGCTTTCCGCCGGTGCTCCGATAGCCGAGCCGCTTCTGGCGCAGGTGCAGGACCTGGTGCCGAAGGCTTCCCTGCACACCCCGTACGGCATGACCGAGGCGCTGCCGGTCACCGATATCAGCCTCGAGGGCATCCGTGCCGCTGGTGCCGGCAACGGTGTCTGCGTCGGCACTCCGGTGTCCCGCGCCGAGGTGGCCATTGCCGAGGTCTTCCCGGATGGCTCGGTGGGCAACAAACCCCTGACCGTCCCGAACCGCACCGGGGAAATCCTGGTCAGCGCCCCGCACGTCAAGGACCGCTACGACCGGCTCTGGATCACGGAAAGCCACAGTTCGTCCATTGACGGCTGGCACCGCACCGGCGACGTCGGCCACTTCGACGACGAGGGCCGGTTGTGGGTCGAGGGGCGCCTCGGGCACATTCTCACCACCGCGGACGGGGTCCGGACCCCGGTGGCAGCCGAGCAGGCGGCCGAGACGGTCGACGGCGTGGGCAGGGTGGCGCTGGTCGGCGTCGGACCCGCCGGTGCCCAGGTGCCCGTAGCTGTCCTGGAGACGGAACCGCCGGCCCGCCGGGCCGGGACCGCGTCTTCCGAGCTGACGACAGCTGTGCGGTCCCGCGTGGCCGAGCTCGTGGGGCTCGATCTGGCTGCCGTACTGGTGCTGCCGCAGTTGCCTACCGATATCCGGCACAATTCCAAGATCGACCGTACGGCGTTGGCTGACTGGGCCTCCCGGATGCTGGCCGGCGGTCCGGTGCCGCGGCTGGGCAAGGGACGGCGATGAGTTCGGCCGTCCTGCCTCCCCGGAACGTCCTGGTCACCGGTGCGAGCGGTCTGTTGGGCGGTGCGGTTGCGGACCTGCTGGAAGCCAAGGGCCACAAGGTCCGCACCTTCCAGCGCCGTCCCGGCCGGCCCGGCAGGGATTCCGTGTCCGGTTCCGTTGCCGATCCGGCAGCTGCTGCTCGCGCCGTCGACGGGATGGACGCAGTAATCCATCTCGCGGCGAAGGTCTCCTTTACCGGCGAGTGGCATGAGTTCGAGCAAACCAACATCGTGGGTACGCAGGTCCTGCTGCAGGCTGCGCAGACGGCCGGAGTTCGCGACGTCGTTTTCGTCTCGTCACCGTCCGTGGCGCACTTCGGCGAGCCGATTGCCGGTGCCGGGGCGGGTACTGCGGATCCGGCCCGAGCCCGCGGTTTCTATGCTGCGTCCAAGGCCCAGGCCGAGCTCTTTGCGCTGGCACAGAACTCCCCCGTTTTCCGGGTGACTGCCATCCGGCCGCATATCGTCTGGGGGCCCGGCGATACGCAGCTGGTGGAACGCGTCATCGACCGTGCCCGGTCCGGCCGCCTGCCGCTGCTGGACGGCGGTGCGGCGCTGATCGACACCACGTATATCGACAACGCCGCGGCAGCTATTGTCCGCGGGCTGGAGCGGATGGATGCCGCGGCCGGCCGTGCCCTCGTGGTGACGAACGGCCAGCCGAGGCCCGTAGGGGAACTGATTGCCGGTATCTGTGCAGCCGCAGGAGTGGCTGCACCGGGCTGGAGCGTCCCGGGCAAGGTTGCGCGCGGCGCCGGAAGCCTGATCGAGAAGGGCTGGTTGCTGGCCGGTCGGCGGGGTCTGGTCCATGATGAGCCTCCCATGACCCGCTTCCTTGCCGAGCAGCTCTCGACGTCGCACTGGTTTGACCAGCGCGAAACCCGCGAAGTTCTGGACTGGACCCCCGAAGTTTCGATTGAAGACGGCATGGCCCGGCTTGCCCGGCACTACTCCTAGGATGATTTCCGTGAAAAGCCTGCAGAAGATCGAGTCCTGGCCTGTTGACCATGCCGCTGTCTCCATAGTGACCGTCGACGGCGAGGTGCTCGGCACTGCCGGCGACCAGGACCGCCGTTTTCGACTGGCCTCGGTCACCAAGCTGCTGAGCGCATACGCCGTACTCGTTTCCCTCGATGAGGGAGCCCTGGAACTCGATCAGCCTGCGGGCCCTGAGGGTTCCACCGTCCGGCACCTGCTGGCCCATTCCGG
Organism: Arthrobacter sp. zg-Y179; assembly: GCF_020907345.1. Taxonomy (NCBI): domain Bacteria; kingdom Bacillati; phylum Actinomycetota; class Actinomycetes; order Micrococcales; family Micrococcaceae; genus Arthrobacter; species Arthrobacter sp. zg-Y179. The sequence continues at coordinate 56,938 of NZ_JAJJOB010000006.1, read as the reverse complement.
CGGCTACGACTTCGGCGAGCGCACGGTCCGCTACACCCCCGGCACCCGGCGCCTGTATTCCAACGCGGGTTTTGAGGTACTCGGGGAGACACTGGAGCAGGCCACGGGCATGGCCTTCGGGGAATACCTGCGGGAAGGCGTACTGGTTCCGCTGGGCATGTCTTCCACAACCCTGGAGGGCTCCCCTGCTGCCGGTGCCGTCTCCACAGCAGCGGACCTCAGCAGGTTTGCTGCCGAGCTGCAGGCTCCCACGCTCACGGATCCGGGCCGGCTGACCGAAGCCACGCAGGTGGTCTTTCCCGGCCTCGCGGGAGTGCTTCCCGGTTTCGGCCGGCAGAAGGAGAACGACTGGGGCCTTGGCTTCGAAATCCGGGCACGGAAGTCTCCGCACTGGACCGGCGCCAACAGCTCGCCGGCCACTTTCGGGCACTTCGGCCAGTCCGGAACCTTCCTTTGGGTGGATCCTGCGGCTCGTGCTGCTGCTGTCTGCCTCACCGACCGCGATTTCGGTCCCTGGGCCGCCGAGGTGTGGCCTCCCTTTACCGATGGGATTCTTGCCGAGCTGGCGGACCGGTAGGGTCCTGGTTCCGCGGGTCCGCGGGTCCGCGGGTCCGCCAACTATGCGGCCCATACCAGGTCCACGATGCAGCGCTCAAGGAAACCCTTCGGCGCCGGAGATCCTGACCGCCCGCGGGATCCGGTAGCTGCACCCGCTCGTTCCTCGCTTCCGAGCCGATCATCCTGGCTGTTCTCAACCCTGGTTCCGGGCAGCGGCGGCGCGGTGGACCGATAGGTGTGCCCTGTTGGGGTGGTGGTCTCGACTGTGTGCGGTCCGCTCTTCCCTGGAGTATCGACCGTTCGCGCTTTCCAACCAGGTGCTTCCTTCGCCTGGTTGCACGCCTCGCAGAGTCCCTGGCCGTTCGCAGTGCTGGTCTCCCCGCCGTCACGGTGCGGACGAATGTGGTCTAAATGCCGAATCGGCGCCCCGCACCACGGCATTCTGCAGGTCTGGTCGCGTGCCGCGATAAACCGTCCCAGCGAAGTAGGAAACAGGCGTGCCCGTGAATCCATTGCAACGAGTTCTCCGGTATCGGGATCTGTGTACAGTCGCCGAAGCCAGCGCTCGTCTTGTTTGTCCCGCTTTGTTGTCCGCCCTGCGCCCTGCTCCAGGCTCGGTTCCCGGCCCGATTCCCGGTCTTGTTGTTCCCGGCCCTCTCCCGGTTTGGCGCCACGGGTATCCCGCCCGGGTTCCTGCCTCCGACGCCTTCCCCGGACCAGGTCCCTTGCCCATTGCGCCGGCACCGGGCCGTACCCGGGGACCGCGGCCGGCTCGGAATCGCCGCCGAACAGCGTCCGATCCGTCATCACCAGCTGAACTTCCACCTTCAGCTGGCCTGCCTCGGCCTGTCCGGTCACGCGCTCCACGAGGGTGTCAGCCATTATCTGGCCCCGACCCCGGGAATCTCCGGAGGCACGCAGCCGGTCCGCTTCACGGGACAGGGCGGCAAAAACGCCCACGCCCTGGGCGACAGGCAGAAGCCCGGTCAGGTAGGTCATGGTGTCCGGTGCAGGACGGCAGGAGACAAAACGTTCCGATTCGGCTTTGGCCGCACGCTTGACCGCTGCCGAAGGATCCAGCCGGTAGGCGGCACCTCTGGCGCGGGAAATAATCTGCCGGTCCCCCAGTGTTTCAAGCACGTCCGGATTTCCGGCCACTTCTTCATCCACCCGCCGCCGGTCCTCCAAACTCAGACAAGCCGTTTCGCGGACCAGCAGCGTTGCCCTCCATTCACTGATTTTCCCGCGGGTCAGCGCGTGCAGAGTGCATGGCATCTCCTCCGCCAGCACCTTGGCGAACCCCAGCAGCCGTCCCCCGCGGCTCGGTGACTCCCTCCGTGCCAAGGCAATCTGGAAAGCGACACCGCGGCCCAGTTCCTCCCGCGGCGCTCCGGCCTCGGCCTGCTTCCGGCGCTGCGAGGCATCGAACACTGCAGCAGCCCGGGCCTGTGCCGCCGAAGCTGCGGCTTTGAGTTCCTCCAGGGCCCGGATCCGGTCAATCAGCTCGCGGTCTTCGTGCTCCCCGCTGGGCAGGCCCTCAGCTTGTTCCCCCAGTACCTCAACCCACGCGTTCACCAACGCGGTACCGGCAGTCAATCCGCCGGTCCGCTGATGGCTTGCAGGGCGAGAGTATTCGAACATGTGTTCGAGTCTATCGAGGCTCCAACGTCGGAGCTAGGGAAGAAATACCTGTTCCGCCACCTGTTTTTTCAATCCTCTTTCAAGGCCTTCCAGGCGGATGCCCTTTGCGGCCGAACCGGCCCTAACCAGCTAGAAAAGAAATCACGACGACGGCGAGCAGCAGGGCCGCATTCCCAGCCAATGCGAGATTTCCGGGTTCCTTCTTCATCTTCTTCCCGGCCTCTGACTTTCGGCGAGGCTTCCCGGCCTCTGCCTGCAGGCGAGGCATTCCGGGGTCGGGGCTGCCGGGGTTGGACTTCCCGGGGTCGGGACTACCGGGGTCGGACTTCCCGGTGTCGGGTGCGGCTGCCCTTTCCCGCACAGGAAGGAACGCCCGCCGGGACCGCTCCACCGCTGCGGCTTCCGTGGCCGTGCCTTGCTGCCCTGCCGCGACTGGCCCTGCCTCGGTCTCCGCTGTGGCGGTCCCCACTGTGGCGCTTTGCGGCCGCCGGGATTGACCCGATGCCTCCGCAGGGATATCTGGCTCCGGAACCAGCTCCGCGCCCTCCAGCTCCGACCCCTCCGACTCCGCGTCCTCCGGTCCCGTTGAAGCCCCCGATGCCGTCTCCCGTACCGGGCCCTGAGACTCAACCCGACCCGGCAACACCGGCCAGCGAAGAACCGCTCCGGCAACAGCCGCCGCCAAAACGACCACGGCCACCACCCAGAGGGCCACCGACCCGGGAGTCCACGGCACCACCAGCCGCAAAAGGCCCGCGAGCGAAGCTGCTTCCATCAAACCGGCCAGCAGCGACCTCCGACTGGGGCCGGAAGGCTGTCCCGCCCGCTTCCAGACAGGAACCGCCACGGACAGACACGTCGCCACCAGCCAGGCGACGAGGATCCAGGACATCAGGCTGAATGTCATCAGAGACCTTCCTTCAGCAAAGCCAACGCAGCTTCTTCCTGCCCGACGGCCACATTGGAGAGGATCAGCACTGCCGTGCCCGCTTCACGGTCCATGGCCACCATGGAGGAGAAACCTCCGGTCTGGCCGTTGTGCCACGTCGCGGCCCGCCCACTCGAGGATGAGACCTGCGTGAACCATGCCAGACCCACTTGCTCTCCGTCCTCACCGGTATCCCACTGGGGTTCCAGGGCGCCGGCACCCGGAGCAGTGTCCGCCAGCAGTTCCTGGAGGTAGAGCGACATATCCGCTGCGGTAGACCGGATCCCACCCATCGGTGCCCCGCCGTTGCCGGTCCAGGCACCCTCTGGCAGTCCGTTTGCATTCCGGCCGGTCGGAGCATCGGGACGCAGATTGTCGGCCGTCGTCGGCACGTACGTGTCCTTCATTCCCAATGGCTCGAAAATCCGCTGCTCCAGCAGATCGGTGTATTCCATCCCGGCTGCCTTGGCGAGCAGCTGCCCGAGGAAGGCATACCCGAAGTTGGAGTAGGCCACCGTTCCCCTTTCCCCCACCGACGCAGACTGTGCCTGCGCCAGCACCTCGGCAGGCGAGGCGGTGTAGGGGTCGCGGTGGAGGACGGTGCCGGCGAGCAGGGAGACCAGCGCTCCCGGATCCGTGGCAAGCCGGGGAAGCCCCGAACGGTGGCTGGCCAGCTCGGCCAAGGTGACGGTGCCGATTTCGGCTTCCGGATCCCGCAGCTCCGGACCCAGGATCTCGGCAACGGTGGTCTCCAACGTCACCTCGCCGCGCTCGACGGCGTCCGCGAGCAGCGCTGCAGTGAATGTCTTGGATACCGAACCGATTTCGAACTCGGTCCGCTCGTCGGCACCGAATCCGGCAACCCGGACGGCGCCGTTTTCGAGGTAGGCCACGCTGACCGCATCGGCAGGTTTCTGCAGCAGGGGCCGGACGGCCTCGGCGAGGGCTGCATCCCCGGAAACCTGCGTCGACAGGCGCGGCGTCCACGGAGCAGCAAGGAGCCCGGCGGCCAGTACCGCTGCAGCGGCAAGGACGGCCACGGTCATGCGTCTGTATTTGGACATGTCAGTTACCTCCGGAGGCAGCGGTCAGAATGGCCAGCAGCGGGATGACCCGGGCCGGCGGGATTTGGTAGCGGGACCGGGCGTGCGGTGCGAGCCAGCCCGAGGCGGTCAGCTGGTGAACGTGGTGGTAGATCTGTCCGGAGGTTCCGGAACCCAGTTCCTCCACCAGCTCTGCCACGGTCTCGGTTCCGCCGAGGACGGCGCGCAGCACAGCCAGACGGACGGGATGGCCGAGGGAGGCAAGTGAGTCAGCGAACTGCGTCCAGTCGACGTCGAGCAGGTGCCCGGTCTCCAACCCGTACTGGTACTCGTAGTGGGCACCGGCGGCGGTAGTGGCGGTGCCGGTGAACAGCACGGCTCCCGGCTCGGGATGGCGCTTCCGCACCCCTTCGAGGGCCCAGAACACGTCTGCCCCGTCTGCGGCCGACGTCGCGTCCGCGGCCGACGTCGCGTCCGCGGCCGACGCGGGCTCCGCGCCCGACGTCGGTTCGGCGGCTTCCGCGCGTTGCTCCAGGGCTGCCACGCGTGCTTCCAGCGCCTGCAGCCGGGCGTCGTCTCGTGCGGTCATGGATAGAGAATTACGTAATTCCAAAACAATTACAAGAGTTTCGTAATTTTTTTCTCGAGAGGGCAGCGGAGGCTCCCGCGACTTTCCGCACCGGAAACCCTTCCCTTTCCGCCGCGGAAAGTCTAGGCTCTCGGCATGCCCCACACCCAAGGCCCCCGCCCCTCCCCCGACGAAGCACGCCAGGCCCTGGAATCCATCACCCTGTCCAAGCGGGCGCTGGCTCCGCACGTCCGGTCACCGGCATGGCTCTATCCCGCCCAGGGAGTAGGAATGGCGATGTTCGTCATCGGCCTCGTCTTCTCCAAGGAAGCCGGCTGGGCCACCGGACTCTTCGCCGTGTCCGGAATACTCTTCTGTGTCCTGCCGATGCTCCAGACCCGCGGCCGCGTGGTGGTTGATGTCTACACCCATCCGGGAAGCCGGGGGTTGTCCTGGACCTACGTCGCTGTTTTTCTGCTTGTCTGCGTCGCGGCCGTTGTGCTCCACTCGACCTACTCCCGGGCCTGGATCGGCTACGCCGCCGGCGTCGTCGTATTGGTCCTGACACTGGTGATGGGACCGGCCATGGATGCCCGGCTGGCACGCGCGCTGCGGAGCGCCGGCTGATGGGCGGATTCAATGAGGTCATCCATGTGCCCACCCGGCTGCGGATCTGTTCGATCCTTGCCGAAGTGGGCGAAGCCGAATTCGGCGTACTCCGAGACGCACTGCAGCTCAGCGACTCGGTACTAAGCAAACACGTCAAGGTGCTCGAACAGGCCGGGTTTGTTACCGTGCGCAAGGGTTCCGTGAACGGGCGCACTCGAACCTGGGTGGCCCTGAACAGGGCCGGGCAAAAGGCATTCAAGGCCCATATCGAGGAGCTGCGCAAACTGGCTGCCTCCGGGGACCTGCTCAATCCGTAGCGCTGAATCGGCCGGTGAACCTACCGGCGCCCGAGATGAGGACAGCCGTGAAAATCTACAATCCGCAGGTCATTCTGTTCGTCGCCGACGTCGCGCGGGCGGCACGCTTCTACGCGGCCCTCGGCTTCAATGAAGAGTTCAGGGCAACGGGAGCAGGGACAGCACCCGTCAAAATAGAAATGGCATTGGAAGGCTTCGAACTCGGGCTCGCGCTGCCCGGACCGGCGGCCGAAGCCCACGGGCTCACCCCGGTCACGGCCGGACACCGCGCGTGCCTCACGCTCTGGACGGACGACGCCGCAGCCGCCTATACGGCTGCGCTCGAGGGCGGAGCAAAGCCCCTTCAAGGACCGCACCCGTTCCTGGACGGAAAACTGCGGGTTGCATTCGTCGAGGACTTCGACGGACATCCGATCCAGTTCGTGGAACGGAAAACTACCAGCGCCCGTTCCGAGGCCGAGGCTGGCACACGGGGCAGCTGTACGAGGACCGGTTCATAAACGAATCCCGCCGGATCAGAGTGTGCAGTCCCAGCTCCTCGCAGCGCGGGCATGGCAGCCCTTCATGGCCGTAGGCATTGAGGGACCGGGAGAAGTATCCCGAGGCACCGTTCACATTGACGTACAGCGAGTCAAAGCTGGTGCCGCCCGCAGCCAGGGCACGGGTCATCACGTCCCGGGCGGCTTCGACCAGCCGCAGCGCTTCGGCCCGGCGCATGGTGTCCGTGGCGCGGGCAAAGTGCATGCGTGCCGCCCACAGGGACTCGTCGGCGTAAATGTTCCCGACCCCGGAAATCAGCCCCTGGTCCAGCAGGGCGCGCTTGATCCCGGTCTTCCGCAGCCGCAGCCGACGGTAGAACTCGTCAAAGGAAAACGCTGGATCCAGCGGGTCGCGGGCAATATGGGCAGCCTCGGCTGCCACGAGCGGAAGTCCGGTCTCGGACAGGCCGCCGGGAGCGCCGTCGGGCGTCGGAACCAGATCGGTGAGGAACACGCCGCCGAAAATCCGCTGGTCCACAAAACGCAGCTCGTCCGGCATCGCAACACCGGAGGCGTCAACGGCGGGACTGAGCGTAAACCGGACCTTCAGGTGCTTTTCATCCGGAAGCACCGAGTCCTCCATCAGCAGCTGCCCGCTCATGCCGAGGTGGGCCATCAGCGCAAAAGGGGGCACGACGACGTCGTCCGCCCCGGAAGCCGCGCCGGCCGGCGAAGGAGCCGACTCGAGCAGCGGCAGCCAGAGGAACTTGCCGCGGCGCACGACGTCGGCCACCACCGCGCCTTCAAGGTTGGCGACAAGATCGGCCGGGCCGGGCGCATGGCGCCGCACGGAACGGGGATCCACAACTTCGACGCCGGTGATGGTGCGGCCGCGGACCCATGACGCCAGTCCGCGGCGGACCACCTCGACTTCGGGAAGCTCAGGCATCGCCGGAAGTGCCTAGGAACCGGCAGCCGCGGAGTCGGCTCCCTTAGCGTTGATCATCTTCCAGGAGGCAGCGGCGGCTTCCTGCTCGGCTTCCTTCTTGGAATGGCCGACGCCGGTGCCGTAGGCCTTGTCGCCGATATGCAGGACGGCAACGAAGCTGCGGGAATGGTCGGGACCGGATCCGGAGACCCGGTATTCAATGTCGCCCATTTTCCGGCCGGCAGCGATCTCCTGGATGCTGGTCTTCCAGTCCGTACCGGCACCCAGCGCCTCGGCGTTGGACAGCAGCGGCCCAACCAGGCGCATCACCATCTGGCGCGCGGCTTCAATTCCGTGATCCAGGTACACGGCACCGATGATTGCCTCGGTGGTATCCGCAAGGATGGAGGACTTGTCGCGCCCGTTGGTCAGCTTTTCGCCCTGGCCCAGGAGGATGTACTCCCCCAGCCCCAGGCCACGGGCAATGCCCGCGAGGGCACGGGTACTTACGACGGCGGAGCGGCGCTTGGCCAGCTCCCCCTCGGAAAGATCAGGATTATCCCGGTAGAGCGCATCGGTTACCGAGAACCCCAGAATGGAGTCACCCAGGAATTCCAGGCGCTCGTTCGTGGGGATGCCGCCCTGCTCGTAAGCGTAGGAACGGTGCGTGAGTGCAAGACGAAGCGTCCCGGCGTCGATATCGACACCGAGACGCTTCATAAGCTCTTCAGTATTCTTCACTTTTTGGATACAACCCGAAAAGCAGTATTCACGTGCCCGTCCGCAACAACACTAATGATGCGCAAAACCGGGCCGAACACTGGTCTTAGACGTCCGCGACCTTGCGGCCCTTGTATTCAAGGAACAGCGCAGTGCCGGCGGAGTCGGTTACGACCTTGGCCTGGTGCGGCAGGCTATAGGTGACGCGGCCGTTCTCCACGGTCTTCACCAGGTTGGGCGCGGTCGCCTTCCACTGGGACCGGCGTGCACGTGTATTCGCGCGGGACATTTTCCGCTTCGGAACAGCCACGGCTAACTCTCTTCTCTCTCGTCTGACTCTGTACTTGGTGCCGCAGTATCTTCTGCGGCCGTGCCGGTCAGCCCGGCGAGGGCTGCCCAGCGAGGATCCACTGCTTCATGGTGGTGACCCGGATCCTCCTCAAGGCGCGCTCCGCATTCGGAGCAAAGGCCTTCGCAGTCTTCCCGGCACACCGGCTGGAACGGCATGGTAAGAACCACTGCGTCCCGCAATACCGGCTCAAGATCGATGACATCTCGCTCGATCCGGTGTTGCTCTTCTTCATCTTCTTCTTCGAAGGACTCAGCGTCCTCGTAGTAGAAGAGTTCCTGCACATCGACTTCTTGGTCGTACGCGAGTGGCTTCAGGCAGCGGCCGCATTCGCCCTTTACGGGGGCGATTACTACGCCGGATACCAGAATCCCTTCGTGCACGGCCTCCAACCTCAGATCGATCTCGAGGCCGGATCCTTCCGGAACGCCGATAAGCGCAACACCGAAGTCTTTCGGTGCCGGTACATGTTCATGCAAGGTCCGCATCGTTCCCGGGCTGCGCCCGAGGTCCCTGACGTTGATAGCCAGGGGAGTTTCCGGATTGGACCGCGAAAATTCGCTAATGAGAACTCCTGTAGAACATAGACCGACATATCATCTTAGCCTGACTTGCCGGAATCTCTCAAACTGCGGCTGCACCGCAGCCAAGGAACACGTGCGGGCACGTGCTCCACAGACCAGTTTACCCGCCACAGGGCATCCGGCTAATCGGACTCCAGGGGGTGCCGCTTCACGGCTGCAGGGAGTGCGGTCCCCTAGGGTGGGAGCGTGAGAATCCTTCGCTGGTTCCTGGGGCGCCGGCTGCTTCGACACTGCACGACGGCGGCCCTGTGCCTTTTTGCGGTCTGGCTCCTGGTGGCGTCGATCCTGTTTGTTTATCCTTCGGCCAGTGCCGCCGAACCCGCAGGGGCGGACGCCGTCGTCGTCCTGGCCGGCGCGAGCAGCGAGCGCCTGCCGGTGGGACTGGATCTAATGGAGCAGGAATACGCACCCACGCTGGTCCTCTCTGCCACGTCCACGCCCGGAAACAAGGAAACTGACGCAGTCTGCGCCCGGAACCTCAACCCCCGCGTTGTCTGCTTCTCCCCGGACCCAATGACCACCCGCGGCGAGGCACGCGCCGTCGCCCGGCTGGCGAAGGACAACGGCTGGACGGACATCATTGTGGTGACTTCGCGCTATCACGTGACCCGCGCGGAACTGAACTTGGAGCAGTGCAGTGCTGCGAACATCACCATGGTGGAGTCCGCTCCGCAGCTGGGACCCGGCCAGTGGCTGGGCCGTTTCGTGGAAGAGACCGGCGCCGTGGCAGCCGGACTGATCCGCCCCGCCTGCGCCAACCCGGTCTAACTTGCCGTCCAGCCTTCCGTCAGGCGCTTCAGCACCGTCGGGGGAACATAGCCGGCGATGTCGCCGCCCAGGGAGGCCACTTCCTTGATGAGGGACGAGGAAAGGTGGGTGTAGCTGCTTTCCGCGGCCAGGAAGACAGTCTCGACACCGGTGAGCTGCCTGTTCATGACGGCCATGGGCAGTTCGTACTGGTAGTCCTGGACGGACCGCAGCCCCTTCACAATCGCGGAGGCGCCGTGCTCCCGGCAGAAGTCGGCCAGGAGTCCGTCCCCCATGGGGACGACGGAAACCCCGGCCAGCGCCTCAAAGGTTTCCGCCGCCAGCTCCAGGCGTTCCTCGGCACTGAAACGGTATTTCTTCGCATAGTTGGTGGACACCGCCACGATGACTTCGTCGAAGAGGGTTGCCGCACGGGCAATCACCTCCACATGGCCGTTGTGGATGGGATCAAAGGAACCGGGGCATACAGCGCGTCGCATAGGTCGAATCTACCGGGTGCGGGCGGGTAATACTTGAGGAATGAGTATCAGCACAGCCGCGTCCCTGCTCCGCGCCCGGCCCGGCACCGGCACCGCCGCCGCCCAGCCCTGGCAGCGGACCGCCGCGGGAGCCAACCTGCTCGCGGCGGACGGCAATCTCGGGGTGACCATTTTCGAGGAAATCACCGCCCTCGCCGGACAGCACGGAGCCATCAACCTCGGCCAGGGTTTTCCCGATGAAGACGGCCCGGCCGTAATGCTCGCCGCCGCGCGGGAGGCCATTGCCTCCGGCGCCAACCAGTACGCCCCGGGACAGGGCCTGCCGGTCCTGCGCAACGCCGTCGCCGCTCATCAGGAACGGTTCTACGGGCTGCATGTGGACCCGGACACCGAGGTCATCGTCAGCACCGGTGCCACGGAGGCCATTGCCTCGGCCCTCCTGGCCCTGACGGGTCCCGGAGACGAGGTGCTGACCTTCGAACCGTTCTACGATTCCTACGGCGCGGTCATCGGGCTCAGCGGTGCCACGCACACCACCGTCGCCCTCGAGGCACCGCATTTCCTCCCCGCCGACGGCGCCCTCGAAGCGGCGTTCACCGACCGCACCCGGGTGGTGCTGGTCAATAACCCGCACAACCCCACGGGCGCCGTCCTCCCCCGCACGGTCCTGCAGCAGATTGTGGACCTGGCGGCAAAGCACGACGCCGTGATCGTCACCGACGAGGTCTACGAACACCTGACCTTCGGGCCGGTGCACATCCCCGTAGCAACGCTGCCCGGTGCCGCGGAACGGACCCTGACCATTTCCTCGGCGGGCAAAACATTTTCCGTGACCGGCTGGAAGATCGGCTGGCTCACCGGCCCGGCGCCGCTGGTGGCAGCGGTCCGCACCGTCAAGACCTTCCTGAGCTACACCTCGGGCACCCCCTTCCAGTCCGCGGTCGCCGTCGGCCTGGGACTGGAGGATTCCTACTTCACCGGCGCCGCGGCCGCGCTGCAGGCGAAGCGGGACCTGCTCGGTTCCGGGCTGCGGGCGGCCGGGATGGAGGTCCTGCCCTCCGCCGGAACGTACTTCGTTACCGCCGACACTTCACCCCTGGGCATTACCGACGCCACGGAACTGGCTCGGCGGCTGCCGGAACTGATCGGCGTGGCGGCCATTCCGGTGGCCGTGTTCTGCCACGCGGAAGGAGCGCAGCGCACCCGGTCGCTGCTGAGGTTCGCTTTCTGCAAGAAAACGGACGTCCTGGACCAGGCCTCCGAGCGTCTCGCCCGGCTGGGCGGGCTGCTGTGAACGCGTCCCGGCTGCTGCGGGGCATCGGCGCCCACGCCACCATCACCGACGACGGCTTCACCCCCGGCGCCTACATCCTGAGCATCGGCGGCGCGGAGCAGTCCCACGTGGACATGGCCCGCCCGCAGGATATCTCCTACGAGTACCTGCGCCGGATAGGCAACGTCCTGGACCTGGCCGCACCGGCCGGGGAGCCGCTGCATGCACTGCATCTGGGTGCCGGGGCGCTGACCCTCACCCGTTACCTCCAGGCCACCCGCCCCGGGTCCGAGCAGGCGGCGGTGGAGCTGGAACGCGAACTGCTGGACTTCGTGCTGGCGCACCTTCCGCTGCCGGAGGGCACCCGGCTCGAGACCGTCATCGGAGACGCCCGGGAATCACTGGACCGCTTTGCCGGCCGGTCCTTCGACGCCATTGTGCTGGACATCTTCGCCGGCCCCGATGCACCCGCGCACCTGGCGACGTCGGACTTCTACGCCGAACTGATTGCCTTGCTCTCCCCCGCCGGGGTGCTGCTGGTCAACGTCGGGGACGATCCGCCGCTGGCCTTCGCCCGCCGGCAGATCCGCGAAGTCCAGGCCGCGCTGGGTACGGGCGGCATGGAGACAGCGGGCGACGTCGCGGCGCTGGCGCAGCGGGACATGTTCACGGGGCGCTATCCCGGCAACATTGTGCTCGGGGCAACCCGGTTCCCCTGGCCCGCCGAGTGGACCCAGCAGCTCCTGGCTGCCGGCCCGCACCCGGCGGCAGTGCTGACGGGCGAGGACCTGGACCGCTTCGCAGGTTAGGCTTCCGCTGCCTCGGCGTCGTCGGACTCGGCGTCGTCGTCGGCAGGTTCGGCGAACCACAGGGTGGTCTCACCGTATTTACGCTCGCTGAAACGCTCCAGGCCTTCGGGCCAGACCGGCTCGGGGGAACGCGTGGAGCGCTCGAGCACCACTACCGCACCGACTGCGAGGTGCCCGGCCAGCGGGGTGAGGACGGTAGCCAGCTCGGCTTCGGTAAACGCGTAGGGCGGATCGATGAACACCACGTCCCAGCGCACGTCGGCCGGGACCCGGAGCAGGAAGGTCTCGGCCTTGGCCCGGTGCACATTCACGCAGGTCCGGCCCAGGATCTTGTTGACCAGTTCCGCGTTCTGCCGGCAGGTCGCCGCGGGCTTGTCTGCCAGCTCCACCAGGTCGACGGCGGCCGCACCGCGGCTGGCGCTCTCCACACCCAGGGCACCGGACCCGGCAAACAGATCCAGCACGCGGGCTTCCTGCAGGATGCCGTAGGACTCCAGGCGGGAAAAGAGGGCTTCCTTCACCCGGTCCGTGGTGGGACGCGTTCCGTCACCCGGAACACTGAACAAGGAGGATCCGCCGGCAGCCCCGGCAATAATGCGGCTCATGCCTTCACTTTATCCGCTGCCGGGGGCCTGTTCAGTTTCCCGTGCCCGTTAGCCGCGTTCCAGGAACGCCTCGGCTTCGGGGTTCAGGTAGGCCTCGATGGCTTCGTCCAGAGCCGGGTAGTCGCGCAGGTCCGGATCCGCCGCCACCAGGGCCACGGCGTCGGCACGGGCCTTTTCAATGAGCGGTTCGTCCTGGACGGCGCGCAGCAGTTTCAGGGTGGAACGGCCGCCGGACTGGCTGGCGCCCAGGATGTCGCCTTCGCGGCGCAGCTCAAGGTCCTTGCGGGACAGTTCAAAACCGTCGGTGGTGGCCGCCACGGCCTCCAGCCGCTCCCGGCTCGGATGTCCCGGTTCCAGCTGCGTCACGAGCAGGCAGGTACCGGGCAGCCCGCCTCGGCCCACCCGGCCGCGCAGCTGGTGCAGCTGGGAGATGCCGAACCGGTCCGCGTCCATAATCACCATGAGCGAGGCGTTGGGTACGTCCACGCCCACCTCGATAACGGTGGTGGAGACCAGCACGTCAATGTCGCCGCGGTTGAAGGCAGCCATGGTCTCGTGCTTGTCGTTGGGGTCCAGCCGACCGTGCAGGGGCGCGATGGTCTTGCCTGCGAGCGCCGGCACGGTGGTGAGATACTCGACCAGCTCGGTGACGGAGGTCAGCTCCTGCCGCTCGGCACGCGCCCGCCCCTCTGCGGCTTCCTTCGAGTCGAACAGTGCCAGGTCCGTGCCGGGCTCCTCTTCCTTGGCTCCGATCTTGGGGCAGACCACATAAACCTGCCGGCCGGCGTCGATCTCTTCCCGGGCGCGGGCCCAGATCCGCTGCTCCCACTGCGGCTTCTCAGCCAGCGGCGAGACGTAGGTGGAGATGGGGGACCGCCCGGCCGGCAGTTCGGTGAGGGTGGAGACCTCCAGGTCGCCGAAGACAGTCATCGCGACGGTACGGGGAATGGGCGTGGCCGTCATGACCAGCAGGTGCGGGGTGCTGTGCCCCTTGGTGCGCAGCACGTCGCGCTGTTCGACGCCGAACCGGTGCTGTTCATCCACCACCACCAGGCCGAGGTCGGCGAACGAAACGTTCTCGGACAGCAGGGCGTGCGTGCCTATGATGATTCCGGCCGCGCCGCTGGCAGCATCCAGCATGGCAGCCCGGCGCCCGGCGGTGTTCATCGAACCGGTCAGCAGCGCCACGCGGGTGCCGTCAGGGTCGCCGTCCAGCTGGCCGCCGCGGCCCAGCGGGCCGAGCATGGCGCTGATGGACTCGTAGTGCTGCGATGCCAGGACTTCGGTGGGTGCCAGCAGCGCGGCCTGTCCCCCGGCGTCGATCACCTGAAGCATGGCGCGCAGGGCCACCAGTGTCTTGCCCGAACCCACTTCGCCCTGCAGGAGGCGGTTCATGGGGTGGTCCCCGCCCAGTTCGGCGGATAGGTCACGCCCGATTTCGGCCTGGCCGCGAGTCAGGGTGAAGGGAAGGGACGCGTCAAAGCGGTCCAGGAGGCCGCCGGGCACTGCCGGACGCGCTGTGGCTTCCTCTTCGGCGGTCAGGGCACGACGCCGGGCCAGCGCGGTCTGCAGGACCAGGGCTTCCTGGTACCTGAACCGGTGCCGGGCGGCGTAGGCCTCCTCCATGGTGGCGGGCCGGTGGATTCGGTTGTAAGCGGCAACGATATCGGGCAGGCGGTCCCGCTCCCGGATCGCCGCCGGGATGGGATCGCGCAGCCGGGCGCCTTCCATGCTGTCCAGCAGCATCGACACGGACTTGGCGATGGTCGGACTGGCCACCCTGGCCGAGGCCCGGTAAACGGGGATGGGACGTTTGGCCTCCTCCTCGTCCACCGAGTCTTCGTCCAGGAGCACATAGCTGGGATTGGTCAGCTGCAGCTGGCCCCGGTACGCGCCCACCTTGCCGGAGAACATGGCACGGGTACCGACGGTGAGTTCCTTGGAAGCATTGAATCCGTTGAAGAACGTCAGGTGCAGCTGTCCGAGGCTGCCGTCGGTGTCGTCGGTGACGACCACCTCGACGATTGTCCCCTTGCGGGCCCGCATCTGCCGGCGGTTGTTGCTCTGCACCCGGGCTATCAGGGTGACGTCTTCGTCGAACGGTATTTCGGCGATCGGCGTGAGTTCGCCGCGCTCCAGATACCGGCGCGGGAAATGGTGGAGCAGATCGCCGACGGTTTTCAGGCCAAGCTGTTTCTCCATGGCATTGGCCGTTGTTTTGCCGATCCGTCGGTCCAGCGGAAAGTCGAGTTCTCCGGGGAGCCTAGAGTCCATGTGCCTCGGGGACTTCTTTGGTTTCGTGTCCGTCAGCGGACAGCTCGGTGATGGTCAGGTTCTCCGGATCGCCCAGGGTGCGCAGCAGATCGATGGCGGCGCCGGCGTCGGGGGTGTGCACGTGGATCCGCCAGCGGTAGCCGTCTCCCACCGGGCTGACGGCGCTCATGATGACGGAGTCCCCCAGCTCGTCCAGCTGGAGCCGCAGAGTTGCAGCATCCAGCGGGCTCAGGGTGATGGTGCACATGACTTCCACGCCTTCCATGCGGGGCATGTGGGCGTGGATGTGCGGGTCCTGGACGTCGTAGCCGTGCAGTCCGTCCAGTAGTTCTTCCTGCAGTTCCTCACCCAGGGCTGCGGCACGCAGGGCATCTAGTACCAGCAGGAAGCCGACGCCGCCGGCGTCCACCACGCGGGCCGCGGTGAGCGCATCCAGCTGGCTCTCGGTATGGATGACGGCGGTCAGGGCGGCGTCCATAATGGCCCGCAGGGTGAGTGCGAGCCCTACGTTGCTGTCGTCTCCGGTGACGGCGGCTTCGCTGTCGGACGCGGCGTGGGCTGCGGCCTCGAGGACGGAGAGCATGGTGCCGGGCACCGGATCGCTGAGCACCGACCAGGAGCGCAGCTGCGCGCGCTGCAGGGCGGATGCGAGCAACGGAGCGGAGAGCCGGGTTGCGCCGGCCAGGGGTTCCGCCATGGAGGTAAGGAAGACGGAAAACAGGGTTCCGGAGTTGCCCCGCGCTTCTTCCATTGCGGCCCGGCCGGCTGTTCCCAGCAGCTCGCCGATGTCCGCCGTGTCCTCTTCCGCAATAGCCCTCGAGGCGGCGCAGAGAGTCAGGTAGAGGTTGGTGCCGGTATCGCCGTCGGCCACGGGGAAGATATTGATGGCATTGAGGCGGTCGCTGTGGTTACCCAAGGAGACCTCTGCATTGCTCAACCATCGCTTCAGCGCTTGCGCGTTGGCGGTGATTTTAGTCTGCAAGGTAATCCCGTTTCCTGCTTGTAGAGCTGTCGCTGGTCCTGCTGGTGCCGCTCATCGTGGCCCGTCCTATCCGGTCTTCGTCGTCATTGCCGCTAACCGTCTATGTCATTAGGAAGCCTACCGCAGGGCACTGACAGTGCCCGATAACGATTTACCGCCGGTTGGGCCGCCGATGTGGAATGGTTGACCCATGCCCATCAAGCACTATCCGGAGATTGCCGCTGCCCGGCACATGCGGAACCAGCCTCTCGAGCCCACACCTCGCGAGCGTCGGCCTGGCGAACCCCGCAAGGCTCCTCCACCGAGGAAAAGAAAGGGATCCGCGCCGCGCCCGGTCAACTCGCGCCTTGCCCCGGTATTGCAGCGGGATCCGGCCTACGGCCGGAAACGCCTGATTGCGTTGGCCTTGACGGCCCTGGTTTGCCTGTCGGTGCCCGGCTTGATCGTCCTGCTCGTGCTTTTCGGCTAACCCTTTTCGGCCAACAGCAGCTTCAGCCGGCTAGGGCCATACATAGGCCCGCGCACTAAATCTGTTGCCCTCAGATACACTGGCAATCACATCACCGGTCTTGTCAAGCGTATTCGGGGGAACTCTTTGCCAGTAGTTATGCCGATTTACGGAACCCGGCCCGAGGCCATAAAAATGGCGCCGATCGTTGCTGCCCTCCAGGCCTCACCAACACTTGACTGCTTTGTCACAGTCACCGGCCAGCATCGTTCCATGCTGGACCAGGTCAACGGGCTGTTCGGGATTATCCCGGACCATGACCTGAATATTTTCGAGCCGGGCCAGACGCTCAACGGCATCCTGACCAGGACCATCGACGGACTGGATAAGCTTTTCTCGGTCAATAAGCCCGATGCCGTAGTAGTGCAGGGCGACACCACAACATCAACCGCCGGAGCTATCGCCGCGTTTTACCACGGCATTCCGGTGATCCATGTGGAAGCCGGACTTCGGAGCGGAGATCTGTTCTCTCCCTTCCCCGAAGAAGCCAACCGGAAAATGACCTCCCAGATCGCAAGCCTGCACCTGGCGCCGACCACTACCAGCCGGGATAACCTGCTGGCGGAAGGTATCGAGGCCCCCGCTATTGCCGTGACAGGCAACAGCGTCATTGACGCTCTGCTGATGACCGTAGACAAGAAAGTTCCCTTCAACGACCCCCAGCTGGAAGACCTTGCCGCCTCGGGCCGCCGAATTCTGCTGTCCACTACGCATCGACGCGAAAACCAGGGCGTCGCCATGCGCGGCATCGGCCAGGCTCTCGCCCGTATTGCCGACGCCGAGCCCGACCTGACAATTGTTGTTCCGCTTCACAGGAACCCGGTAGTCCGGGCGGCCGTGATGCCCGCACTCGAGGGGAAATCCAACATCATCGTGACGGAGCCGCTGGCCTACGGTGAGTTCACCCGCATGCTTTCCATCTCCCACCTGGTCCTTACCGATTCCGGCGGCGTCCAGGAAGAGGCCCCGAGCCTGGGAAAGCCGGTGCTGGTCATGCGAGAAAACACGGAACGGCCGGAAGCGGTCATCGCTGGAACCGTAAAGCTCATCGGCACCGATGAAGACCGCATCGTTGCCGAGGTAACCCGCCTGCTCAACGATCAGGACCACTTCGATTCGATGGCGAATGCCGTCAATCCATACGGCGACGGCAAAGCTGCTGCCCGGACCATTGCAGCGATTGAGCAGCTTCTGGGTCTGGGAACGCGTACCGCTGACTTCGCGTATGCCTAGGCGGATCTTCGTCTACGGCAGCAATGCCGCCTCGGCGATGGTTACTGCCTACAGCTCAAACGTCACCCGCTCCGGTTTTGTGGCCAGGCAGTCCCTGATTAGCGCCATGAACGGGCCCAGTAACGTCGAACTGACCGTGCCGGCGGACCTGACGGTCTCCGCTGCAAACCACGTGCGGCGGGATGCAGCCTCTTCCCTGACCGCAGACCTGACCCGTGTTGACGTGGACCTGCTGCTTTGGGACCTGGCTGACGAACGCTTCGGTGTCAGCGAGCTGAGTGACGGCAGCTTCCTCACCACATCTCCACAGCTTGCACGCGCTGCTGTCAGCGGCACCCAGGTACGACGCCGCGTGGCCTTTGGTTCACAGGAACACCTCGACTTATGGCAGGCGGCCGCTGGCCGTTTTGTCGCCGTGCTGGAGACCCTGGGGCTGAAATCCCGGACGTTTGTCTTGGACCTTCCCTGGGCCGCCGCAGACGAAACCGGCGCCAGTGTAGAGCTGTCTTTCGGCCCGGACTCGCGGCAGATGAACACCTTTGTGCAGCCCTACTATGACCACCTCCGTGCACTGGGCATCTCCGTTATTTCCGAGCCACGGACGAGGGCGGCATCAGGTCACGCCGCCGGACGGACCCCGTTCAATCTGCTGGACTCCTGCTACCACTCCCTGGCAGCACGGTTGGCTGCTGCCGCTGCGCCGGCCGAGGCGGAGTCCGGCTCGCATGCCCACTGGAACCTGGACGAGCGGCACGGGGCCCCGATACTGCACTGGACGGACATTGCACAGTTCAACGGTGATATTCCCGGCCGTACGGAACACGTGCTGGCCCCACGCACGAAGACAGGCGAAGAATTTCCCGCCCGGTTCCTCCTGCAGAACACCGGCTCGGACACCCTGCTGGTTATGAGCCACGGCGCCTTGCCCCGCGGCAAATACCAGGTTCCACGGTTTGAGTGGCTGGCCACGCTGGAGGGGCGCCCGGAGAATCTTCTGTTCCTGGCTGACGGCGCCCTGGAATCCCACCCGGATCTGGAGCTGGCCTGGTTCACCGGAAATGCCACAGATGATCTGACGGCGCGGTTCAGCAATATCGTCAGCACTGTCGCCCGCCAGCTGGGCATTCACCGCATCTTGTTTATGGGCGGATCCGGCGGCGGATTCGCTTCGCTGGCGCTGGCCGCTTCCGTACCGGGCTCACGGGCCCTCGTTTTCAACCCGCAGACGGTGATCCGCAAGTACTGGAACAAGTCCGTATCCGGCTATCAGCGCACACTGTTTCCGGAATTGGATTCCGCTGCGGGACTGGATACTTTCGGACCGCGGGTCAGCGCAGTGGCCAGGGTGCGGACGGACAAAGCCGAGAGCTACCAGGTCATCTACGTACAGAACGACGACGACGCGTTCCATATGGAAAACCATTTGACCCCGTTCGCTGCCGCACTGGGGATGGAGGCACGATCTTCGGTGTCCCGCAACGGCAACGTGCAGCTGCTAGTCGACCGGTTCGCGGAAGGCCACAATATGCCTTACCGGAAGGTCCTCAACCGCTTCGTGGACCTCTCGTTGGAAGACTGGGGATTGCCCCAGCGGCAGTGGGACCGAAGCCGCTATGACGACCTGTTGGGAGATGTGTCAACAGCATGAACCAGTTGAAGGACGGATTGACGGTCCGCGCGAGGAAGCTTCTCTGGATAGACACCATCTTCTGCGATGCGGAGCGGGATCCGGCAGTCATCGAGCGATATCTCCGGAGGTTTATGCTGACCCTTTCGTCACTTGGAAAGCAGGTCATTCCGGAAGGCACGGACTTTCGGCTAACAATTTACCTCTCCCGGGACAAGCAAGCTCTCCTGCCTCGGATTACGGAGGCCATCAGCCGCATGGGTCCGGCGATCCGCAGCGGAAGCCGGGTCCATCTGTATGATCATCCCGCCGCAGGTTATGCCGTAGAGCCAACGGCACACATCGACAAGATCAAGAACCCCAACAAGCAGCCCGGACGCCGGGAAACGCTGTTTTCAGAAGCGGCTTCTCCTGGGCAGTGGACCGAATATGAAGCCCTAATCCGCATTTCCATGGACGATGACGACCTGTACTTCCCAGGGCACCTGAACCAGATCTGCACGCTCGCAGACACCCTCCTGCACGAGCACCCGGATTCTGTCAGTGCTGCAGGCCTTTACCGTCAGAATCTGGCAACAGAGACGAGCCAAGGTGTAACGCTCACGACTGTGGACTTCAGCCGGGTCATCCCCGGAAATAAGTTCTTTGTCATCCCGGCCCGCCATTTCGAGGAAGCGGCCGTCCACAGCCCGTGGAGTATTCCCGAGCTGATTGACGAGGATGCGGTAGACCGGTTCGCCCGGAGAGGGACCATCCTCACCCTGGCACGCACGAATGAACCCACGTTCGTGTATATGCGGCGGACCTCGAATCTCTCCCGCCAGTCCAAGGCCGAATTTATCGATGCCACACACGCTGAGCTCGTTTTCGCCAGCGAGGCCGACCTTGTTCACCATGTTTGTGCGGCTCCGGTCCGCGAGCCGACCAACCCGATCCTCGCGGCCCTGCCGCGGGAATTCCGCCTCAATGTAAGCCGTTCGGGGAACGGCAGGATTACTGTCTCCACCAACCTCAAGGCGATGTTCGGCCCGGACCATCAAATGGCGCTGTACCTTATGCAAGGCACCGACCGCATTGATATCCGTTGGTACTCCGATAATCCGGACGCAGTCTTCGACGACGCACCCACCGGCTGTACGGTCCGTGCGTTCGTTCGACACGGCGGAGAAATCATCAGCCGGAAGGCTGTCCGGGTTTTCGATTGAACGTCCCTGAACTGCGGGCATCCTTCAAACTCATCTCTGAGGCTGAAGCCAACCGGTGGTGAAGCTTCCCGCCTCCGCGTCCCCAACCCTGCGCCTGACCGTAGCCTGGACAGCTTCATTGGCGGGTGCTTCGAAGAGGAAGTACGTTTCCTCGGAATACCCGGCGGTAAAGACCTGCGAATGTGCTGTCCGGACTTCAACTGCCGCAACTTCTCCCGGTGGGAGCCACAGCTTGAACTGCACCATGCTGTCCGCACCATCCTTGCGTGCCAGCCGGTATGGCAGGGAACCCTCTGTCGAAGTAATACCCGGCTGCAGGACGGCTTCCAGGTAAGGACCGAATGCGGCACCGATGTCCTGGTGCGACAGATCCTTTATCACGAGGGTCTGTATTGAAAGTCCTGCATCCGCTGCCATTTTCATCAGCGGTTCCACGTGGACGTGCTTGTGGCTGTCGTTCTCCCCCACCAGTACCGTGATGCTCGGGTTTCCCTGTGTGCTGCCGACGGCGTTCGGAATCATTTGGTCCAACCAATTGACCGATTCAGTTGTGCTGTCCCCCGCAATGAACTTCAAAATGTCCGGTGCGGCACCGTTGAGATAAGTGCCGGGGAAACTCTGCGGGGCACCGGCAAGGATCCGTCCTGCACCCAGGCGCAGTCCATGGGCCAGTGCGGCCGTGCCGCCCTTGGATGATCCGAGGAACACCATCCCGGCGGGCAGGATGCCCAGTGTTGAGGATATTTCCTGCAGGAAGGACTGCACCGCCTCGAATATGCCGGTATCCCGGTGGTCGGCATAGTAGTACGAGCCCTGGGATCCGAAGTTATCCAGGATATAGAGGCGGTAGGCGTCCACTTCCGCCAGCGACGACTTGTAGTTATAGGTGAAATCGTAGGGCGCGCCGATGGCGGAGAAGGCTACGCAGAGTGTCGATTTTCCCTTCTCTGTCAGCGGCTCCTCCAGATGATACGTAAGGCGGCGCTGACCGTTCCAGGTCCGCCAACCGTCTCCTCCCGCTTCCACGCCACGGTCAACCACCCGCCGGGCTTCTCCTACCACCACTGTGCCTGCGGTCCCGGCAGGACCGCTGAGCCGGATTTCGCCGGGCTTCGGGGGCTGCAGTGCTTCGAGTTCAAGGCCCTGCAGCCGAACCGGTGCGTCCGCTTCAACCAGGACTTCTGCCAGCCGGCGCGAACGCCTGCTTATCAGGACAAAGGCATGTCCGTGCAGCTCGATGCGATAGCCCGCCGGGATCCGCCAGGTTACGTGCTCCTCCCCGAGGACGGTCGAGAACACACGTTCCCCACCGTCCCTGTCATTCCGCCGAAGCTGCGTGGCAGGCAATGGCGGGAACGGACGGGTCAGGATTTCCATGGCCCACCGGGTTTCCCAGTCACGGACGTCCCGGGCAACGCGCGTTCCGGCGCGGTTGAAGACAGTTCGCAGATTCATGCTGTTCCCAGAATGACGTCGAGGATCTCCGGCAGAATCTTGGTTTGAGCGAATTGCTTCACGGCGAAAGACCGGGCCCCTGCGCCGGCGCTCCGCCACTTTTCCGCGGAGGAAGTCACACCGGAGATGTAGTCCGCCATCTCCGAAAGTCCGGGCTGGATCCATGAAACAGGGTAGATCTGGTCAGCCCCCGCCCAAGGCAGGGTGACCGGCACGCTACCGCTGGCCGCTCCGTCTGCCAGCGTCAGGTGGAACGACTCGAAGTCGCTGAGCGACAGGACGATACCCACGGTTTGGTACCACTGCGGCATGTCATTGCCGTGTCCGTCAAAGTGAACGGCCCCCTGAAGAGTCGGATCGGTGCTGATCCTGCTCTCCTGCTCCCGGTAATAGGCCATTTCGTCGGCCCTGTTGGCCATCCACGGATAGTCCTCCGGCCGTTTTCCCTTGATATGCAACTGATAGCGGGTGTCCTGTTTCCGCAGGATGCTTAATAAGTCCAGGGCACGGTCCAGGTGCTTTTGCGCCGGCACTATCCCGACGAGACCCAGCCGGAACCGCGCCTCGTCGGATTTCTGCAGCCCCAAGGCGAGGGTGTCAACCGGATTGGGGATGACCCGCACCTTTTCGGCAGGGATGCCGTGATCCCTGATGGCGAGGTCTGCCACATGCCTGCCGACGAAAATCATTGATTGGACGCTGCCCTGATCCACTTCCCCGGGGTACCGCGTAAACAATTCCTGGGAGTGCATCCGGGTGACCAGCCGCTGGTCCGGCCGCACGTTTTTGGAATACCAGGCAGCGTTTCCGAGCGTCCACTCGCAGAACACTGTGTCGGCAGCTGCCAGCAATGATCTGCTCTGTTCCTCGTTGTGCCGGTTATGGTCCTGCCAACGGTCGATAGCCACCGTATGGCCGGCAGCTTCCAGCGCACCGATGATGCCTGCGGCAAACTTCAGGTCGTGGCCGGCTACCAGGACGCTCTGCGGCCGCCGCGCCGGGTTGGGCGCCGCAGTATCCGCTGTGCGGTTCCCTGCCATTCCACGACGGCGGAAGGAGACCGCCTGCTTACCCGCGCTCTTTGAATGGAGCGGTACGAGCCGGGTGCCTGCCGCGCGGCTGGGTCCGACAGTTGCTAAGCCGCCGCCCGGCCGGTTAACCGGTTCCTCCTGGGCGACACCGATCTCCGCCCAGTCTCCGAACGAGACTGCTGTTAGCAGATCCTCAAAAACGGTTCGGTCCGGGACCATGTCCGGTACGGTCGCCAGCCAGCTCACGCCTAGGCGTGACAGCACCTCCGGTGTGGCGTCTTCCTCGCGTACACAGGTGAGGTCTGTCCGAAGTCCGGAGGGATCACCGGCAACTATCACGGCAGCGGGACGGACAGTCTGCGTTTCAAGGCTCTTCAGGAAGGCCGGGCTGACACTCTGCGCCTTCACCGCGTAGCCGGGTGGCTGCGGTGCAGTGATCACCAGGCCTGCACAGCGCAGGGCATAGGCAAGGCGGTGGGCAGCGGTGTGTCCCCGGTGAACGAGTCGATACGCCAGCCAGACGTCGTCCAGCCGGGCGCCTTCATCATTCATCCAGCGGTCGAGGAGGACCTTGGTCTCGTCACGCCCGGCCACCGTGTGAATGAGCCCGCCCAGAACGCGGTCTACGCCCTGCCCATTGCCACTGACGACGGCGGTTCCTGATGCCGCGAGTTCCACCACCCGACGGGAAAACATGGTGGGGGATGCATCCACTGAGTTCACGTTGACGTGGACGGGATGGCTTTTATAGGCGCTGACCATCTCCAGATACGGCAATCCGCCCTGGACAAACGGCTGGAGCGCCCCGGGGAACCGGTAAGGGCTTTCCGGATTGAGATGCTGCCGGTCATAAATCGTCAGTCCGAGGGGCCGCGCTGCGTCCAGAAGGGCAGTTAGTTCCGCTGAGCGCTGGGGGTATCTCTCCCCGTAGTAGGAACCGGCGTACGCGACGGTATGGGAATAGGGGCGTTCGGTGGGAAGCGGGTTGTGGAGTTGAGGCTGTGCGTAGAAGGGAAGTGAAGAGATCGTTCGATTGTGCGTGCCGTCAGAACGGGCATATTGGCGGAGGCAGTTTGCGTCCGTGGTGAAGACGTGGTCGAAGATTTCGGCTGTCCGGCGGAACCGGTTGAAATGGACCGGGTCCTCCTTATTCCAGAAGATGGTCGGAATGGACTGTTGCCGGCAGTATTCGACCAACTCCCGGAGCGGACGGAACCGTTCGTCGTCGTAATACCCCACCTTCTGCCGCCAATGGCCGCCGGTACCTTCCCACGCGGATTCAACGAAGAGTACGTCGAGGGGACGGTCCTGGATCTGTGCGCGCCAGTTATCAGGATGCAGTTCGCTGACTGCCACTTCGGGACGCAGCCCTTCGGTGGTGAAGGTATCTGCAATAACGCCGACGGTTATCTGCTTCAGCGTCTTGCCGGTAGGTGCCGAGATTTGAGCTTCAGCGATCACCGCGTTCAATTCCCGTGCCGTTTCGGCACCGATAACGTCCCACTTCCGGTGGCTAACAGCCCAAAGCCGGGCGCGGCGTCCCAGATCACGGCGCTGCTGTGGGTCATCCAGAAGGGCACCGAGGGCCCGCGCCAGGGATTCGGGGTCCGAAGGCTGGGCCAATAGGGCTCGTTCCTGGTCCTCCCCGGCAAATGTCCGCAGCGGACCTAGGTCGGTCAGGACCATGGCCTTACCCGCAGCCATCGCTTCAAGCGGCTTCAAAGGGGATACGAGTTCCGTAACCGGCAGTCGAAGCCGAGGACAGGGCATAACATCGAAGATGCTGACGTAATCCGGTATGTCCTCCGCGTCTACCCGTCCGGTGAACTGCACGCGGTCTTCCAGCCCAAGTGCGCCCGTTTGGCGGCGCAGTTGCCCTAATTCCGCGCCGTCTCCCACGATGACCGCCCGGAATTGTTTTCCGTTGTCCTTGAGGATGGCAAGGGCGCTGAGGAGATCCGAGATGCCCTCATAGTGGATAAGGCTCCCGGCGTATCCCACCACCGGGATATCTGCCGGCAGGCGGAGCTTGTCCCGTAGCCGAGCGGACGGCGGCATTGGAGCAAAGCGGTCAGTATCCACCCCGTTGGGAAGGAGATGGATTTTCTCCGGTGCTACGCCCCGGCGGATCAGTTCGTCCTTCACCTGCTCGGTAATGGCAAAGACCGTGTCCGCATGCAATGCGACAAAGGTTTCCAGCTTTTCCGCGAGTTGGTAGCGGTCCGATTGCTCCCACGAAGGCTTTCCTGATGCCTCGGTGACTTCCCACAGGCCCCGGACTTCATAGGAAAACGGCACACCGAGACGTCGGGCCGCTGCCAATGCGGGAAGGGCGGTCACATGGTTGGATGCTGCATGGATGGCCTCCACCCTGGCACGCTGCGCTTCCCGTACGTAAACATCTGTTGCTTCGAACCAGTAATGATCCAGCGATTGTTGCGTCCAGCTGGGCCCGGGGTTGAAGACATGTTCCACCCCGCGGATTTTCTGAGTAAAACGATCAAAACCGTGCGGCGGGTGGTCTGTCGCAACGTCCCAGGGATAGCCCGGGCGGGCAGCAACCAATACGTCCATGCCCCCACGCAGCAGGCCCTGACTGAGTTCCGCTGTGCGCGAGGAGTACCCGTTGCTGTTGAAATGGCCGGTGCTGTGGGCGCAGTACATAATGCGTCCACGCTCTACCAAGTACCCGGGGTTGGGCTGGCGTGCAGCCAGGGGCGGCAGCCGTTCCATCAGCCGGTCCATTCCCAGCACAGCGTCGATGGTTCTCTGGTCCTTGGCGCTTGGGTTATCCAGGACGGGCTGGTGCTGTCGGATTAGTGCAGCGGGTTCCTTCACGTCGCCCAGGACAAAATAGGCGTGGGAAACCGCCCGTATGATATTGGCGGCGGTGGGATCCTCCTGTGCCTTGGCCAGGTAGGTTTGCTGGAGTGCGCGAAGCTGGGGCCTCGACTTTGTTGCTGTCGAGGAAGTATGCGTCGACGTTGCAGTCGACGCGGCAGAGCCGTCCTGTGAAAGGACGGCGTCACGGATGCGCCGAATTTCACGAACCGATTTGCGGAGCCCGCGAGCAGGCAGCATAACTGCCTTCCCCGCCCGCAGGCTCGATGACGCACGAAGAGCGGTCAGCGTAGACCTCAATCGCACGGCTTCCGCCTTGGAAGACTGCAACTCTGCCCGCAGCCGCACGGACTCACGCAGCAGTGACTGGAACTCGCCCCGCAAGGATTCCAGCTCGCGGGCATCCTGCTTCCCCTGTGCCGTCACACGTTCGTAATCAGCGATGAGCGCATCCACGTCTGTGGCGTAGCGCTGACGCCGGAGGCTTTCAGCGGGAGAAAAGGACAACTGTTCGTCTGCGTAGGTCATGAACTTCCAACTTGGTGGTTAGCAGTGCGGGTATACGGCAGCGTTAGCGCCAGATTCCCCGGGTATCGACTACTTGTTTGCCTTCGAGCAAGGTGCGGTCGAGGGCCTTGAACTTATCGTGATCCACCAGCAAGAGCACGATATCGGCGTCGGCAAGGGCCTTCTCTGTAGCAACGAGGTCAACGTTGCTGCGGTCGGCCAGGCTACGCGGCAGTTCCACGACATGCGGTTCCACCACGGCAATTGCTGCCTCCGGCATCCGGGTGCTGAGATCAGCAACGATGGAAACGGCAGGCGACTCACGAAGGTCGTCAATGTTTGCCTTGAATGCCAAGCCCAGCGCGGCGATCTTTGGCGACGGCTTGCCAGCACTTAGCTGTTCCACTCGATCCAGCACCCACAGCGGCTTGGCATCGTTGGTTTCACGGGCCTGCCGGATGAGCTTTGCGTCCTCGGGTGCGCTTGCGACGATGAACCACGGATCCACGGCGATGCAGTGGCCGCCCACTCCCGGTCCCGGCTGCAGGATGTTCACCCGGGGATGGTGGTTCGCGAGCTCGATCAGTTCCCACACATCGATGTCCAGCTTGTCGCTGATAACGGAGAGTTCATTGGCAAAAGCGATATTGACGTCCCGGTAGGAGTTCTCCACCAGTTTCGCCATTTCGGCTGTCGTCGCATCGGTGAGGTGCATACCCCCCTTGCAGAAGACGCTGTAGAGGTCCCGCGCACGCCCGGAAGCGACCGGAGTCAAACCGCCGATAATGCGGTCGTTGGTGACGAGTTCAATCATCACCCGTCCGGGGAGGACCCGCTCCGGACAGTGCGCCACATGGATAAGGGGAAGCCCCGACTCGGGGTCCAAGGAGAGATCCGGTCGCAGTTCGGTGAGGTATTCGCCGAGGTGCCGGGTGGCACCGGGAGGAGAGGTTGATTCCAGAATGATCAGCTCGTCCCCTATCAGCTGAGCTGCGATTCCGCGGGCTGCGGCTTCAATGTAGGACAGATCCGCCGTCTTGTCCTCGTTGAACGGCGTAGGCACGGCGACGATATAGGCGTCGGCCGTCGGGGTCTCCGTGGTTGCCTTCAGCATGCCCTGGTTGACGGCGGCCGCTACCTGGGCCCCGAGGTCGGGCTCGACGAACGGGACTTCTCCTCGGTTAATGGCTTCAACATTGGTTTCCTTGACATCCACGCCAATGACATTGAGACCGTTGGCTGCAAGCACGGCGGCAGTCGGCAGACCGATGTATCCGAGTCCGATGACGGCAACGTCCTTGATTTCTTTCATAACAAATCCCTTATAGCGCGATGTGTTCTTCGGGGTTGCCGAAGAGCACGATTTCTCCCGACCCCAACAGTGCGGTGTCGGATATTTTCCAAGTGTGATTACCCACGCCCCGGAATTGGGTGTAATTGAAGCGGTCAGAAGCGTAAATTTGGCCCCCGTTCGCCCGAACATCCTTCAGGAACTGCGTGTCTTCGCCCCGATCCAGCTGGGCGAAGGTCATTTCTTCAAAGACTTCGCGGCGGGCGGTAATGGTTGGTCCCATTACCGAGGTAGTGAACCTATGCTCCCGGTCTGCGAAACGCAGCAGCGTGGCATTTTGCGCAGCAACGTACATGTAGTGCGCATGTTTACCCACAACGTCCGCCCGGGAAAACTGCAGGGCATGGACAAGGTCACGCAGGTAATTCGGCGAGTAGAAGTCATCGTCGTCCATTTTGGAAAGCACCTGCCCTCCGGCAGCCGCCACGCAGGCATTGAGGCATTCGCCAAGGGACACTGTGCCGGGGCGTGCCAAGACGACCACGTCGGTGAGGCCATAGCGCAGGCTCCATGCTTTCACCTGGGCGGAGTCAGCCTGGAAACCGTGGGTGCACAGCACAAGTTGCGGCGTGGGACCTTCAAACGAACCCACCGTCCTGAACACATGCTCCAGTTGGTGCGGCCGCATGGTGGCTACCAGAAGCGACACCGAGGGGGGAACCATAGGGCGCGAGGCTGCAGGCAGTGCGGCCTCAATAATCGCCTCTACCCGATGGGCGTAGGTGTGCTCAGACCAAATACGCCTCTGAGCGCGGTGGACCTGGCGATCCGAAAGCTGCGGATTGCGGGTAAGTGCCAGGATCGTCTCCTTGGCACCCTCGCGTGAACTGACAATAAACTGCTCACCAGGTTTCCACTGGGTGGCCAGCGCCTCACTGGAAGTGCTCACTACTGATGTCCCCGCCGCCGTGATCTCGAAAATGCGGCGGGCGCACATACTCGGTGAATCAACCACCGAGTTCACGTTGAGGAAGACCTTGTACGTTTTGTACGCAGTAAGCATCTGGCTGTAAGGCAGCGAACCGGCGACGTACTGGTCATAAGGCGGTGGAAAACGGTAATTCGCGTCTGCTCCGGAATGCCGGGAAAAGATATCCAGTCCCGTCCCTTTCTCCAGTCCGGCGTCGTACGCGCCGCCCAGCAGCAACTGCATTTGCTCCCGGCGCTCCGGATACTTGTGGGCAAAGTACATTCCCGCAAACGCCACATCCCTACTCCGCCAGCCTTTACTCGGACGGACGGGGTTGTGCAGCGCGGGTTGCGCGGCGAACTGGAGAACGCCCACGCGGTCGTGACCCAAATCCGCTACATAGGATGCGACTCGGCCCGAATCGCTGGTGAAGACATAGTCGAAGAGCTTGGCCGCTTCCAGGAAGTCGGCATAATGCGGCGGATCCTCCTTGTTCCAGAAAACTGTGGGAATACCCAGGGAACGGCACCAATCCATCAGCTCGAGGAAGTCCGCTTTGGGGCCGGACTCGCCGGTGAGCTGGTAACGCCACTGTCCGCCGTTTCCCGCCCATGCGGATTCCACGAAGAGCAGATCGGGCTTGGAAGAGGCAATTTCATCCCGCCAGCCTGCGCGTGAGAGGGCAACCTGCTGCCATTCAAACTGCAAGGCAGAGAGGGAGAACTCATCAAGGATCACTGCCACCGTGAGATCCGCGCGGCGCGGTGAAAGCATCCCGGGTACGTACGGGTCGAACCGCAGTCGTTTTCGCCCGCGTCGGGACCTGCGCGGCTGTGAGTTCCTGACGCCGCCGGCATGGGCGCTCTTCTCAGCACGCACCCGACGCTGCTTTTCGAGGAGACCGGATATTCCGGCACGGCGGAAGTGCCAGGCGGCGGCACGCGCATCCTGGAAAAACCCGCTCATACGTCAGACTTTCGACGGCCGGCAGCCAGTGGCTGGATGGACACGGGACGCAGGTCATTCAGCATCCGGCGGCGCACTTTCGCTGCCGCAAAGCGGTCCTTGTTCGCGAGCTCCTTGGTGTACCGGCGGTACCAGTTCAGGGCAACTGCAGGCTCGCCATCAAAGAGTAGATCGCCCTTATCCAGCCAGATAACGCGGGTGCACAAATCCTGGATTGTCTTGAGGCTATGACTAACCAAAAAGACGCAGCCGGCCTGTGCCCTTAGGTCATCCATCCGGCGCTTGGTCCGGTCCCGGAACTCGTCGTCGCCCGTGTTTAGCGCTTCATCGATGATCAGGATTTCAGGATCGATGGAGGTGGCAATAGCAAACCGCAGGCGTGAGGACATACCTGCGGAATACGAACGCATAGGAAGGTTTATGGAACCTTCCAGGCCGGAAAGCTCCAGGATGGACTCGTACTTGGCTGCGATTTCCGCATGGGTCATACCGAGGGCGAGGCATCCCAGCATGATGTTCTGGGCTCCGGACAGGTCCGGAACGAGAGCAGCCGAAACTCCCAGCATCGTGGGGGTAGATGACGCGTACACGGCACCGCCGGTGGGCTGGAGCTTGCCGCAGAGCAGGTTCATCAGCGTGCTCTTCCCTGAACCGTTCAGCCCGATCACACCTATGGCTTCCCCTTGTTCGGCGACGAAGGACAAGGTTGCCAGGGCACGGACCTCAACCGTGGAAGGCCTGCGGCTCCACCGTTTCAACCGGGATGCGGGCTGTTCGTCTCCGGGATCCGCAGGGCCGGAGGAGGCGACCCGGTAGGTCATGGCCACGTTGTCCACCACCACTGCGGGCGCAATAACCAACTGCTTCGGCTCAGTCGTTCCCGGCATAGGACTCTTCTCCCTTCCAGAAGACAACCATGCCGATGACTACGGCGCCGAGCGCCCAGGCGGCCAGCCCCGCCCAGCTTTGCCAAGAGGGAGTTTCGGCGTATAGGACGGACTCCCGAACGATCGTCAGCAAGAGGTAGAGGGGGTTGGCCTCGACCACGGATTTCAGCCACGGAACCGAGTTGTACCTCTCGATACTGAACATGACGCAGGAGGCAAACATCCAAAACCGCATGGCGAAGGAAATGACGTGAACCAGGTCGTTGACCTTGGCCACCAGGGGCGCCAGCAGGAGTCCTGCTCCTAGATTGAAGAGGACCTGCAGAAGGACCGCCGGGATCACCAGCACCCATCGCCAGGTGACTTCTTCCACCGGTGCCAGGAAAATCACCAGGAGGAACATCATGATGATGACGGGGATATTGGCCAGCAGTTCGCGGATGTTGACGGCTACAGCCAAGGTGGCACGCGGAAAATTAAACGCCTGAATAACGTTCTGGTTGCTCCGGATCACCCGGGCGCCGTTAACGATGGAACGGGAGCTCATCTGGAACAGGAAAATACCGATAATGAGGTACCCGATGAAGTTCTCCACCCCGCGCCCTGAGTCCAACAACAATCCAAAGATGGCGAAGTAGCCAAGCCCGTTAAGCAGCGGGTCCAGGAGCAGCCAGGCGCTGCCCAACCGGTCGCGGCTGTTACCCGTCTGTACCCGGGCCCTGGCGTCATAGAGCATAAAGTGCCGGTAGTTCCACAGCGACACCAGATAATCCAGCAGCGGCGGCTTCGCCCCCACTCTGGACACCTTGCGGAGATCGACGGCGACCGTCACGTGCTTCTCGTCCGCCACGGCAGTAACGTTCGGCTGCGTCATGCTTCTGCCCCCGCGTGCCGGTACATCTCGGCGGTCGACCGTGCGACCACTCCCC
The DNA here is from genome assembly GCF_020907345.1 of Arthrobacter sp. zg-Y179. NCBI lineage: Bacteria > Bacillati > Actinomycetota > Actinomycetes > Micrococcales > Micrococcaceae > Arthrobacter > Arthrobacter sp. zg-Y179. Next base: position 25,574 of record NZ_JAJJOB010000006.1, on the reverse strand, counting down.
AGGTGCGGCCGGCAAGGACATGGCTGCGTCCGTTACGGCCGAGGTCGGCACGCAGCGCGGCATCGGAAATCAGGGTGTCAATTGCCTCGGCGAGGTGTGCGGGATCGGAAGGCCGCACCAGAAGACCGTTGCTTCCGTGCCGGACCATTTCACCCAGCGCAGGCAAGTCACTGGCTATTACCGGGCGGGCGCAGGCCATGGCCTCCACCGGCTTCAGCGGGGTAACCGCTCGTGTCACGTCCAAATCCTTCCGCGGCACAACGAAAACGTCGATCGCCTGATGGTACAAATGGGCCTGGCCCCTAGGGACCCTACCGGTGAAGAGGACGCGTTCCGCCAGCCCGAGCTCGGCTGCCAGCGACTTCAGCCGCGACGCAGCCGCCCCGTCCCCGACAATCAGGCATTTGAGCTTCGGCTGCCGAGCGGCGACCAACCCAAAAGCTGCGATGAGGTCATCCAGCCCCTCATAGTCAACCAGACTGCTAACCGTTCCGATCAATTCAGTGTCCGGGTCCAATCCGAGCGCGTCCCGGGCCTCAGGCGCCGACAGGGGGTTTTCGAGGTATCCCTCCCCCACGGCATTGGGAAGCAGACGGATCCGGTCCCGGGGAACGCCGGCCCCGGCGATCTGTCCGGCCATAATGGTGCCGAGGGTGGGCACCAGGGCCGCCTGGCTCATTACTTCGGCTTCCCGTTCGGAGAAAAGCCGATACCGCTCACTCTCCCGGGCCTCGGCAGGCCGGGTCGAAGCCCAGGTATCGGCCAGCTGACCGCGGACCTCATAGATCCAGGGGATGCCGAGTGCCTCGGCGACGGCGGCAGTCACTAGTCCGTTGACGAAGTGGGTGGTGGTATGCAGAACCGCAGGGCGCGTCTTGAGGGCCAGCGTGAGCGTTAACTCAGCCTGCAGCTGCAGCCTTTCCTGCATACCGAAGGGAAGACGTGCCGGCAGCAGCCGATGATAGGTCACACCGTCGATCCGGTCCTGTTCCGAGGCAAACACCTTGCCCACCTGGACGGGATACCCCGGGCGGGTCACAGCATGGACGTTCCAGCCCAGCTCATGCTGTGCCTTCAGGATGGAATGGCTTCGCTGGGCATAGCCGCTGCCCGTGTGCGGCAGCGAGTTGGTCAGAACATGCAGGACGGTAGTTGATTCCGGCGTGTAGGACTCCACGGGGTCAAGGCCGGGCCGCCAGCCCTCGAACACTGCCAGCTCGGATTCCAGCCGCCGCCGGTGGCGGCCCTCGAATCCGCGTCCGTTCGAAAGGGCGCTAACGGCACCACTCATGTCTCCTGCGTGCCAACGGCTGCGGGCAACAGTGCCTGGCCGCCCGGGTGCGTCCGTGCTCACGCGGGCGAGCAGCTGGTCGGCTTCCTTGGGAAAACCCGCGGCAATGGCAACATCAGCCAGGCGCCGGTTCCGCCGGTCCGCGCGGGCAGGGGGAAGTGAACCCGAAGCTGCTGCAGCCGCATCCAGGCTGCGGGACACCGCCGCGGTGTCACCGCAGATGAACGATGCCAGCGGACCGAGGAAGCTGCGTCCGCAAAGTTTCGCTGCTCCCGCGGCCAGCGGACGCACCAAGGACACCGGTAACCGCCGGGAAACCTGCAGTGCCAGGACCACAGGATCATCACCCAGATGTTCCAGGACGGTCGCAGCGGCCAGGGATGCGTTGCGTACGTATGTGAGTGCTTTCACTCGGACCGGCCTGCTGCCACGCCCAGCAAGAGGTCCGCGTAGGCGGCCGAAAGGACGTCGAGGTTTGCGTTGTTCTGTACCCAGTCCCGGCCCGCAGTCCCGGGCAGCAAGCGGATGCGGTCGAACTGCAGCTCCTTCCACAGCTGGGCAATGGCCTCAGGAGTGGACTCAACTACGTCACCGGCTTCGGATTCTTCGACGATGTGGCGGGCTTCGCCGCGGACGATACCCGTGACGTGACGGCCCACGGCCAGGACTTCGTAGGTTTTTGAGGGAATGGTGGTTTCAAAAGATTTCCAGTCGTCCCGCAGGGAGACTACACAGGTGTCCGCCTCCCGGTAGAACTCCATGACTTCACGCCGGTACGCGGGGCCGTGGAAAATTACCGGAGCATCCAGCTTCTCGGCCAGCGCCATCAGTTCCCCCCGCCGGACACCGTGGCCCACCATGGTCAGCCGGACGTAGTCGCGGGCCAGGGCCGCAGCCCGCACCACCGTATCCAGGCGCTGGCTTTCGCCGTGGTTGCCTAAATACAGCACATTGAGCCGGTCCCGGTTTTCAGGAGGCGGGGGCAGCAGCTCACGCACCGAAATATCCACGCCGTTTACCACTGTGGCAACGTTCTTCACCCCGCGGGCTCGGAGCGTGGAAGCGAAACCATGGGTAACTGTTACCACCAGGTCTGCCCTGTCCTGGAAGGCCGCTACTGCGCGTTCCGTCAGGCTTTTCGCGCTACTCCGGACAATTTGGGCGTCCCGGGCAATATCCGGCCAGGCATCACGCATGTCAACCACCAGCGGCACGCGCCGGAGCCGGGACACAACGTACCCGGCGCCCAGAATGGGAAGGCTCGGCACAGTGACGATTACGGCGTCGGGCCGTCGCGTCATCATCCCCGCCGCCACGGATGCACCAGCGCTGAAGCAGTGATCCAGCAGCCGTCCCCGCCGGGTAGTGCGGTGCCAGAGGTAGGGAACCCGCAGGATTCGCTCCCCGAATGTTCCCGCATCCCGGCGGAAGGCACGGCCCGCGTCCCGTTTCGGAAGGGTGCGCCGGCCGTGCGGTGCATGCGCTACCGGGGCAATTACGTCGATATCCCAGCCAAGGCTACGGAAATACCGGTTAAACTGCATCCACCGCCGCTGGGGCGGGCTGTGTTCCGGGGAATACGAATGCGTTAATAACTGAATCCGCACTGCACTTCCCCCAATAACCAACACTGTAATTCAAACCCTGCACCACTCGCGGCGCAGGAAGGCTCGTCCTATTCTACGCGTCACTTTTCCCTGTCTTGAACGGGAGGCCGGCTGTCGTTCCCCGCAGCTTGCTGTAGTAGAGCGCGCCGGCGCCCAGCAACAGGAGGACAACTCCGGCACGGGCCACCCATCCGGAACCGCCGGAACCGGCGTTCACGCTTTCGGCGGCAACGGCCGAGGCACTGGGTGTGGGCGTGGCGGTGGCAGGGGTAGGTGACGGAGTCGGTGAGGCGGAGGGTGATTCCGAAGGAGAAGGACTCGGTGTGGGTGAGGGCTCCGCGTTCGGATCCACAATCTGCATCGTTTCCGGATCCCAGACCGTACCGGTGTAAAAGCGGGTTACCGGATCGATGAGATTTCCGGTGCCCGGCTCAATCAGCAGACCGGTGTCCGGGTGGACGAGGTACCCCGTTGCCGGATCCACAACGTAGCCCGTCACCGGATCGATTTGGTTCGCGCGCTGGGCTGGCGCGGGGGCAGGCGCCGGCGCCGGTGCGGGAACCGGAGCGGGGGCTGGAGCCGGCGCGGGGGCAGGAGCCGGAGCCGGCGCCGGAACAGGAGCCGGAGCCGGGGCAGGTTCAGGCGCGGGATCCGGCGGGGTCACAACAACCGGCGGATCGACCGCGGGTTGTTCGCCCTCCTGGGCCTGCGCGGGGACAGCCAGAACCGCAACAGCCAAACAGGCCGTCAGCAGGCTGCCTGCCGCACGGCGCAGGAGGATCGATGGCATCGGGTCAGTTCCCCTGGACGGCAGCGGCATACGAGTCGAAGTTATCGGCATCCAATGCTGCGGCGATTTCACTGATGGCAGCGTAATCCGGCACCACAATCGACTGTCCGTCCGGAGAAATCCCCACTCCGGCGTTGGGCAGGGTGAACATCTGCACATCGCCCGAACGGACGTTTCGCAGGCTCACAGCCAAAGCCCCTGCCGCCGATGCGTCCAGGTCTTCATCCACACTCAGATACGGCGAGAGTTCGCCCACCACGTTGCTGACCTTCACCGGGTCCGTCAAGGTCCCCTTGTTGAGGACGCCGGAAATCACCCCACGCAGGAATGCCTGCTGGTTCTTGACGCGCTGGTAGTCCCCATCAGTGAAGGCGTACCGCTCGCGGACGTACTTGAGCGCCGACTCGCCCTTAACGCTGATGGTCCCCGCGGGGAAGTACTCGCCCTCGACGCCGTCGGACTGGAAGGCAACTTCGTTGTTGAGGGTAACCCCGCCCAAAGAATCCGTCAGACCCTTAAAACCTTCAAAGTCGACGATTGCCACGTGGTCGACGGGGACGTCGAACAGGGTCTGTACGGTGTCCACAGTCAGGGACACTCCGCCGAGAGCCATGGCGGCGTTGATCTTCTGTTCCCCGTGGCCGGGGACCTCCACCCAGGTGTCGCGCATGATCGACATGACGTAAACGCCGCTCCGGTCCCCCGGGATGTGGACGAGCATCATCGTGTCCGACCGCGCGTCGCCGCCGGCCGGATCGCGGGTATCGCTGCCCATCAGCAGGATGTTCTGCGAATCCGTTGCGGCGGCTTCCTTCTCCGGCCGCGCGTCGGGGAGCGCATTGGCGATGGTGTTGGTACCGGAATCGAAGGTCCGTGCCAAGTGCCATAAGTAACCGCCCGCCGCCAGTGCAGCCACGACCACGACGGTCAGCATTACGAGCATGGTGGTGCGCACCGGATGCCTCTTTCGTGGCTGTGTGACGGGGGACATCGTGTACTCGCTCAAGTGTTTTTCCTCAGATCGGGGGCGCTATGAGTCTATACATTCCCGGAGCCGGACCGATTCAGGTCCGGGGCACCGCGGCGGATACGCTGGAATCATGAAGTCCTATGCGTTACCAGCAGTACTCGTTCTCTCGGCTGTGGCCGCCGCCGGCTGCAGCCCGGTAGCCAGCATCGAATCGGCTCCGGACGCTGCAAACCCGGACTGCGCCGCCGTCATGGTGGCCTTGCCGGACGAGATGGCGGGTTACGCCCTGCGGGACACGGACAGCCAGTCGACGGCTGCGTGGGGCAACCCGTCCCGGGCGATCCTGAAGTGCGGCGTCCCCGTGCCGGGCCCGACAACCGATCCATGCGCCTCAGTGAACGGCATCGACTGGATCCTGCGTGAGGGTGAAGACACCTGGACCGCCACCACCTACGGCCGGGAGCCGGCGGTGGAAGTTCTCTTCGACCCGAATGAGGTGGCCTCGTCCACGCTTTTGGTCCAGCTGCAGAACGCGGTGTCGAAGATCGAGCCCACCAGCCAGTGCCTGAGCCCCGAAGACACCCTGGACCTGGAAGCCGGACAGGGCTAGCGCAGCCCCGTCTTCCGGGCCAGCGCCAGGGAAATCAGTTCATCGATCAGTTCGGTGTACGGCAATCCGGACTTGGCCCACATCTGCGGATACATGCTGATGGGGGTGAAGCCGGGCATGGTGTTGATCTCGTTGATGATCAGTTCGCCGTCCGGGGTGTAGAAGAAGTCCACCCGTGACAGGCCTTCACCGCCCACTGCATCGAAGGCGGTTCCGGCGAGGGTGCGGACCCGGGCGGTGATATCCGCCGGAAGGTCGGCCGGGCAGCTGAGCTCTGCCGCTGCGCCGTCCACGTACTTGGCTTCGAAGTCGTACCACTCGTGGCCGCCGTCGCGCACCGCAATCTCGCCGGGCTGGCTGGTGCGGGGATCCTCGGTGCCGCGCCCCTGCAGGACGGCCACTTCGATTTCCCGGCCGATGATCCCGGCTTCCACTACGACCTTCGGATCGTGCAGGCGTGCCGCCTCGATGGCTGCCGGCAGTTCCGCGGCATCCGTGACGCGGGTGATACCCATGGACGAACCGGCGCGGGCGGGCTTGACGAACAGCGGGAATTCGAGGGCACCGGCACGGTCCAGGCAGGACTGCGGATCGCGCAGCCACTGCCTGTCGGTGATGACCTCGTAGGGGCCCACCGACAGGCCTGCGGCTTCGAAGACCACCTTCATGTAGTGCTTGTCCATGCCGACGGCCGACGCCAGGACACCGGCTCCCACATACCTCATGTCCGCCATTTCCAGCATGCCCTGGAGGGTTCCGTCCTCGCCGAAGGGACCGTGCAGCAGCGGCATCACCACGTCGATGGTGCCAAGGCTGCGGGGCAGGCTGCCGGCGGCGTGTGCCACCAGTTCCCGGCTGCCGTCCTGCGAGGAGAGCACCACGGATTCCTCCGACGCCGGAACCTCGGGCAGGGTCGCGGCGCGCAGGGACCATTCGGCCGGATCAGCCGAGACCAGGCTCCACTGGCCGTTCTTCGCGATGCCGATGGGGACGACGTCGTACTTTGACGTGTCGATGGCCTGCAGCACGCCCGCCGCGGTTACGCAGCTGACGGCGTGCTCGCTGGAGCGTCCGCCGAACAGGACGGCCACCCGGGGGCGCACGGTTCCGGAGCGGTCCTCTACGGTACCGGCGGGCAGGGGTTCAACAGTCACGGGGCGGACACACCTTCGGATTTCAGTTCTCGGGCCAGCAACCGCGGGCCCAGTTCATCAACAGTAATTACGCCCTGCAGTACGGCGACAACATTTTCGGTGATGGGCATGTATACACCCAACTGGGTGGCGCGGTCCAGCACGGCCTGCGCGGACTTGATGCCCTCGGCCGTCTGGGTCATGGACGCGTTGACTTCGGCGAGGCTCAGGCCCTGGGCCAGCAGCGTGCCGGCCGTGTGGTTGCGGGACAGCGGCGAGGAACAGGTGGCAATCAGGTCGCCCATACCGGCCAGGCCGGCCATGGTCTCCGCATTGCCGCCCAGTGCCAGGGCCAGGCGGGTGGTTTCGGCGAGTCCGCGGGTCATCACGGAGGCCTTGGTGTTATCTCCCATACCCTTTCCGTCGCAGATCCCGACCGCGAGGGCAATAACGTTCTTGACGATGCCGCCGATCTCGGTGCCCACCACATCCTCGTTGGTATAGGGACGGAAGTACGGCGCCGTGCAGGCCTCGGCGATCCAGGCGGCCGTGTCCAGGTCGGTGCAGGCCACCACGGACGCGGTGGGCTCCTGCCGGGCAATTTCCATGGCGAGGTTCGGTCCGGAAACCACGGCGATACGCTCGGCGGGCAGTCCCAGTTCCTCGGCGATCACCTGGCTCATCCGGGCGTCGGTGCCCCGTTCCAGGCCCTTCATCAGCGACACAACGACGGCTTCCGCGGGAATCCGGCCCGCAACGTCCTTAAGCTGCGCGCGCAGGGACTGTGCAGGGACGGCGAGGACCACCATGTCGGCTCCGGCCAGCACCTCGCCGAGGTCCGTGAAGGCGCGCAGGTTGGCGGGCAGGACGGTGTCCTTGAGGTACTGGGTGTTGCGGTGCCTGCCGTTGATGTCAGCGGCCACCTCGGGGCGGCGCGCCCAGAGCCGGACATCGGTGCCGCGTTCGGCGCCCGAGTCGGCGGCAATCTTGGCAAAGGCGGTACCCCAGCTGCCGGCGCCCAAAACGGCGACGACGGCGGGGTGTTCACTGCGGGGGGTCACTGTCCGGCCTCCGGTTGGATTGATTTGGTTGATGTGCCGGATCCGCCGGCTCCGTTTTCGAAGGAACGCCCCACCTGCCGCTGGCCCCTGGCCACGGGGTTCCACCGCTCCGTGGGCGGCTGGGCACCGCGGAGCTTGGAGACCATGTCCGTGAGGTCGGACATGATCCGTTCCGTGGCTGCGTCCAGCACAGCCTTGCTGACCGGCAGGCCGGCGAATTCGGACAGGTCCACGGGCTTGCCGACCACCAGCCGCACCCGCTTGCGCGGGAACAGCTTGGGGAACTTCGCGTACCGCGGGAACGCTTCCTGCGCTCCCCAGTGGGCGATCGGGATGACGGGCACCCCGGTCTGCAGGGCCAGCCGCGCAGCCCCGGTCCGGCCCTTCATCGGCCAGAGGTCGGGGTCCCGGGTGAGGGTCCCTTCGGGGTAGATCACCAGCGTGCGCCCTGCCGCCAGGGCTTCACGGGCGGCATCCAGCGAACCCGCGGCCCCGGTGGTGATCCGCTCCACCGGGACCTGGTTCGTGGCGGACAGCGCCGGTCCCAGCACGGGCACCTTGAACAGCGACGCCTTCGCCAGGAAGTGCGGCGAACGGCCCTGGTTGTACAGGAAGTGCCCCACCACCACCGGATCGATTTCAGTCACGTGGTTCGGGCAGACAATGAAGCCCGGGTCCTTGGGCAGGTTCTCTGCCCCCTGCCACTGCTTTTTCAGGAAGATATTGAATACCGGCCGGAGAGATCCGGCGAGCAGAGCAAAAACAACCCGTGACTTATTCGATTCCGTCATCCCGTCAGGCTACCGGAGTCCGGCAGATCCGCCGGAAGCGACGTCAAAGTCCGCGCCGAGGCCCTCAAGCTTGCCCTGGAAGTGCTCGTACCCGCGGTTGATCAGCTCGATGCCGGTCACCCGCGAGGTGCCCTCGGCAGCCAGCGCCGCAATGAGGTGGCTGAAGCCGCCGCGCAGGTCCGGGATGTCGATCTCGGCACCGCGCAGCTGCACGGATCCGGCAATAACCGCAGAGTGCAGGAAGTTGCGCTGGCCGAAACGGCACGGAACGCTGCCCAGGCACTCACGGTGTACCTGGATGTTGGCACCCATCCGGATCAGTGCGTCGGTGAAACCGAAGCGGTTCTCGTACACGGTTTCGTGCACGATGGACACGCCCTCGGCCTGCGTCAGGGCTACAACCAGGGGCTGCTGCCAGTCGGTCATAAAGCCGGGGTGCACGTCGGTTTCCAGCACCAGCGGGTTCAGGGCGCCGCCCGGGTGGTAGAACCGGATGCCGCCGTCGTCGACGTCGAACGCGCCGCCGATCTTGCGGTAGGTGTTCAGGAAGGCGGTGAGGTCCTTCTGCTCCGCACCCTCAACGTAAATGTCACCCTTGGTGACGAGTGCGGCGGAGGCCCAGGAAGCAGCCTCGTTGCGGTCCGGAAGCGCCCGGTGGTTGTACCCGGTGAGCTCGGAAACACCCTCGATGCGGATCACCCGGTCCGTCTGCACGGAGATGATGGCGCCCATCTTCTGCAGGATGGCAATGAGGTCCATGATTTCCGGTTCCACGGCTGCGCCGCGCAGCTCGGTGATGCCCACTGCCTTTACCGCCGTCAGGAGCACCTGTTCGGTGGCCCCGACGCTCGGGTAAGGCAGTTCCAGCTTGGCACCGCTGAGGCCCTTGGGCGCGGAAATGGAAATGCCGCCGGGGCGCTTTTCCACCACGGCACCGAAGTTGCGCAGCATCTGCAGGTGGAAATCGATGGGCCGGTCGCCGATTTTGCAGCCGCCGAGGTCGGGAATGAAGGCTTCACCCAGGCTGTGCATGAGGGGCCCGCAGAGCAGGATCGGGATGCGGGAATCGCCCGCGTGGGCGTCGATGTCCTTGGACGCCGCCGTCTTGGCGTTCTTCGGATCCATGGTCAGATCGCCCGTGACCGGGTCCTTGGTGACCTCAACGCCGTGCAGCTGAAGCAGGGACGTAACTACCTCGACGTCCTTGATTTCAGGAACGTTGCGCAGTGTGGACGGGCCGTTGCCAAGCAGGGCCGCAACCATCGCTTTGGGGACCAGATTTTTCGCCCCGCGGACCGGTACCTTCCCTGAGAGAGGAACACCGCCTCGGATGGTGAGGACGCTACCCATGAACACCTGATTTCTTAAAATAGATTGGCCCCGGAAGCAATAAGAGACTGCACTCAAGCATATGAGCAAGGGTCTGCTTACTGAAATAACGCCGCCCTCCGGCAGGCCGGAACCGGTGTGATTCCGGTCATGCCCGCAGTCGAAAGCGGATAGGCCCCGCCGAAGCGGGGCCTATCAATGATATCGGGGCTCTGAGAGGGGCAGAAAAACCTCCAGAGTGCAAACCGGAAGCCTGCTGACCATTCCGGGTCGGCGTGCCTCCGCCGGAGCCGCCCTAGTGCAGGGCAGGGAGCGTGGTGGGCTTGTACGCGGGACGCTCGGCCTCGAACGAAGTGATGTCGGACTCATGGCGCAGGGTCAGGGCAATGTCGTCCAGTCCTTCCAGCAGACGCCAGCGGGTGTACTCGTCAATTTCAAATGGAGCCGTGACGCTGCCGCAGACCGCCGTCCGGGCCTGCAGATCAACGGTGACTGTTGTTCCCGGGGAGCTTTCCAGGACCTTCCAGATCAGCTCGATGTCGTCCTGCGCAACCTGGGCCGCGACGAGGCCCTGCTTGCCGGCGTTCCCGCGGAAAATGTCAGCGAAGCGGGAGGAGAGCACGGCCCGGAAGCCGTAGTCGTTCAGGGCCCAGACGGCATGTTCACGGGAGGATCCGGTGCCGAAGTCCGGTCCGGCAACCAGCACGGAGCCCTGGCGGTAGGGCTCCCGGTTCAGGATGAAGTCCTCGTTCTTCCGCCAGCCGGCGAAGAGCGCATCCTCGAATCCGGTGCGGGTAATCCGCTTGAGGTAGACGGCCGGAATGATCTGGTCGGTGTCGACGTCGCTCTGGCGCAGCGGGACGCCGATGCCGGTGTGGGTGGTGATCTTGTCCATAACGGTTCTCCTAGGCTGCGGCGCCGACGACGGCGCCCGGCAGCGGGTCAAGGTCCGAGGGTGAGCTGAGGGTTCCCCGGACGGCAGTGGCTGCTGCCACCACCGGGGACACCAGGTGGGTCCGTCCGCCCTTGCCCTGCCGGCCCTCGAAGTTGCGGTTGGAGGTGGAGGCGCAGCGCTCCCCCGGTTCGAGCTGGTCAGGATTCATGCCCAGGCACATGGAACAGCCGGCAAACCGCCATTCGGCACCGAAGTCCTTGAACACCCGGTCCAGTCCCTCCGCCTCGGCCTCAAGGCGCACCCGTGCGGAGCCGGGCACCACCATCATCCGGACTGCGGGGTCCTTCTGCCGGCCGCGGATAATATCCGCGGCTATCCGCAGGTCCTCGATGCGGCTGTTGGTGCAGGAGCCCAGGAAGACGGTGTCCACGCGGATGTCCTTCATGGGAGTGCCGGCGGCCAGGTCCATGTAGGCCAGCGCGCGTTCGGCGGCGGCGCGGGCGTTTTCATCGCTGAAATCTTCGGGTGCGGGCACGGCTTCGGAAAGCGAGACTCCCTGTCCGGGGTTCGTTCCCCAGGTGACGAACGGCTCCAGGGTGTCGGCGTCCAGGAAAACCTCGGCGTCGAACTCGGCGTCGGCGTCCGTGGCAAGGGATTTCCAGTGCTCGACGGCGGCGTCCCAGTCCCGGCCCTGGGGTGCGTGCGGGCGGTGCTTGAGGTAGGCGAAGGTGGTTTCGTCCGGGGCGACCATCCCGGCCCGGGCACCGGCCTCGATGGACATGTTGCAGATGGTCATCCGCGCTTCCATCGACAGTGCGCGGATGGCGGAGCCGCGGTATTCCAGCACGTAGCCCTGTCCGCCGCCGGTGCCGATCTTGGCGATCACCGCCAGGATGATGTCCTTGGACGTAACACCGGGCCGCAGGGTTCCCTCGACGTTGATCGCCATGGTCCGAAACGGCTTGAGGGACAGTGTCTGCGTGGCCATCACGTGCTCGACCTCGGAGGTGCCGATACCCATCGCCAGCGCACCGAACGCGCCGTGTGTCGAGGTGTGGGAGTCGCCGCAGACCACCGTGAGTCCGGGCTGGGTCAGGCCAAGCTGCGGGCCCACCACATGGACGATGCCCTGCTCGGCATCCCCCAGCGGATGCAGCCGCACACCGAACTCGGCGCAGTTGGCCCGCAGCGTTTCAATCTGGGTGCGGCTCACCGGGTCGGCAATGGGCTTGTCGATGGCCAGGGTGGGAGTGTTGTGGTCCTCGGTGGCAATGGTCAGGTCCGGGCGGCGCAGCCCGCGGCCTGACAGCCGCAGGCCCTCGAAGGCCTGCGGGGAGGTGACCTCATGGACGAGGTGGAGATCGATGTAGAGCAGGTCGGGAGCACCGTCCTCCCCTTTGCGGACAACGTGCTCGTCCCAGACTTTCTGCGCAAGCGTCCTGCCTGCCACATGCTCACCCATGCCGGTACCCCTCATTTGGTTCAATCCGTAGTTCCTCAAGAGAACCAGCAGGCAGAGCCGGCGGTCCAGCTTTGCGATTTGCATCTCAGATAGTGAGACGGCAGTATCAGCTTATGGACACAGTCAGCGGGGTAGGCGTCATCGATAAAGCGGCCATGGTGCTGGATGCACTGGAAGCCGGCCCCACCACGCTCGCGCAGCTGGTTTCCGCGACGGGACTCGCGCGCCCCACGGTGCACCGGCTGGCGCTGGCACTGGTGCACCACCGGCTGGTCGGCCGCGATATCCAGGGCCGGTTTGTCCTGGGCGGACGCCTGGTGGAACTCGCCTCCGCGGCTGGTGAGGACCGTTTGATAGCCTCCGCCGGACCGGTGCTGCTGTCGCTGCGCGACGCCACGGGCGAAAGCTCGCAGGTCTTCCGGCGGCAGGGTGAGTGGCGGGTCTGCGTCGCCTCCGCCGAGCGGCCCATCGGCCTGCGGGACACGATACCCGTGGGCACCCAGCTGTCCATGAAAGCCGGTTCCGCCGCCCAGTGCCTGCTGGCATGGGAGGACCATGACCGGCTGCTCGAGGGCCTGCAGAATGCCCGCTTCACCCCTACCGTCCTGGCCGGCGTCCGACGCCGCGGCTGGGCCCAGAGCCTGGGCGAACGCGAACCCGGCGTCGCCTCCGTTTCCGCTCCGGTGCGCGGGCCGTCCGGCCGGGTGATTGCCGCCGTGTCGATTTCCGGGCCGATAGAACGCCTCACCCGCCAGCCGGGCCGCGTTCACGCCGAAGTGGTGGCCAAGGCCGGAGCCCAGCTCACCGAGGCACTGCGCAACAGCGGCGAGTAACCCTATATTGGGAAACCGTTGGGGATCGAAAACCCAAGGGAGTTCCCATGAAGCGGATGCGGGTGCTGTGGCACATTATCCGGATCTCCGGCGCCGACTACATTTTCTTTGGCTTCCTGATTGTCCTGGGGGTCGCCAGCTTCCTGCTGCCGCGGCTCGAACCGGAATTCAGCGATTTCGGCGACGGCCTCTGGTACCTGTTCGTTTCCTTCACGACCGTCGGCTTCGGCGATTATGTGGCCACCGGACCGGCCGGCCGGATTATCACGGTGGTCGTGACCCTGTACGGGATCCTCGTGGTGGCCCTCATGACCGGTATTATTGTGGGCTTCTATACCGAACTCCTCAAGGCCCGGGCCACCACCGCGCTGGATGACTTCGTCAAGGAGCTGGAGCACCTGCCGGACCTGTCACGGGAGCAGCTGCTGGATCTTGCCGAAAGGATCCGCAACCGGCGTATTCAGCCCCCTTCCTGAGCGGGCCGTGCCGGCAGCCCGCCCTTAGCCGGCGAAGTGGTCCCAGCCGATGGCCGGCGGCACCTCTCCGCCGAACGTAACCCCCTCGCCGTCCGTTACCTCTCCAATGCGCACAAAGCCCTCGGGCAGGACCGCGTCCGGCGGGAAGGCAGCCAGCAGACCGTGATCCTCTCCCCCGCCCAGCACCCAGGCCAGCGGATCCGCACCGAGGCGGGAAGCTGCCGGCGCCAGCAGCTCCGCCCGGTCGGAGAGATAGCCGGCGTCGAGGTCAATGGCCACCCCCGAGGCGCGGGCGATGCGGCCGGCGTCGCGCACGAGGCCGTCGGAGACGTCCAGCATGGCGGTGGCGCCCGCAGCCGCTGCCTCGGGCCCGGCCCCGGTCCGCGGCGGACGCGGCCGGCACTGCGCCATGGCCAGCACGGCAAGCGCGTGGTCCTTGGAATCCCCTGGGTCCGCCATGTCGACGTTGCTTTCGAGTACTGCCAGCCCGCCTGCCGCAAGTCCCAGCGACCCGATGTGGGCCATAATATCGCCAGGCCGGGCCCCCGAACGCAGAACCGGGTCCCTCCCCTCCAGGTCACCGGTGACAGCGGCCGTGACCACAATCTGGTTGCCCCGGCCCAGATCGCCGCCCACCACGGAGCACCGCTCGAACGCCAGGGAATCAATGCCGCCGGCAAGCCCTGCGGCGAGTTCCTCCACCCAGGCGACTTCCGTACTGCCCGGGAGGGTGAGGCTGACCACCAGCGAGGTGGGGACCGCGCCCATGGCACGGATATCGGAAACGTTCTGGGCAACGCATTTCCAGCCGACATCGAAGCCGGTGGTGCGGTAACCGCAAGGCCACAGGAGGCGGAAATCTGCATCCTGGACCAAGGTGTCGATGGAGATCACGGTCCGGCCGTCCGGCGCCGCGATTACGGCGGCGTCGTCGCCCGGCCCCAGCAGCGCAGTGTCCGGCCCCAGCCGGGGAAAGATCCGGGCCAGGAGTGCCTTCTCATCTAGCTGGTCCACGGTCAGGGCTTCGGGCGGCACGGGATTCCTCTCGTTATTGTTTTGCGGCTACCGTTTCGAAATTAGCACGCCGGAGGAGTGTCCCAATGGTGCCTCCTTCCCCGCGGAACCGAATTCGACGAGCCCGATTCGCGTCCGACTACGGACTGTTTCTGTAAGGGGTGAACGTCAACGGCACCGCCATACGTAGGAGCGATTTAGACCGCCGGGTTGCGTCGTAAGATCGCCGCCCTTGCGTTATCCCGCTACGTGACGATTTCGGCCACGACGCCTTGATCGCCGCCATTACGGTAGGGAGGCAGGGAAGTTTTAGGCTGGAGGACGGCCTGTAGCCAAGACGTAGAATTCCGTCATCTCCCGGCTTCCCCTCAAGCTAACGGTGCGCCCCCGGAACGCTCAGACCTAGTCGAAGAATTCCGGCTTACATCAGAGGACGGACGCTGCCAAAGCATACGCGTCGGTATATGCGTTTCAGCCGCCGGTGTCCCGAAAAAGGCTCCCCTAAACAAGCGGGTGGAACCGGAACTCGAGGATTGTCCTCTGGCATACACGGTCGCATGCCTGCAAGGGTCCAGCGCAGTAGCAGCTGAAGTTGGTACCAGGACGCCGCCGCACGCTCCTTCGCATACTCAAATCCCGTAACTCCGCTGTTGGCGTCCTAAAACCCGCCGGTGAATCTCGAGTGAGCAATGCATGGGATATCATTACGGAGGTTTGTTATACGGTGCGGTCAGGATCGCGATAGTAGAAGTGGAAACATGAATTGGAACTCTTCAATCTGACCTTTGAGACGCCAATCGATAGTTTTGAGGGCGGTGTAACGAATCTCGGGGCGGCCATAGAAGCACGTTCCGGCGTCTGGACGTTCGAGGTGAAGGACGCAAGCGGGCAAGAAGTTGCTGCGTCCGAGCTGGGCCTATCCACGTCCTCCCACCTTGATTCTGTATTCGCATACGTATCCGACACCCCAGCCTTGGGCCTCATGCCCCTCCCAAAATTGGCATTACGTAAACGAATCGCGTCATTGCGTATCGACTACGTACCCATCTTTACTCGCACGCCAATCAGGACTGACCAGTTTGGTGCGCTCGTTTTCCTGACAAATATTGGCCGGCTAGAAACCCATTCGGCACGTTCGGTAAATCTCGTGTGGCCAGTTGGCAGCCCCGCGTAATGAATCAAAAGGATAATTACATGAGCAGCCCCGCTGACATATCTGTAGTCATTGGCTTTAAGGATTGGGGCATGGAACGGTTACTCCTTTCCATACGATCCATTATGCAGTCCTTCGGCCCGCTTAAGGGTGAAGTTATCGTTTCGGATTACGGTTCGGAACTGCCTTCTTCGTTACAGGAACACGTTGAAGCTCTTGGCGCTAAATATGTATATACGTCGACAAACGGTGTTTGGTCGCGTTCCAGGGCACTCAACGCCGGATTCGCGCAGTCGACCGGGCGAGTTCTTGTATCTACCGATGCCGATATGTTGTTCACACCTGAATCGATGGCAATCATTGGGGAGCGGATTCTTCAAAATAGTTCCGAAGCGCTCGTTCTTCAATGCCGTGACCTTCCTGAACGTTTTCATGCCGCAGCAATAGACCCATCGAACTTCCAATGGCAGCACTATTCAGATGCCTCGACCCTTCGCCCCAGGTGGGGCATGGGCGGCATGATGGCCGTCAGCCGGGAAACTTACCTGGGGATTCGCGGATTTGATGAGCGCATGGAGATCTACGGGGGCGAAGACATGGACTTTGCCCAGCGCGTTCGATGGTTCGGTACTCGACTGAGTTGGCTCGAAGACCCCCGGGTGCGGATGTACCACATGTGGCATCCGTCCAGCCGACAGGATGTGAGTCAGTCACCTGAAGGCGTTGCTGCCATCAAATTCAATAGGGACATCTTCCTCAACGATAAATCAGTCGTTCGCAACACTAAACGCTGGACACACCAACCGCACGACGCCCCACCCCTAGCCTCAGTGGTGATAAGCACTAGAAATCGTGCCGAGTATATACCGGAGAGTATCTATTCCGTATTGAACCAGACGGTCGAAGATATTGAAGTCCTTGTTATCGACGACGGCTCCACTGACGACACTGAATCGGTCGTGCAGAACATAGATGACGTTCGAGTACGATACTTTAAACGTAAGCCAGCTGGGATCGCAGCAGCTAGGAATTTTGCCGCTTCGGTTTCCCTCTCTCCCTATACCGTAATTCACGACGACGACGACATCATGTTTCCGGACCGGATCGAGAACCACTTCCAGGCTCTGGCTGGAGGTATAAGCGGGACATATGGGGGCTGGATCGACTTCCAAAACAGGGATGCCAACGACTGCATGGCGAATGCAGGCAAGGAGTTCTCGCTGTCTGCGTTGCTATTCAGCAGCAAGGTCTATGCCCATGCAACCCTGATGCTAAAAACAGCACTGATACAGCAAATCGGTTATGACGAGCGCCTACGAAGCGGTTCGGATTATAATTTGGCACTACGGTTAGCACGGTCTGGTGTCAAGCTGGCACATACAGGCCACTTCCATCTCATCCGGCGACTACATGATCGCCAGGTCACTGCGGCTGACTCCACCGTACAGAAGTCGTCGGCACGCGTTTCGTCCAGCCTTGCACTTCGAAGCATTCGTCCTGGCAAACAAAAGGCGATCCGGGAACGCATGAAGGACAGTGTCCCTGTTGAAATCGCCGGCGCCGATAATCCGCAAGCACTTATCCAGCCCTATTTGCCGGATCATTTGACCAAGCGGACGCTGCGTATACCTCCTGAACACATGATCCTCCTCCCTGGAAGATACATGGACGATCCGCGCTTCACCGCTGTGACCCTCACCGATGACATCAGCGGAGCAGTTCTGGCGTCATACGGGGAACTCCGGGACGCGCGATGGGTGGATTTAGCTTCCCTTACCTCTGCAGGCGTGGGCTTCGACCTTTCTTCCTGGCCAACCGACGGGGCCGAGGTCGAAACCCCGCAAGCTAGTACTAGGTCGGGCGTAGAAACGTATCTAGATTCGCACTTGCTGCGTTTCCTCACCACACTGCCCCACGAGGCTGGATTGCTCGTACTTTCCGGACCAGCAGAATCGCTCCCCCGCCTAGGGAAGGACATCGTGGCTGCTTACACCGCCACGGACGGCGAAGAGTCCGCTTTGAAAACCCATGCGTATCTCTACACCCCGGATGATCTGTCTGAGGACCTGCGAGGGACCCTAGGTAAACTGCACCCTTCTGTGACCGCCAGGTATATGGATACGGAACTCGATCCGCGCAGCATGCTGCGCCAGCTAGAAAGCACGAACGCATGAAATTTACTTGGGAACGAGAGTCCGACGATGGCTTCTGTACCGTCATTGCCAGTCCTGAGAACTATGACGCGTTTCCGTCGGTTCAGGTTCTTGCCATGGATCACATACCTCGGCTCGTAGCCAACGATCGGCTGGCCGTGAGTTGCATCCTTTCTTTCGGCCATTATGCCGGCGGGGCGATCAACCTGATGTCACCGGTATCCGCAGAATTGGCCGACGCAGCAATTTCGATGCTGGCGCCGGCATCAGTAGCGATTCCAACGGTAGATTACACACCACGAGCAATCACGTATGGAACTAACATGTTCAAGCTCAACGTGGACGGTGAGGATACAGTAGACCTGCAATGGCATGGTTTCGCTTGCCCCAGGGAATTTGAGCTTCGAATGGTTCCGATGTCGGATGCCTATCTGTCATCGTTCTCCGATGAAATACTTCAGGTTCCAACAAATGCAGGTCTAGTCATTCCTTATGATGCCCCCGCCGACGTACGGATTCTTCCTTATGTGGCGCAGGCTCTGCTCCTGGCTGAGGATCTGGACGTCGGAATCATCAAGCTCCCCGCCGGAATACCCCGCACTCCGAAACTGAACAACGTTGCCAGACTGCTCCATGCCTGCGGGCTGCAGCTGCATTTCACCGAATAAAGACTTGAATCACCCTCAATAACAGGAATTAGGTATTGCCCCGTGCCGTTCGATGTAGTCGTTATGGGTCAAGGCTATGTTGGCCTTCCCCTCGCCCGCGAAGCAGCAAATTCAGGTCTCAAAGTCGCTGGCTATGACCCCAGTGCCGGGACCGTAGAACTTCTCAATAGTGGTGTCTCGCATATCGATGACGTCAGTGACCAAGATATCGCTGGGATGATTGCCGCGGGCTATCAAGCAACGTCAGACGAGACAGTCCTCGCTGATGCGCGCACCATTGTGATCTGCGTCCCCACACCGCTGGGTGACGCTGGAGCCCCCGATCTGGGGGCGGTCGTATCCGCAACGGAAAGCATAGCCCGTCATCTAACT
This sequence comes from Arthrobacter sp. zg-Y179, assembly GCF_020907345.1. Taxonomy (NCBI): domain Bacteria; kingdom Bacillati; phylum Actinomycetota; class Actinomycetes; order Micrococcales; family Micrococcaceae; genus Arthrobacter; species Arthrobacter sp. zg-Y179. The sequence goes on along the minus strand of NZ_JAJJOB010000006.1, from coordinate 6,966 downwards.
TCGGACACGTTGGTTGTCCTTGAGTCCACCACGTATCCAGGCACGACGGAAGATGTTCTGCTGCCTATTCTCGCATCCAGCGGTTTGGAATTCGATGCGGATTATTTCCTTGCCTTCTCGCCTGAACGCATCGATCCAGGAAATAAGATTTACGGTCTCAAGAACACGCCGAAAGTGGTAGGAGGACTTACCCCTTCGTCTACCGCTCGGGCGCGTACCTTTTATGAACGCTTCGTGGATATAGTTATTGCCACCAAGGGTGCCAAGGAAGCCGAAACAGCAAAGCTCCTAGAAAACACCTACCGACACGTGAACATCGCTCTTGTGAACGAGATGTCAAAATTCTGTCATGAGCTGGGTATTGATCTGTGGGACGTTATCCGGGCTGCAAAAACCAAGCCCTTTGGATTCCAAGCTTTCTATCCTGGTCCGGGTGTCGGCGGACATTGCATCCCCATCGATCCCAATTATCTAAGCTTTGAAGTCCGCAAGACACTTAACTACCCGTTCCGATTTGTGGAGCTGGCCGAAGAGATCAATAACTCCATGCCCGGCTACGTGGCTCGAAGAGTGCAGAGTCTTCTAAATATGGAGAAAAAGAGTCTCAATGGCTCGCAGATTCTGCTCTTAGGTGTCACCTACAAAGCTGATATAGCCGACCAACGCGAGTCGCCGGCGTCTGAAATTGCGGACCTGCTCGAATCACAGGGCGCACAAGTTGACTATCACGACCCATACGTGGCGAACTGGTTGGCCCCTAATACTGAAAAGAAGTGCATCACCGACCTCGAGCGGGCAGCGGCAGAGGCAGACGCCGTGGTCCTTCTTCAGAGCCACTCAGAATATGAAGTAGACCATCTGGCCGGGTTGAGCAAAATTTTCCTGGATACGCGTGGAACTGTTGCGGAGGATCGCGGTTCACGGCTCTAGATATAACTCTCGCGGGCGTTGTTGACGTGTTCCGTAAGTGAGAGGCCTCGATCCCGGTATGGGATCGGTGACGGTTGTAGTGATGAAGCCAGGAATCGTGATCAGCGATCCTGGCTTCTTCGCTCCTATTCCTATTGGGTTTCGCGTACGCCTGTTCCATGTCCAGCGTGCGGTTGAATCGCACCCATTCCCGTTGGTACGCGGCCGGTACGGGTGGGAAAATTTTCTTTGATCCCCGGCCCAAGAGCTAGCGTGAAGGCCTGGGAACCATAGCAGGACCCGTTGTCCGCCGAGCACCCGAAACACGGTGTGCCGTGGCCGTCGAAGAACTTCCGGGGCGCACTGCCGGAAAACGGCGGCGGTCTCCTTTTTCTAATCGGTGAGTATCTCGGAGTAGGCCCGCCGGGCCTTCGACTGGGCAATCCGCTGGACCGGGCCAGGTGCAGCTGGTAGGCGATGCGGTGCGGTCCCCGGCGGGTGAAGCGTAACGCGACGACCCGTCGTTCGGTGCTCACGGGTGTATGACGCGGGCACAAAAAGCGGCCGTGAGGAAAAATACCCATTCCCGATGCTCCCCCGGGAACGGGTATCTGTCGGCCCATCTCTTAGCTGTAGCCGGTCAGCAACTGAAACCTCCTGCGGAGCGACGTAAACGCCATCCGAGAGCACCACCGCGCATTTGCGTACTAACAGATAAGAAAAGCCGGTCCCGGACAATGTCCGGGACCGGCTTTTATATGTGACCCCAGCGGGATTCGAACCCGCGTTACCGCCGTGAGAGGGCAGCGTACTAGGCCGCTATACGATGGGGCCCTAGTGTTGGAAACAAAGTCGAATATTCTCTACCCTATTACCGCTGGGATACCAGGACTCGAACCTAGAATGTCGGTACCAGAAACCGATGTGTTGCCAATTACACCATATCCCAATGCACTTTCCTGGCTGCTTCTCGAGGACTTATCCTCGGCTGCAACCCCTCAGCACGAGATATAACTATACACGGGTTTCGGGCCAAGTACAAAACGGGCCCGACAGCCGCTTCAGACCAGCTCGAGCAGCTCGCCGAGGGACCCGATTGTGGGGACCCCCGAAGGCACTGCTGCTCCGTCGACGCGCACAGGGGAAGGATTGCCTATGCGGTCGAGCCAGACGCCCAGCAGGCCGGCGGCTGCCGCTCCCACGGCGTCCACCTGCAGGTTGTCCCCCACGTAGGCAGCCCGTTCCGGTCTGCTGGCGAGGAGGCGTACTCCTTCATGGAAGATTGCCGGTTCCGGTTTGGCGGCACCGACGGTGTCGATCCCGACCAGGACCTTGATGCGCTGCAGTCCGGCGGCGTCCAGCTTGGCCCGCTGGTAGTCGTGCACGTTGTTGCTGACTGCCCCGTACGCAATGCCGCGGGCTTCCAAGGCATCGAGAAGGGGAACGACGTCGTCAAAGGCGCGGAAGTACTGCGGCAGGGCTTGTTCATAGGCCTGGTTCCATGCCCGGGCCGCATCGCTGTCCAGGGGTGCAAGCCCCGCCTGTTCGCGGGCGTGCTGCAGGCGCAGTACCCGCTGGTCGGCAAAGCCCAGCCGCCCGGCCAGGTAAGCGTTGTAGTGCCCCTGCGGGTCGGCGGCGAACAGGGAGGTATAGGCCTCCCAGTCCGCCGCCGTGAAATGGGTCAGGTCATCGACGCTGACCGCCTGCAGCGTGCTGCCCATGGCGGCCTGCAGATCGATGAGGGTCTCGTCAATGTCGAATAGAACCGCATCGATGAACCTGCCCATTTCGGTGTTCCTAGGCTGCGGCGCGGAACGCGCGGATCCGTGCGAGCGAGGATTCCCGGCCAAGGATGACCATGGACTCGAACAGCGGCGGCGAAATCCGGCGTCCGGAGACCGCAGTGCGCACCGGACCGAAGGCCAGCCGAGGCTTGATACCCATGTCTTCCACCAGTGCCTGGCGCAGCGCTGCCTGGATGTTCTCCGCGGTCCAGTCGGACACGGACTCGAGAGCCGCCAGGGCGGCATCGAGGACCTCGCCCAGGTTCGCGGGCAGGCCCTTGCGGGCGTCATCGGCAACGTCGACGGCGTCGTCGGCCTTGAACAGGAAGCCGAGCATGTCCGGAGCCTCACCCAGCAGGGTGATGCGCTCCTGTACCAGGGGTGCGGCTTCGGTCAGGATTTCCTCTTCACGCGGCGTAAGGGTCTCCCCTACCAGACCGGCCTGCTGCAGGTAAGGAACCAGCCGGTTGCGGAAGTCTTCGGCCTCGAGCATGCGTACGTGGGTGCCGTTGATGGCCTCGGCCTTCTTCAGGTCGAAGCGGGCAGGGTTGGCCAGCACGTTGTGGATGTCGAAGTTTTCCACGAGCTGGTCGACGGTGAAGATGTCCTCGTCTGCGGACAGCGACCAGCCCAGCAGGGACAGGTAGTTCAGCAGGCCTTCGGGGATGAAGCCGCGTTCCCGGTGCAGGAAGAGGCTGGACTCCGGATCGCGCTTGGACAGCTTTTTGTTGCCGGCACCCATGACGTACGGAAGGTGACCGAACAGGGGCATGTACTTGGCGACGCCGACGTCGATCAGGGCGCGGTAAAGCGCAACCTGGCGCGGGGTGGAGGAGAGCAGGTCCTCGCCGCGCAGGATGTGGGTGATCCCCATGAGGGCGTCGTCAACCGGGTTGACCAGCGTGTAGAGCGGTGCGCCGTTGGCCCGGACCACTACGAAGTCGGGAACGGTTCCGGCCTTGAAGGTGATCTCGCCGCGGACCAGGTCAGTGAAGGTGATGTCTTCATCCGGCATCCGGACACGCAGCACGGGTGAACGGCCTTCGGCCCGGAAGGCTTCGATCTGTTCCGGGGTCAGGTCGCGGTCATAGTTGTCATAGCCGAGCTTGATGTCGCGTCCGGCGGCGCGGTGGCGCGCTTCGATTTCCTCCGGGGTGGAGTAGGACTCGTAGACGTAGCCGGCCTCGCGCAGCTTCGCGATGACGTCCTGGTAGATCTCGCCGCGCTGGGACTGGCGGTACGGTTCGTGCGGCCCGCCCACTTCCACGCCTTCATCCCACGTGATGCCAAGCCACTTCAGCGCGTCGAGGAGCTGGAGGTAGCTCTCCTCGCTGTCGCGTGCAGTGTCGGTATCTTCGATGCGGAACACCATGGTGCCCTTGGTGTGCTTGGCATAGGCCCAGTTGAAAAGGGCGGTCCGGATGAGGCCGACGTGCGGGGTGCCCGTGGGAGACGGGCAGAAGCGCACGCGTACGGGCGTGTCATCGGTAACGGTGGGAAGGTCAGCTAAGGGAGTGGGAGCGTTAGTCATGATGTTTCCCAGTTTAGACTCTTCCGCCCGGTTGCCGCCTTATTGTGCGTAGGAGAGCAGCCAGAGGAAGACTCCCCCGCCGGCCACCGCTCCGGCGGCCGCGGCCGCGAGATGTCTTGCCGGGCGTCCCTGCCGCAGCCGGGCAGTAAGGGAAAGTGCCAGCGCGCCGGCAAGAACGACACCTGCCATGGTTCCCGGCAGTCCGGGGAACAGCAGGAACGCCGTCGAACCGAGGATCACGATGCCCGCCCCCAGGGTGAGGTCCAGCCAGGACCAGGACGTGAACGCATTTGCGACCAGCAGCACGACGGCGGCAGCCAGCAGGCCGAAGACCGCCGCTGAGAGCGGCAGCGGCCCGTCCAGCCAGAGGATGAGCCGCTGGAACATAAACGCCAGCGCCGCCGCACCCAGCACTGTTGGCGGCAGGGACGACGGCGGCAGGCGGCGGAGGTCATTGTTCCGCTGCAGGTAGGTGACCAGGACAGCCGGGAAAACACCCATCAGCAGCGCTGCACCTGTGCCCCACGGCAGGGCGGCAGCGGGTGGGGAGCCGAGAAACGGAGCGGCCAGGAGGATCAGGGACCAGATCAGCGCAGACATGGCTGTACTCCGGCCGGACTCCCGGGCCGCTCCGCGGGACATCAGCTGCGGACGGTGTTGACCAGCCGGCCGATGCCTTCGATATCGACCTCGAAGCGTTCGCCGTCGCTGATGATGCCGACACCGGCGGGGGTGCCGGTGAGGATGACGTCGCCCGGCAGCAGGGTGAAGGCCTGCGAGACGTAGGAAACCAGTTCCTTGACGCCCCAGATCATCGAGTTGGTGTTGCCGTCCTGGACCAGTTCACCGTTGAGGTAACCACGGACCGCGGTGTTCTCGGGATCCAGCTCTGTTTCGATCCACGGGCCCAGCGGGCAGGAGGTGTCAAAGCCCTTGGCCCGGGCCCACTGGTCGTCGGTGCGCTGGGCATCGCGGGCGGTGAGGTCGTTGGCGCAGGTGTATCCGAAGATGACTTCGTCTACGCGTTCAATCGGGACATCCTTGCAGATGCGTCCGATGACGACGGCGAGTTCGGCTTCGTAGGAAACCTCGTCGGAGAAGGACGGCAGCACCACGGGATCGTTGGGGCCGATGACCGAGGTGTTGGGCTTGAGGAACATCAACGGGGCCGGCGGCACGTCGTTACCCATTTCGCTGGCGTGGTCCGCGTAGTTGCGGCCGATGCCGACCACCTTGCTTCGCGGGATGATCGGGGCCAGCAGGCGCACGTCTTCCAGCTTGTGCCGCTCCCCTGTCAGCTGGACGCCCGAAAAGAACGGGTCACCCTTAATGACGGCGATTTCTTCGCTGCCTTCTTCTCCGCCGACCACGCCGAAGGCGGGGTCGCTGTCCTGTACAAATCGAGCAATACGCATGGGTACAAGCCTAGTGGAGAAACGGACCAAGCCGGCAGGCAGTGCCTAGAGGGCCAGAAAGACTCCGAACACAGCAGGAAGGACAACAAAGACCACCAGGAACACCACGACGGCGGTGCGCCCCCTGCGGTTGCCGACATTCACCGTCAAGCCGGTGCCGGACCCGCTGCGCTTGGGTACCAGGATGTGGGGATCATTCGGGTCGTTGTAGAGGATGCCGCCGACCCACCGCTTCTCCTCCTCCTCTTCCTCCTCTGTGGGGCGGGCACCGTGCCGCTCAGCCGTCCGCCGCGCCCAGCGGGCGGCAGCCGTATAGGAAAGGACCAAGAAGCCAAGGATCAGGGGAATCATCACGAGGGCCGGCCCGCCGGATACATGGTCCGGGCTCCGCCAGCCGGCAACCGTGAGCGCGCCGATCAGCGCCGCTATCAGGACAGAAGTCCCACCCAGGGCAACAACCGTGCCGCGGATCATTCCCTCGCGCCGATACAGCTCCCAGGGCGACGGATCCTTTTCAGGGGGAACCATGGCGGGTACGACGGCGGCCACCAAGGCCAGGAGTGCACTGGTACCGGCACCCATCAGCAGAGGGAGGAAGGCGGTCCCGAAGGATTTGGCCTCCCAGGCATCCGGGCGGCCACCGGCGCCCCAGTGGGTCGGAATGGTTTCCGGCAAGGAATCGTAAATCGTGGTTCCATAGGCAAAACAGGACGCCAGAACAAGCACTGCAGCGAAATGGGTCAGCCAGAGAATACCGCGCCCGCTGGTGATTTTTGTCTCCACTCTGGATTCCATACATTTACCCTATCCGCATCTGCCGGTTAAACAGATCAGGTCCCGCACGAATGGTGCGGGACCTGACCCTCTGTACTAAATATTGTCCGGCGGTGACCTACTCTCCCACATCCTCCCGGATGCAGTACCATCGGCGCTGTGGGTCTTAGCTTCCGGGTTCGGAATGGGACCGGGCGTTTCCCCCACGCTATGACCGCCGTAACCCTTCTACCCGCACCCACCCCAAAGGGTGGAAGGGGAAAACAATGGTTACAACACGTCCCGAAACCCCAAAGGGGTGCCGGCAGTGCGGTAAATATTGGTGAACCCGCCCCCTGGACAAGGAGGCATAGTGGGTTCGTGTTCCAGGCGCAACAACAGTGTTGTTGTCCGGGAACCACATAGTGGACGCAAGCAGCATGATCTACAACACCCTTTATACTTTGACGGACCGTTTGAAGTCGTGTCCGTCCAGGTGCTGGTGTGGTGTAAGTTATCGGCCTATTAGTACCGGTCAGCTTCACGGGTCTTTAGTCCCCGCTTCCACATCCGG